>NZ_CP018866.1:1533846-1840961 GCF_002250055.1 Sutcliffiella cohnii
TATTTTTTCTTCAGAAAAATATTTGGAATAGTGTCAAGCTAAGATATTCCAGCTTCGTCATCCTCCTTTGAGATAGAAGTGTAATTGGAATCTGGTTGAATGACAAGTAAATTCCGTGACTGCGCGCCATTTTCTTTATATGTTGGAACTCTTTTAATGACATTCAATTCAATAAGTTGATTGAGAGCTCGTCCTACTTGTCTTTCTGAAATTTTTGCTTCTGTAGCAATTTTTTCTACCGTACAGTGGCATACACCGTAAACTTCTCCAGCATTTCTCCAAATACACTTTAAAACCTTTTCCGTACTTGGTAAAAACGTGTACTTATGTTTGTATAAGTACCCCCTTACCGTTTGATCCAACTCTGTAATGGATGAGAATGTTTGAAACTTCTTTACTGTTTCCTCGTTATCAATTAATATGTTTAATCCCTCCTTTCTTAATGTGCCTTCACTATCTATATAAAGCGGAGGACAAAAAAAGTAGCGTGATCAAATTAATAAATATAGATTCATAAACATTTAAAAATGCTATCGCTATGAAAAGGTTTGATGATCATAAAACGAGAAGAGCTATACGTTTTACTCGTATAGCTCTATCACTATTATTATAGGCGATTAAATTCTACTAACTTTTTTTCTTCTGCGTGAAATAGCTTTTCAACATTTTGATAAAAAAGCTTTTCTCTGACTTCTGCTGGTACTCCACTTATTAAAGCGGTACTATCAATCAAGGCTGAAATAACTTCATCTAGTAACTCTCCTAAAGGAATATCTGTTTCACTGTTTTTTTCCAATTCTAATACGTGTGCCCATAATTGGTGCACTTTCTCTTCAGAAAAATAGGAGGTTCCAAAATCTATAAAATCCTTCGGGATGCTTTCTAAAGAAGATAATCCAATCATTTCCTCCTCTTTAGAAAACTTTGTGTAATCCATATCTGGCTGAATGACAAGTAAAATTCGTCTCTTTCCTACATCTCTAGGAGTTAGAATACTTTCTATGATATTTAGTCTAATAAGCTGATTGATAGCTCTATCTACTTGATTTCTAGAAAGTTTTACTTCTGTTTCGATTTTGTCTAACGTGTAGTCACACACACCGTAAACATCCCCAGCATTTCTCCAAATACACTTTAAAACCTTTTCTGTACTTGGTAAAAACGTATACTTATGTCTGAATAAGTACCCCCTTACCGTTTGATCCAGCTTCGTGATGGATGAGAATGTTTGAAACTCCTTTACTGCTTCCTTGTTTACAATTGTCATTTGTAATTCCTCCTTTTTTATTGTGCCTTCACCCTCTATATAAAGCGGAGGACAAGAAAAGTAGCATCATAGAGAAAAATTTTTAAAAAGTTTTTTTAAAAACAATAAAATTCCAATAAATGCTATAATAATGGGGTGAATTACTTCTATAATGGAGGTCAAAATGGAAAGTTATGAATCAATTCTACTAAAAGATAATTATTTAAACATCGCATATAAAAGATACTTAGCATATAAAGAGACGGAACAATATAATGGTGGAAATAAGATAGAAATATTATCGAATTTGAATGAGTATTTACGAGAGAAAGAGATTAATCCAGATACGGTCGTTTATATCGTGAAAAGACTACAAAAAGCCAACACGGCTTCCGAATTCTTTGTTCATGAGAGCAAAACAGCTGATTTAGTCGAGTTTGCCGAAAATAGCCCAGAGGAAGTTGCCCTTCTATTAAAGGAGCTTTATCAGTTTGGCGGATCGATAGGGGAAACAATCAATCAGTTCATACGTAAAGGTAAAGACTTTAAAAGCAGTATTTCTTTTGATGCATCGTTGTTCGGATACTTATTAGCTGCTAAAGAGTACGCCTTATACCCGCTCTATGAAGAGGCTGTATTTAGTTTTATAAAAAATACTTATGGCCTAGCAAGTAAGTCTGGAACGGTTGGGAATAATTACTTAATGTATTTAAATGTGTGTACGTTCGTATTAAAACATTTTCAAAAAACTCAATCGGATTTAACGATGTTAGATGTTCAAGATTTTTTCTTATGTCATTCACAATCTAACAAAATTATTGTGGAAACGTCTGTGGAATATTTACATACCCTGGCTGTAAAGCTAGCCCATTATAAAAAAGATCCAGATGCCATGTTGCGAGATATATCAGAAATAGAGAGTGAGACGTTAAAAGGCTTACGGGAACAATACCGTAATGATGAAAAAGTGAACTTAATTAAGTTTAAAGTGTTAGATAGAATATTAGAGAAAAATTTCATTAGAATAGAAGACTTGGAACAAATCAAGGAAGAAGTGAAGGTGAAATATGAAACGAATATTTTGCAATCGTGGAATAACTTTACGATTTTGTTCCAAATTTATTATGCTGATAAAAAGCTAAAAGTACGCGAAGAACAAAGAAAAATTCATCAGGCAATACGAGAAATAATAGAGTTCAGAGAGCTTACCCTCTGGAAAGATAAAGTATTGAACGGATTCAATTGGAATCAAAACTTTGGTGGATCGAGATGCTGGCTTGCTGTGTTTGAGGAAAAGTATGAAAGTCACCGTTTGGCTCCGCAGTTTTTCCTAGCAGTATCAGAAAATGGAGTAGAATATGGGTTAGATTATGGCGATCAGCACGATAAAAAGGGAATGAATGACCTTGTTGTAGAAACTGGTATCGACGCCTTTCTATATGAAGAATTTTATCGAAAAATGGTTAGTGTTTTAGAGGAAATGAAGGAAGAAACTTATTTAATTGATATATCAGAGGAAACATGGATTAGGTTACTACAAGACGAGACAATCTTCAAAGAAACGGATAAGGAATATTTATTAAAAATGTATGAGCTTGGTGGGGAGGCGACAGCTACTCAGCTAGCAAAAGCGTTAGGGAAACATTATTCTTCCTTTAACCAGCCGGTCGTACAATTGGCTAAAAGGATATTAAAAGATACAGGAAGAGAAGCAACAATAAGTGATGATGGGAAAGCAAAATATTGGCCAGTGTTATTTGATGGCGAATATACAGATAATGAGCATTTCCTTTGGAGATTAAAGCCTAACTTGGAAAAAGCGATTGGAGCTATTGCTGGTCCAACCGTTAAGGAAAACTATACGAAGGAGGATTTCTTTTCCGAAGTATTCATGGACGAGCAACAATATGAAACGATGGTTAATCTACTCCGTTATAAGAAAAATATAATTCTACAAGGACCACCAGGTGTTGGAAAAACATTCGTATCAAAACGGCTTGCGTACTCCTTAATGGGGGAGAAGGATGATACTCGTGTGGAAATGGTACAGTTTCATCAAAACTATTCGTACGAAGATTTTGTCATGGGCTATCGTCCGAAAGAAAACGGTTTTACTTTAAAGTACGGCATCTTTTACGAGTTTTGTAAAAAGGCAATTGAAAATGAAGAAAAAGATTACTACTTTATCATTGATGAAATAAACCGAGGAAACTTATCGAAAATTTTCGGTGAGTTACTAATGCTTATCGAACAAGATAAGCGGGATGATTTTGTTTCCATGAGCTATAATGGCGAGAAGTTTACCGTTCCTAGCAATGTGTACATTATTGGAACGATGAATACAGCTGATCGCTCGCTTGCACAATTGGAAGTAGCGTTACGAAGACGTTTTGCTTTTGTGTCGATAACACCGAACTTTAATGCGAAGTGGCGAGAGTTTTTGGAAGGTTCAGGTGTTTCTACTCACATGCTAGACCGAATTCAATATGCAGTGGATAAATGGAACACCGTAATCGCCAATGACTATCAACTTGGACAAGGCTATGCGATTGGACATTCCTTTTTCACGAAGAAACCAGACTATTTAACGGAAGAAATCTGGTTTGAAAACATCATCCAATTTGAAATCACTCCTTTGTTAGAAGAGTATTTTTACGATCGACCCGAAGTAGTAAAAGAATTAATCGAGGGAATGTAAGATGGAGTTTAAAGTTCCCATTCGTAATTTGTTTTGTATACTTAGCTATGTTCATGAAATTCCCGAACTAGTAAAAAGTCTTAACGAAGTCGATGAAGATATTATTACGTATGATTTTATCGCCAACGAGTTTTTGAAAGAAGTAGATCGTATCTCACATCGTGGGTTAGTAAAAAGCTACGTTACCCATGTAGAGCCAACTGGTCGGTTAGGTGGCAGATTGTTGCTTAATGAAAGTATTCCTTATTTTATTGCTAGAAAGCCGTTAGTAGTTTGTGAAAAAGATGAGTACTCAGCCAATGTACTTGAAAATCAACTATTGAAGGCAACACTAAAAGCTATTTCTTATAACAAGTATGTGAAGGAAGAGACGCGGAAACGAAGCTTTATGATGTTAGACCTATTCCCGGAAGTTGATGTCCTGCCACTCACAAAAGGAATTTTTAATAGGGTGCACTTTTCGAAACATAACGCCTATTATAAACGGAGCATACACATTGCGAAAATCCTCCACGAACTAACCTTGTTGTCTCATAAACAAGGGGATTGGAGCTTGTTTAAGGCGGAGTTAGATGAAAAAGCACTCAACCATCTCTTTGAAAAGTTTTTGTTTCACTTTTACCGTATGGAACAGAACGAATACAAAGTGTCATCGGAGCGCTTCTCTTGGAACCTACAAGGAAATGAAGCGTTGCTGCCAAGTATGGTAACCGATGTATCCTTAACACATAAAAACGGCAGAGAAAAAATAATTATCGATGCGAAGTTTTACAAACATATATTCCAAGAACATTTCGGTAAACAAACATTCCATAGCCATAACATGTACCAACTATTTACTTACCTCATGCACCAACCGCAGGAACTGGATGTAAGGGGCGTTTTGATTTACCCGTTCAATGGCAGGGATGTTCAAGAGTCGTTCGTTTGGGATGAACGAATGAAAATAGAAGTGTTGACCTTGAATTTGAATCTGCCTTGGAGAGAGATATATGATAGGGTGATACAGGTTCTATAAAATTACCCCACAGTTAACGGCAAAAGGGTGGTTTTTTATTTATCTACTCCGGTTGTGCTTTTTCGAATTCGGCAATAAAATCATACATCAAATGTCTATTCTCCCGGCGCTTTTCAACAATGAAGTTTTCGTGTAAAACTCTGTAAAAGTAGCCTTCGAACGTAGAACGGATTTTTTTCATTTTTTTCATGAACATCGATTGTTTAAAGGAACTAACAACTACGTGCATTAATTCTTCTAAAGGACGATTGAAATTGATTTTATTATAGGCAATTAATACTCGTTTCCATAGCTTATAAATTTCGATAGCACTAAAAAATGGATCGGCAGCTTGAATGAAATTTTGATGAATAGTGTCTGGTAGAAAACTAGAATCAATGAGTACTAAATTCTCTTTTTCAGGATGGGCATTTTTGTCGTCCTTTACGTCATTACGATTTGTATTCTCACAGAGTGATTGATGTTTTTCTCTTTGTTTGATAGGAGTGTCATCTAGTGTGACAGGCTGGGATGACACTGTATTTTTTAACTCGTCAATAGGTTGATGTGACTGAATAATAAGGAGGTTTACCCCTTGTTTTCCATTTTTTCTTGCCGTATGTACTCGTTTTAAAATATGTAGTTCTTCTAATTTATTGATTGCACGAATAACCGTTCTTTTACTCACACCTACAAATTGTGCAATTGTATCATTTTTCGCAAACGAAACACCTGGAACTTTTACAGAATGGCGCCAAATGAATTTTAAAACGCTGATCGTTCCTTCTGATAACTCACCTTTATGTATGTATAAAAATCCACGGACACACTTGTCCATTTCTTCTATCGACTGAAAAGATTGATAAGATTGAATCATTTCGTAACTGAACTTTTCCACGTTAAACTCTCTCCTATACTAATGTTTTCATCTTATTAATAAAGAGAAAGAGTGAAAAAGTAGCGTCTTGTAAAAAAATTTAACTATAGAGTGGGATAATTAGCTCTTGTCTAATGTGAAACATTACAGTATTGCTTTAATAGTGCTAAAAGGTTTTTAGCAGGTGTAGAAAGATAATGGTTTTCAAGCCAAATAGCTCCTAAAGAAGATCTCAGATCAGCGTTATCGATTGGTATCGAGTAGAGAGCTTTGTCCTTATAGACATCTAAAACAGATTTTGGAACAATTGTTGCCCCTATTCCACCATTAACTAAGTCCATTAACGTATTCATATCGGAGCATTCCGCTATTTTGTTTAGTTGGAGGTTTTGCCTTGTAAATGCTTCAAGAATTGTACTATAAATACCTAAACCTTCTGTACTTGGAATGATAAGAGGGGTATGAGAAATTTCCTCTAATGAAATAGTGTGTATTTTCTTGTAGGTTACGAAAAAAAATGGCTCGTTCATGAGGTGATGGTAAGTCAATCCACGATATTCCAGTGGAAGGCGTACAAATGCAAGTTCAATCGCCCTTGTTTTTATCATTTCTGCTAAATAAAAAGAGTCATTTTGAACAATTTTTAACGAAACTTTAGGGTGCTTTTCGTGGAAGGTTTGGAGCACTTCGGAAAAACCTGATAAGGATAGGGTGTTAATTCCTACTGCCAATACACCTCTTTTTCCCTCCTCTGTTTCTTGTAATTCATTTTTTATTTCTTCTACACTATTCACCAAATGTAATGCTTTTTCGTAGAGTACTTTACCTTTATCCGTCAATACCATACTCTTCCCACTTCGTTCAAACAATTTAACACCAAGCTCAGTTTCTAATTGTTTTAACTGCATGCTAAGAGGTGGTTGTGACATATGTAACCTAGTGGCAGCGGCTGTTATATTTTTTGCTTCGGCTATTGCTATAAAATACTTTAATCGTTTTATGTCCATCGATATCTCCTTGTATATAAAAAACATATAGTTTCTATATGAATTATATATTTTTCGTATAGGTAAGTCTATGTTATGATTATTTTCATAATTTGTGATTAATATAGAGCGTTTTTTATAATAGTATGATACGAAGCTGGAGTGGAAGGGTTTGCTAGTATCATTTCAAATATCACAGTGACCTATTTCAATATAGTTAATGTGCGATTCTGTTTATGAGTATATTCAGTATTTTAAAGGAAACTCAAAAACAATAAAAACTGTCTAGGAAGGGTAGAAACGATGAAAGAAAATATTTTGTATAATAAAGAAATGATAGAAGAGAAAGTAAAAGAGCTAGGTGCAACGATATCGAGTGATTATCAAGGGGAGGACAAAAATCTCCTTGTTATTTCGTTATTAAGAGGAAGCTTTATTTTCACAGCAGACCTTGTCCGACACATAACAGTACCAGTTAGAATTGAATTTATGGAAACTTCCAGTTACGGACATGGAA
Organism: Sutcliffiella cohnii; assembly: GCF_002250055.1. Taxonomy (NCBI): domain Bacteria; kingdom Bacillati; phylum Bacillota; class Bacilli; order Caryophanales; family Bacillaceae; genus Sutcliffiella; species Sutcliffiella cohnii. The sequence continues at coordinate 1,541,168 of NZ_CP018866.1, forward strand.
AAGAAAGTACCGGAAAAGTAGAAATAGTTTCTGGTTTAACGATGGATATTTCCGATTATGACGTCTTAATCGTAGACGATATTTTAGATTCAGGAAATACGATGAAAACAGTCTATGATTCCCTAAAGGAAAGAAACCCGAAAAGTCTTAAGACATGTACACTACTTGATAAACCATCACGTAGACAAGTTGAGATTGAAGTAGATTATAAAGGGTTTGTTATTGAAGATAGGTTTATAGCAGGATATGGGCTGAACTATGGTCACCATTACCGTAATACACCATATATTTTTGAAGTAATTGAGGATTAATTTTTAGTGCTAGTTGGTTTCCTCCTTGAACTTTAGCTTTTTCAATTGAAGAATATATATGAGGCGGTCACATTTAAAGTGATCGTCTTTTTTTCGTATTTGACCCATACTCGGCAACTGATATTTTCTTCAATAGTAGGATTCATCAATTATTTTTATAACTGTTCGGCTGACAAATATTTAGTGAATATATTTCAATCCGAACAGTTATACTACACTTGTAAATACAATTGTAGATACAAGTGAGGTTGAGGTAGATGAATGTTTTGTATAAACAAAATATGCTTCTTGTTGTAAGGGCGTTATATTTTTGTATGGAGCGAAATTGGGCGGAATTAGAGAGAGAATTTAACCTTACACCTGCCCAGCAACATATTTTATTTTTACTTTCTTCCAATCAATATGAATTAACCCCTACTGAAATTAGTGAATTAGGTTGTTGGCATATTTCAACGGTCACAAGGTTGCTGAAGCCGTTAAAGGTGAACGGTTATGTAAAGGTGGTAACGGACAAAGTGCAGCGAAGGTTTAAAAAAGTAACTATTACAGATAAAGGGAAAACGGTCCTTATTGAATTGATGGATGCGTTCAAAGAAATGGAGCATATGCCGTTTGATATGAATCAAATTAGTGAGAACGAACTAGACCAATTTATTCAATACGGACAGAAACTGTTAGGTAGTCATAAAGGCAATGAATTTTTACAAAAGTTATTTAATGCTCGAGTGGAGAACTTCGATTATTCAGGAACATAGAAAAAAGAAACGTAAGGTAGGAGGGTAACATGTAATGGAATACTATGACTATTGGGCTAGAATTTATGACAGTAACAAACAATCAACGACACTTATTCATTCATATTGGTCCGAATACTCCCATTTCGGGACGTGGCAATTTTGGGTTGTTGTATGCTTAATGATACTTCCTCTATTTATTCTTATATTTCTCGTGGATCGACAACGTATATTTGAGGTATTCTTTTTTGGTTTTACCGTACATGTACTCTGGACGTATATTGATATTGCTTTAGCCAATCACAATAAACTTGTACACCCATATTTTCTCAGTCCTCAACTCCCGTATGCCCTCAGTATAACTACATCCGCCATTCCTGTTGCCTTCCTTCTCGTTTATCAATATTGTACGAATAAAGGTAAAAGCTTCTTCGTTTATATAGTTGTGATAAGCGCGCTGCTCGCCTTTGGGTTTGGTACGATAGAAAAATTAACTGGTTTCCTTGTTTTAAACAATGGGATGAATCAGTTATACTTATTTTTCATTGATATCGTAGTCGCAACAGTTGCATATTTCTTTACTCATATGATCAAAAACTTCGCCAATTGGGGGAACCACTAGTAAACACCGATTAGTAGACGGAGGGACTGTATATTTTTAACGTAAAAACAAAAAAAGTGTGTGTAACTTTCATGGTCTATGTCTATTAATGAGACGGTCAAAATGATTGTCTTTTTTCCTATTTAGCCCAAATTCGGTAACAAATATTTGAAATTAATAACGGAACGGAAACTAAGCTCAAACAGAATAATTAATTGCTAAAAAATGTTATAATATTCGTGATATTATGGTAAAGACATATAGAAACTACTCTAAATTTGAATTGAAGTAACTAAAAGGGGAGGTCACAGCATGGGAAAACAGAAGAAATGGCTTTATATAGTTGTTGGATTATTGCTTGTTACAGTGTTCTTTCTCTATATAAATAATAAGGACGAAAACCATATAGTAAATCATCATGCATTTGGATCCTTCTATATAGAGGAAAAAGACTACCACATTGAACCAGGTGAATATATGGAGATGTGGATAGATGGCTATAACGACGCGGAAAAGGAAGAGAATAGAGTATATTTCAGAGTGTACATCAAGGACGCTAATGTATTTAACCTTATCGAAAAAGAGAAAGTGTACTTCTTAACTTTCTCCAACGAAGATGATCTAAACCGTTACTATTTAGACCAAATTTCCCCACCGGGTGGAGAGAACTTAACGGGGGAAGGAAGATAAGGGAAAGATTCCCCAAGTTGCCTCCCTTTTGGTCTTTTCTTTTTCCTAAATTTATATAACGTATTATTACACATAAAAGTCACAATTCACTTCTCAAAGTGAATATTTAGGATAGATTAAGTAGTTGATAATAAAAGGACCACACCTATGAGACATATCTAAAAGGTGCGGTCCTTAATTTAATTTCTTCTTCATCTAACGCAAGTTTGTTGAAGAAGGTAACCTCCATTCCTATCACTCATAATCGTAGTTTACCATGTGTTGATCAAGTATTGGGTTGATAATATTTACGTTTGGACGATCTTAAATTGAAAGTACATAATATGACAGATAGGATCAACATCACCAAAGCACCAGTAATAACCGCGAATTGAATGGAAAAAATTTGGGCAAGAAGTGCTATAATAACCGTTGTTGTGATAACAAGTGTTGCTTCGACAAATTCATATAAACTACCTATTCTACCCATAACATCCTCAGGAATATTGTTCTGATAAAAAGTAAGAAAACCTGTATTGGCAAATGCAAGAAAGAAGGCAAGAATAAAAAAACCTAATGCAGCAATGATAAACGAATTAGAAAATGCATAAACGATATAACCAACCGATACAAATGTTGAACCTACACCAATCATAATGGAAACTGCAATTTTCTTCACAAAAATGGTATTAATCAACGCTCCAACAATGATACCTGCACCTGCAATGCTTACTAAAAATCCGTAGTCACTATCTGATAAACTAAGAACTTCTTTTGCGAAAGCTGCTTCTAATGAATCAACAGCAGCAGTCATAACAAAAACCGAACTAAACAAAAAGTAAATTAGCATTATATAAACGCTTTTCCTACTAAAATTCATTACGATGTGAAAATCTTTCTTCAATAATTGAATGGATAACTTCTCACCATTATCAATAGCTTTTGACTGTTTTTCTACATTAGGCATGAGTAATGTAATTAATCCTGATAAAAATAATGCAATTGCATTAATGATAATACCGAGTTCAGGTGTACCAATAATGAAAAGCAAACCAGCTAGAGCAGGACCTATCAGAAAAGCTCCGGAATCAATTAAACTTATGAGAGAATTAAACCTCTTTCTTTGTTCGGAAGGAATTAATTTTGTAATATAAACCATCGATGTCGGACTAAACATAGAGGTTGCCATATTAATCAAAAAGACAATAAAATATAGTAACAACAAGGATGTATCTAGGAACCAAGGTACAAAAAATAAGCAAAGTGCTCTAAAAATATCAAGAAAGATCATCAAATTTCGTTTATTTAATCTGTCAATAACACTACCAGACCAAAAGTTTGTAAACATAGTTGCTAAAGGTATTAGAATGTAAAGTACAGCTACGGCAAGAGGAGAACCTGTGAGTTCAAATACCATTAAATTTAGTGCAATTAAGTACACCCACGCACCTAAATTTGATACTCCTATACCTAGCAATAAAATTGATGGGTATTTCCATGCTTCTAGCATATTTTTGAATTTCATCAAACTCACTCCTAAAGCATATTTGTATTACGTTTTTTAAAATAAAAAAATCCCACCACCAAGACCTTAGTCTTGGAGACGAGATTTATTATCGTGGTACCACTCCAGTTTATTAATATGTCACCATATTAACCTTATCGGGTACGGCATTAAAATGCTTATACCCTAGCTCTATAACGGGAGCACCCGTTACACCATCCCCCCTAATAAGGTTCCAATGTAATGCTCAGAGGCTTGTTTCAATAATAATTTCTTACTCCTTTTCAGCATCTGGAGCTCTCTGTAAAGAAACTTTTTATTTACTCTTCTCATCATCGCAATTATCAATAATTAAATATTTTTAAAATTATAACATTAACTTCCATATATTGTACACCTAAATATTAAAATCTTATAAACAATCGAACCTTATTGTCGAAATAGCTAAGCAATTGGCAACCGTTTGAGGTTAACTCTGGTATTTAAAAGGTTACTAATGAAAGGTAGCATCCTAATATAAATTAATTTCATTAGTTGAATAGAAAAAGTTTGCTAATTCCAAAAAATGCTATAATATTTGTAAACATTGAATTTAGGAGAAGGTACATTATGCATACTTCATTATTAAAACAAATAAGCGGTACAAATATAATTAGCCAAATAGATTTAGCAATTAAATCGATCTGGATGAAGCATATAAAAAAGGATTATAACAACCAGTATCTGTTGAAAGAAGATACACTTAAAAATGCTATTTACCACCATTAACGTACCGAATTAACAGACCAATTCCTAGTGAAAAATAGCATTAGAATCTTTACAGAATACCATTATAAAAATGGGATAGCTGATATAGCTGTCGTCCAAATAAAAAGAAATAGTTCCAATGATTATTTAAGTGAACAAGTAGAAAATGTTCTTGCTATTATAGAGGCGAAATATAAATCTGGTGGTAGTGTAGCACCGTTTGAACGAGATATTATAAAAATAGAAAACTATATGAATCTAGGTTTTAGTGAAAATACGCAATATTATTTGGCGTTTATCCATGAAACAGAATATGCGGAAGAATCGGAAGAATCATGGTTAACCCCTACACAACAAAAATGGGCTAAGGGGAAAGTGGCAGAATTAATGGCATATTACGAATATGGGAAACTGGTATGGAAAGTGTTATCTCATAATGGTCTAAATGAGTCCTTTGAAGTGGGTTCAAGCACTATTAAGAAAGAGCTATTACTGGAAGCAAAGGAGAGCTTTAATGAAGAAAAGTATTCGAAAGATATTTATTTCTATTATTTAGATGTAGTTGATAAATCCACAAAAGTGACGGAAGAATTAAAAGAGGCAGTAAGATACTTGTTGTTATGGAAGTTAGGAAAAATAAGTCGAAGTAAAACTGCAAGTAGCCAAGCGGTATCCACTAAAGGTAACTATGAAGGTCAATACTTTTATGCTGGAACTACATCATCAAATAACGCGGCAATCGAGCAAGCGCTACATTACAATTTATTAGAACTTGGTATCCAGTTTAAGAACGATAATATTACGTATGAAGACTTTAGAGAAAGAGTGGACTCCATTACGAAAACTTCTATCGTATTACCAACATTTTATATTCACATTTGGAAGCCGCATTTGTACCCCATATTAGATGTTAAAGTTTGGCGTACTTACTTATGGAGTCTTGATAAAGAGATTACTAAAAATTCTAAACCATATTCATGGAAGCATTATGAAGATTACACCAGGTTCTTTAACAGTATCGTTTCTGAGACCGAATTAGACTGGAGAGAGGTTGATAAAGGTCTATGGAGTCTAGGAGATATAAGATTCTAGAATAATTCGAGTGTTTGCATACTCGCCGTGGATATATTAAGTAACCTAAGGAGGTTCCATGATGAATAATAAAAAATGGATATTTGTTATGAGCGGTGTTTTAGCTGTAGTGGTTTTGTATTTTCTTATCAATAATGAAACAAAATCTTATACTAGCCATACGTTTGGCTCCTTCCATGTTGAAGAAAAAGGTCATCACATTGAACCCGGAAAGTATATGGAAATGTGGGTTGTTGGCTATAATAGCGAAGAGAATGAAGAAAACCGTAAACAATATAAAGTTTATATTAAAGATGCGAATGTATTCAATTTAATTGAAGAAAGTAGAAACTACTTGATGTCTTTTACGAATGAAGAAAGCCTAGATCGCTATTACGTACAACAAATCTCCCCACCAAACTCAGAGAACTTAACAGGAGAAGGAAGGTAGGGGGACATGGCTGATATGTTATTTCTATTGAAACTTTTTAAAAAGGAACCAAAAGAGATTAAGAAAAGTAATAAAGCGAAGAAAACAGATATCAAAAAGGACAATAAATATATTCGCAAAGGTAAGCTAGGGGAATACAAGATTGATATTCAATTAAGCCAACTTCAGAATGATTATAAATATACATCTTAGATTGAGTCCATCATCTCGTATTTAGACAGAAAATAACCCACCCTTGAGCTTTGACGGCGAACAGAGTGGGTTATCCTTCAAAAAAAGCCGTCCAAGGGACCTACGACTATTTTCTGACCGTTTAATGTTGCAGCACCATTCGGTCATCTTTAATATATGCGTTTATAATAACATGCAACAATTAAAAGTGAAACGAAATCAGTTTTGAATCGTATGAATAGTTAGGCTAAGGCTAAGGAGGTATGATCATGAAGTATTTATTAACTGGGGCTATTTTATCGGTAATCGGAGTTCTATTATCAACTTTTCTTTGGAGTTTTAATCAAGCATATATGATACCAGGGGGAATTGGAATTGTATTTCTCTTAGGTGCAATGGTTACGTCAGGAAGTATGGTAAGCGGTGATAGAATGAGAGCCAACTTTTCAACAGAATCAGCCGACGATAGAAAGATAAGAAATAGAACAACTTCTCGTTTAGCCTTATTGGGTTTACCAAGTTTATTTATTGCAATCTTAATTTATTACTTATTCTAAGGAATTCTATATCTGTTATGAAATAAAATCAATTTTTTTATTATAAAATCACTAATTATTAAGTTTACTAATCACCCCTAAAAAATAAAGGAGAATATATAATGCAAACATTATTACTTACTCGTACAGAAATACAAAAACTAATGGAGCCTTTAGAACTTTACCCAGTCTTAAAAGCGGCCTTTGCTTCTTATTCTTTGTCTCGTGAAATCCCAGCACAAAGAGCTCGTTCCAACCTTCCTCAAGAAAATACCAGTGCTATGCTCTTGTTCCCTGGACTCATCTCAAATATTCCAGCATATACAGTAAAAAATCACGCTAAATTTCCCTCTCATTCCCCTTCTATTAAAGGTGTCATAAACCTCCACGATCTTGAAACAGGACATTTATTGGCTATTATGGATTCCACTTATATTACTGCTATTCGAACAGGGATAGCTGGTGCAATTGGAACTCATTTATTAGCAAGAAGGGATGCTGATAGTGTGGCTATTATTGGCGCAGGAGTCCAAGGTACACTTCAACTTCAATCTCTCAAACACCTTAGAGAAATTACTAAAGTTTTCGTATTTGATACTTATAATGAAAAAGCAAGCTCTTTTGCAGAAAGTATTTCAAATGAGTTAAAGATTCCTATAACTGTCTGTAATAGTGTTGAAGAAGCAGTACAAGAAGCTGATATTATTATAAGTGCAACATGGTCAAAGGAGCCTTTTTTGTTTTCAAACATGGTTAAGAAAGGTGTACATATTACAACTCTTGGCCCAGATGAGCCGGGTAAATGTGAAGTTAGTGCAGAGTTAATCGAGAAATCAATATTTATTAGTGATGATAGAGACCTTGCAGTACAAAATGGGATCTATAGGTGGGGCAGGCTTAACAGAGGATAACATACATGCTGAAATTGGTGAAGTTATTAACGACCAAAGTTTAGGAAGAACAAATGACGATCAAATTACTATATACGGGGCCGTTGGTTTAGCTTTTCAAGATTTAGTAGGGGCATGGCATGTCTACCAAAAAGCTAAAGAGCTAAACCTAGGAAACTATATAGATTTTCTAGAATAGGGAATATATTCTATTTTTAATTCCGATAAAAGATAACTTGTTTCCGAGAAGAAAATGAGCTTTTAAATGTTATTGTACTAACGAGCCAGTTTAGTTGAAGAAGAACACAATAGGGGGATAATATGAATAATACAGATATTTCGCTCATTTGTCTCAATTGGGCTTTAGATATTAAGGATTCCAAAATTCTCTCAGATAGATCATATCTTGTTATTTCAACAAATGATGAAAGATTTATTTTAAAGGTGAAAGGTAATATCGCTGAGACAGAAAGAGAAAATGAACTTCTATATTTCCTTGAATCGAAGGGATTGAAGGTGCAAACCCCCTTAAAAAGTAAAAAAGATGAGCTTATTGTTACTCATAATAATAAGAATTTTGTACTGTATAACTTTATAGAGGGAGAAGTCCATAGTGCAGTCCACTACCTTCAAAACCATAATGACTCTAATCTGCTCGGGGAAACAATTGCTTACATGCATAGAGACCTGAGGGATGTACAGTACACAGAACAATTTAATCAAAAAAACCTGTACAAAATGGTTTCAGAATTTGCTATAAAAGAGGTCTTTAAGGTAGACGCCGATTCTAATCTAAAAAGCTGTCTGGAGTGCTTAGATAAGGAGTTAAAGAATAATATTGAAAGTTTACCTAGACAGCTAATTCACCGAGATACACATATTTTTAATTTTGTATTAAATGGTGATAAACTTTCCGCAGTAATTGATTTTGAAATTGCTGAAGTTAATGCAAGATTATTTGATGTCTGTTATTGTTCCACAAGTTTATTGAATGAAATATTTTCGAATATAGAACAGAGAGAAAACTGGTTTAGTTTTGTTGAAAGACTATTTACTTCTTACAACAAAGTAAATAGATTAACCGCTGAGGAAAAGGACTCTATATACCATGTTATGTTATCAATCCAGCTAATTTTTATGGCGTTTTTCTCTAATGATGTCGGTCTATATAAAAGAAACAAAGAGATGTTCGTGTGGATATATACCCATAGAGATAGAATTCAGAAAACCGTTAGGTAGTGAGTAGTAGTATCTTATTTCTTGAACTAAAGGGGCGAGTATTCAATAAGGACAGTCGCTTGTTGTGCTAACGGAGCAGGTTAGTAGAAGTAGGGAATTACGGAAAAGTAGTTGAACATATGCATAAAATACAAAGGAGGAAAGGGAATGGTTTTGGTATGGAGTATTGTCGGGGTGTTCGTTGTGGCACTATTGTTATTTGGTTATTTTTTAGATAAAAAAACCAACCGTTATAAACGAATCAGCGATAAGAATGCTAAAGATGGACTGGATTCTATTAAGGATGAAACACAAAAGCAGAATCCACCAAATTCAAATCATACTAGTTGGTGGTAATAAGTTAGCCATCTTAGCTTTATTAGTTTAGGGGTAAAGTGTACATCGTTTACTTGAACTATAGGGGGCTTGAGCGAAAGACTGGTAGCTGCCGTCAAGGCAGTTTCTTTGGCTTATTGCGCTAACTGGCAGTAGAGTTGAAGAAGTTGTCAAATTGAAAGGGAGGATAAAATGGGTGTAACTCAATGGGATATACAAGAAGTTAAGCATTTAAAAAGGAAGCAATTAGTCCAAAACAATCTAGTAATGATGTTTTTATTCGTACTGATTGGTTACTTTTCTAAGCACGGAAAGCCCTCCCTTCTCATTGGAGTATTTTGTGTGCTTTTATGGATAATAGTAGCTATCACGTTGTACACCATAAAAACGGGAAGACCTATCGGTACAAAGACAAGTAAACGTGTGCAGGAATTTGACAGAAATCGTTCGGGAGAGAAACGTTGGAAGCAAAAAAAAATGACCGAGGCTGTCATTATCAGTGTTATCAGTGTTCTTATTACAGGTTTATTGTTTGTTAAGGATTTTAACTCTCTAAGATTGGACTTTCCTATTGGTGCTTTCCCATTTATCGGGGCTTGGATAGGCTATAATATAGGAGAGATTATAAGAATGAACAATTTGTAAGGTTAATCGAAAAATAAGTAGAAACTCTTATTCAAGAACGGGTGCAAGAGTGGAAGAAGGAGTTGTCGATGGCAGCTCCTATTGTTGTTAGCGAGAAGAGTTTAATAATAATTTGCCTTTTATTAATAGGGGGTGGGGAAAATTGAAATAAATACTGATTCGCTTGTAACTTTTATAATTATGTGGGGAATTCCAATTTTTATGGTTTTTAGAGGCTATTTTAAATTGGATACCGATGATAAAAAATCAGCAATGAAAGATTTTCGTTCCAAACGATTTATTCTTACAATTGGATTCATTGTAGGAGGTGTTTTCTTAACCCATTTAGGTGTTTTATTCGCTATCAATATACTTAAAGGAATCGGGATTGCTATATTGATTATTGGTGGCATCTTTTCAACAATAGAGATGTGGAAGGAAAGTAAAATTAAAAGTGTTCCAATCCTTATTTTGGTATCTTTTGTAGTTTTGATAAATGTAACTTAAATAATTATTATTGTACTAAAGGGCGTTAGTTGAATAACAGGTTATTAGAATATTAAAACGCAGAGAAATGTTAAAACCTCTGCGTTTTCTTTTGTAATTTTGTTGTCAAAAATCATGTGGTTTAATCTGTTAATTCGTTTGTTAATTTGGTTTTTCTACCTCTTAACCGAACTACTTAGTTTAACTTGAAGGCTCTTTTTTTCTATTAAAAAGGTTGTGGTTTATTTAGCTTTACTATGTCTATAGAAAATTTAATTTTAGTTAGAGTTGTGTGAAAAAGACAATACAATCTGTTCCAAATTATAGCATATATCTCCGCCCATCCACCTATATATAAACTGACAAACATCTAGGAGGGGCATATATGGGGAGAGCGAAGAAAATTTTTGTCGGTAATTATAAAGGTGGGGTAGGGAAGACGACGAGTGTGTATTACTTGGCGCACTATTTAGCAGAGCGGTATAAAATTTTGCTTGTTGACTTAGATCCGCAATGTTCTTTAAGTGAGATTTGCTTGAAAAGTACGGAAAGAGACTTGATTGATTTAAGAGATGATGAATCGTTAAACTATGCATTAGATATGTACCTTCAGTCGAAAAAGCTAAATCATGCGAGGTTTTCTATTGATACCAGGAAACTAATTAAGAACTGTTCGAGAAATCATCGAAACATAGATTTTATCCCGTCTAATCTTTTTTATAGTAATGGTGGATTAGATGAGCTAGCCATTGATATGACGACTGAGCAAGCTGGACTTGAGAATTTATTTATCCTGCATAACTTTTTGCTAGATCACCAGTTAGAAGAAAAATATGATCTCATTATTTTTGACTGTCCTCCTACTAATAATCTCATCACACAGAGCGGCTTCTTACTATCAGACTATTTTATCATTCCAACTATAATGGATAAGGTGAGTACGAAAGGTGTTGCTCACTACATAAAGATTGTGAATAAAATATACGAAAAATACTGTGCAAACAAGGATTACGCTCCATTTATTAAGCTAGTATTTGGAGATAAACCGAAGCTTCTCGGTGTTTTTGAAACGATGCGAAAGGGGCCTTCTCTACCTCAAGGCCAAAGTGAATTAGGCGACGTGAAAATGTACGAGACGGCTATAAAACATTTAAATTCCATTTCGGAAGCACTGTCCAATGGTGAAATAAGTCCAGAGCATTTAAAGTATAAAGAGTTAGCAGACGAAGTAAAGAGAGATTTGGATCCGACTACATTAGAGGTGACTTTGTGAACAAATCAGAGGCTATTCAAACGTTGGAGAAGTGTAAGCGAATATTGGAAGCTGTTGATGAAAGGTTGATGAAACAGGATATACAAACTTTAGAACAAGTAATGGCGTTTATAAAAGAAGGATCAGAGCAAGTTGAGAAACGTCATACTAGTAAAAAAGCAAACTTCGATGGGAAGAGATTTTTACAAGATGTGCAGGAAAATTTATCTTCTAACGAACTGTTAGAAAAATATGAGTTGAACTTACCTACCGAGTACTTAAAAGGGAGCGGGAATATTGTGACGTTATGGAGGGAGTTAAGTAAAACAGCACGAAATAAATTCAGAATACCGGAACTTCAATCTATTTACATTCTCCTCAACAAAAGCGCAACGTACAAAAAATCTTGGACAAAAAAGAAACTAGTGGAAGAAATAGATAGTTCCGTAGCATCGTGGTTACGAAGTGAGAGGTTGACTAAGGAAAGACCTTAGAAGTTGTAAACACATATAGAACAAGCGTTCTGTTTTGTGTTATAATAATTTCGCAATAGTCAGTCAGGGAAACTCAAGGGTGGTCGGCATTACCCCAAGTTAGAAAGGGGGTGATGCAAGTGATGACGACATTTCAAACTTTAGTGCTAATGATCTCATTCGCTGGTTTGATTGTGTCCATCCTAATCGTATTTAGACAGAAAATAACCCACCCTTGAGCTTGACCGGCGATATGGTGGGTTATCCTATACATTTAGCCGCCCCCCTTGAAGGGACCTGCGACTATTGCTTGACTAAGTGGTGTTGATGCACCGCTTAGTCTTTTTTATTATATGTCTTTATATTATTTAGTATAACCCATTTTACTAGAGGTGAAAAGAGTTGAACGTGGAGTAAAGGGAACAGGTGGGCCGTGAAAAAAGCAAGGTGGCACCCTTTTATTTTGAATGTTTTACAAGAGAATATATCAAAGTCTGTAGCTATCTTAAAAGTGTTGGAGTATTTTAATTTGAATCTAACAGAAGCAATTGCGTTTGGAGATGGTGGAAACGATATAGATATGTTAGAACTTGTCGGTTTAGGTATCGCGATGGGAAATGGAAATGAGGAATTAAAGAGCGTAGCCGATTTCGTAACGAAAAAGTCGAGTGAAGACGGTATATCCTTCGCATTAGAAAAGTTCGGTGTAATTTAAGAGGTGAGGGACAGTTGAGTTACACACATTGTAGATACCGAACCTGTCCCTCTAACTCTTAAAAGTATATAATTTCTCTCTTCTTGTATTTTTTTAACAGTAAAAATAATCATGCAATACCAATATGAACAAATTGTATAGAGTGGACTTTCCGGTGAAAATTTTTACTTTTCAGGCTGTCGAACACTTTCGATATCAGTGGTAGACACGGCCCAAACGATTGGAAGGCTCTCTTTATGCAACTAATACCCTATGGCTTCGCATTAATACTCCAAGCAAACACAAACATCAGGATTGCAAAAATAAGAATAAATACATTCAGTCCAAGTCCCCAATACGCATATAATCGGTTACTTCTATTAGTAAATAAACCAAAAATGCCAAGAAAGATTCCTAAAAGGGCTAACGTGAAACTTCCAAAGGCAATATGAAAGCCTGTTAGCAAACCTATGTTAACCATTACTAGTATAATAATTCCGATTAGAAAGGAAATGATGCCACTACCAGTAAATATATTTGAAAGCCTAAAACGATTTCTTTTTACTTCCAGTTCCATAGTTTCACTTCTCCTATCTTCATAGATTTAATTTTTTCGTTATCCTGTAAATTGCGTAATTCGGCTGTTGGGCCAGTAACGACCACACCATAAATTTTGATACCATTTTCCTCGATATACGTTATTCGTTCTTCTAAAGATAACGATTTTGCCCTAGCTAAAATGGTTGCAGTTTCCTCGTTCTCTTTTAAAAATTTAAGTATGTCTAGAAAAACTTCTTCGTTCGTTTGTTCTCGTCCATTAAACGGTGACCACGTCGTTGTGTCAACTTGGGCAGGGTAGCCTAATGGTGTAAGTGGGTAACCATCTTTGTCTATTCTCTTTCTTTCTAATCCAGTGTCTACTGCAAGCCATCGTACTTCCATATCTCCATTAAATAATTCGTTCACTTCGGATACATCAATCGTTTCTGAAAATGACACGTACAATTCAGAAACAGTCCCATCCGGAAGTCCTTTTAAAATGTTCCAATCGGAATTCGTGGATACTAAGACGTCAGGATGGACAATTAATTCGGATTCAGGCTGGGGTATTTCCTCCAATGGTCTTTCTAGTAACAAATTTCTTTTCGGAAAATTAGGTTTGTCAAAATAATAATTAATCTCATAGTCACCGACTTTATAGTCTTGAGAACCAATCCTTTTATATACATCAAAGTTAAGGTCCATCGTGAAAAAGCCGATCTCCTCTTCTATCTCCATCTCTTCCACACTCATATTCGGTTCCGTAACATATATAAGTTTGGAAGCAACTTCAATAGCATTGTTCGCGCGGCCATAATTTTCACCACTACTATAGTAAAAGTAAGTTAATAAGGTCATCACTGGAACAATTAATAATAGAATAGCTAAGCTTATTAAAATGTTCGTAAACATTGCTTTGTTTTTACTTCTTTTCACGATTGTTTGTTGTTGTTTTGGACTATATTTTTGATCAAATTCATCAATAGAGTTGTTTAACATTTGTTCATACAGATTTTCGTCATTTGAATGATTTTTATCTTTCTCTTTCATCTCGTTCCCTCCGTTTCTGTATTTTCGCGATCATTTTTTCTCTACCGCGTAATAAATGACTTTTTAACGTATTCAAATTTAAATCTAATATGTCTGCAGCTTCTTTGTACGAGAGTTTATGAAAGTCACATAGTAGGAGCACGTTTTTTTGTTTATCATTAAGAGAATGTATATCTTCCAGCAACTGTTGAAAACTTTCCTTTTCAATAAATTGCTTTTCTGGTGACTTTTCTGGCGGTATCCCTTTAGGCTCTATATTTTCTAACTGATCACTTACAATATATCGCTTTCTTTTTCTCGTAAAATCAATAAATGCATGGTAGGATACTTTAAATAGCCAAGCTTTTATATTGGTAATCTCTCTTTCATCAAGTGTAATAAATGCTCGGTAGAACGTTTCTTGAACTAGATCCTCCGCTGTAAAATGGTCTTTTGATAAGGAGTACAAGTATCGGTATAAATCATTTACATGCAGTTCATATATCTCATCAAGCTCCAAAGGCCTCACCCCAATCTAAGCAAACCACGTATGAATGTGGTGAAAAGTTGCAATTTTTTATAAAAAGTTTTTAATACTTTGAGAGAATTAAAAAGAGAACTTCGATTTTATAGAAGTTCTCTTTCCATTTTATTGTATTTTTTAAATAAAGCTCACCGTAATCATAGAATATTCGTTCTTGTTTATCAAATATAAACAACTAAATAAAAGAGCCAAAATAAAAAAGGAACGATCTCCAGTTATAAATGGAGCCGTCCTTTATTTGGTTAAATTATCTCCTTGAAAGAGAATCGGAAAGTAATCAAACACCCATAAATAAAAAACAATGAGAAAAAAAGAGAAGATAACTGCTTGTAACGGTCTTACTTGAGATAGTCTTAATATTGGGTACGTTGTTATGTAAAAAAAGAAGGTCCACGCAATGTTCCAGCCGTTTGAATAATTAAAATACCCCATCTTCGTAGCTATATATTCAATTACTACGGAAACGATAGACCATTTTAGCAAATAGATAAAAGGTTTTCTTTGAGGGAAAAATCCAATAAAAAGAATCGCCCAACAGGGGAAAATAATAAAACAATAGACCGTTTCAGTAATAAAGTAATTTACAATAGGCTTTTGGATAATCCATAACCATCTATCCTTGCTATAACAAAGGAAATGGTAATAAAGATTGAATAAGGCAAAAAATAGAGTAGGAACAAAAGCTTCTTGCCATTTGTTTAGTTTTTTAGAAAGAGCTAAACTAATTAACATTCCAAATGTTAATACAACATGAAACAAATGATCCACCTTTACCTTTTACGAAAAAAATTTTCAACCGTTTTTAGATTTTCCTATTTCCTTAAAAATATCCATTTTTTTCATAAATTTCACAAAGGATCAAGAATGTTTTGTTTATAATGTATAAATATTATTGATATTCTAAATTAAAATTATATAAAACCAGTGCCGTGTGAAGAAGGAATGGGTATACAAATGATGAATATAATATTGGAGCAAAAATCAAATGTGTTAGGAGTAAAAAAATGAAATCCATTAGTCGTTGGGTAATAGTAGCTATTTTAATTTTACTAGCCATTGCATTGCTGATCAAAGGGTTTAACTTGTTATCTGTTGGAAAAAATGTCGATGGTGATGGTATTGGAGTATATTTTTTATTTATGGAAATTAATGATAGAGTACCTGTAGAAAGCATTCCAGTTTATGCAATTGGATTTTTTATTTCAAGCATAGTTGCTTTTCTTCTTTCAGCAGTACTAGTAGGATTGGACTTGAAATCTAAGGAAAAAGACGTTTCTAGATAATAAAGAGCCTAAAGAAGCACCCAAGGCAAATAGTTTACTCTTTTAACAATTTTGTCTAAACTATTAGATAGTTATAGACTATGTATATTTTTCAGGAGGCAGCAACATGGAAGTTTTTAAAGAGTATTTAACGGGAATCGACCACCCAGACCACCGGGAACGAACGGAGGAAGTTTTGACGTGGATTACTAATACATTTCCGACTTTGGAAGGCCATATTAAATGGAATACGCCAATGTTTTCGGATCACGGTACATATATTATCGGCCTTTCGACAGCTAAGCATCATATGAGCATCTCACCTGAACGGGTAGGGATGGAGAAGTTTGCTGAGGAAATTAAAGAAGCTGGCTTCAGTTCTACGAAGGACCTGTTTCGTATTAAATGGAACGAGCCTGTAAATTACGAACTGCTGGAGAAAATGATTCAGTTTAATATCGAGGATAAAGCAGGGTATACGAAGTTTTGGCGGGAATAAAGAAACATCGAAAAGGAGCATTTTTATTAAATTAAAATGCTCCTTTTTTCTTTGCTCAAAACATTATAAAAACAGGAGAGTAGGTTCTTTTTAGAATCTGCTCTTTTTATTTTCCAAAAAAATATTTGTGAAATTTTATTATACACATATAGTAATCGAGGTGAAATTATCTCGTTATCTTCTATAGATAATTGGTTGTTTTAGTAGAATATCAATTTAACTAGTAGAAAAGACTTAATAAAGAGAATTTTCTAAAAACTCGTTGACAAGGCGTACCTTTCGTTTTAGTATAAAGATAATACATCATATGATGTTATACTTTTTGGAGGTGCCAAAATGAAAACTGAACATGTAAACCAAATTACGGAAGCTGTGAATGCAGTCAAAGCAATGGATGTAAAAAACTTTTATTTTGTAGCGTGCGGAGGTTCGATGGCTTCATTAGCTACAGGAGATTATTTCTTAAATCGTGAGCTTGATATTCCATCTAGAGTGTATACTTCCAACGAATTTGTTCATGTAGATCCAAAAGGTTTAGGGGAAAATAGTGTCGTTATTTTACGTTCTCACTCAGGAACTACACCAGAAACAGTAGAGGCGGCAAAGTTTGCTCGATCAAAAGGGGCCGTTACGATTGCGGTATCGATGGAAGTAGAATCACCGTTATGTCAGGCAGCGGAGTATGTTGTTCATTACAACTATAAAGACGGTTCCGACGCGATTGATGGGGAAACTGGAGTCTACTTTTCTCTCATTTTCGGCATTTTGAATGCGGTTTCACCGAATGAAAAGTATGACAGAGTATTAAAGCAATTAAGTCATTTAGAAAATCTATTTGAAACAAATAAGAAAAACACTTTTGATAGAGCATTTGAGTATGGGAAAGAAAATAAACGTGAAAAGATTATCTACACGATGGGAAGTGGGGCGTACTACCATCAGGCATACTCCTTTACGAGTTGCTTATTGATGGAAATGTTATGGATTCACTCTAATGCAATTCATTCCGGTGAATTTTTCCATGGACCGTTTGAAATTACAGATTTCGATGTACCGTTCTTAATTATTAAAGGCGATGGACCAACTAGACCTTTAGATGAAAGAGCGATTAACTTTGCTGAAAAGTTTAGCAATAAAGTAGAAGTGGTAGACGTGGCAGAGCTTGATTATACAGGTGTGGACGAGGATCTTCGCGAATACTTTGGTCCAGCAATTGCAGGTGTCGTGTTAAGACAATATGCGGACGGTCTTGCAGAACATACAGGTCATCCGTTATCCGTTCGTCGGTATATGTGGAAAATGGAATATTAAAAAAATAAAAAATCGATTGGAACGAAGGGGTGTAAGTTAATGAAAAGAACTTTTTCATTTGTAGTAATGGTACTATTTCTCTTTGCATCTTTAGTAGCGTGTTCATCGAGTGAATCCGGTTCTTCCAAAGGGGAGAATGGCGAGGATATTGTAGAAATTAACTTTTTTCATAGATGGCCGAATGAACCACGAAAGTCGTTCTATGATCAAAAAATTAAAGAGTATATGGAAGCAAATCCGAATGTCAAAATTAATGTTGATGCAGTATTAAATGATTCGTATAAAGAGAAAATTCGTGTTCTCGTTTCGAGCGATAATTTACCACATGTGTTTTCTTCTTGGTCTAACTCATTTGCAGAAAACCTTGTTTCCTCTAATAGAATTATGGATTTAAATAGTTTACTAGAAGAAGACAAGGAATGGTCAGGCAATATTATAGAATCTCAGTTTGAAGGATTCACGTTCGATGATGTTACGTACGGAGTACCATTTACTATCGATGGAAAAGTGTTCTTTTACAATAAAGAAATTTTTGAAAAACATAACTTACAAGCACCTTCTTCTTACGATGAATTTATTAAAGTGTTAGATTCATTGCAAGCTGCTGGATACGATACACCACTTGTGGAAGGGTTAACGAACGCTTGGGCAATCTCTCACTATATGGGGACGATTTTCCAACGAGTACTAGATCCAGGAGTAACGGCAGTTGATTATAATGCAAAAACTGGTGAATTTACGGACCCAGGTTATATTAAAGGGCTAGAAATTTTCGAGGAACTAACATCCTATATGGGGGATATTTCAACGGCAATCGATCATGAAACAGCTAGAAACATGTTCGGTAATGGAGAAATTCCAATCGTATACATGCAGTTCGCGGAAATTAAACTAGTAGAAAATATCGGTGGCGTTGATTTCGGATTCTTTAACTTCCCAGCAGTAGCAGGTGGAAAAGGAGATCCGGACGCGTTAACAGGTGCACCTGAAGGCTGGATGTTAAGTAAAGACGCTCCAAAAGAAGCGGTCGATTTCTTAAAGTTTTTAACTTCTAAAGAAACGGCGTACGAATTTACGAAAACGGATGGTCAGCTGAATGCGATTAAAGGTGGAGTGGATGAAGGGAATACTTCTCCTGCTAGTTTTGAAGCTTACGAGATTGTGTTAAGTGCTTCTTCCCCAGCTCCTTGGTTTGATAATGCCGTCAATATTAATATCGCAGACATCTTTATGAGAGGTGGTCAATCGTTAGCGACAGGCCAAACGACTCCTCAAGATATTATGAAAGATGTACAAGAAAGAGCAGCTCGATTGAAAAATGAGTAAACGTTATAAAGTATGTGTTGAGGCTCAGGTTATCCTGAGCCTTATAAAGAATATCGGACTATTCAGCAAGGGGTGAAGGAAGTGACTAGATATAGAAGTAGAATCATGTCTATCTTATTTTTATTACCGAGTGTTGTCATACTAGCTACATTTGTATTTATTCCTCTAATACAAAATTTCTACTACAGTCTCTACGACTTTTCTGTTTTTTCTCAAACGAAAACATGGGTTGGATTGGATAATTTTAAAGTTCTTTTAAGTGATAAAGTAGTACAAACTGCATTAGCAAACAATTTTAAATACGCCATTATATCCGTCTTCTTCCAAGTAGCCATTGCGCTCGTACTAGCCTATATTTTGGAGGACAAAATCTTTAGAAGAGTGGCACCGTTTTTCCGAGTCGTCTATTTCATGCCAGTTATGATCTCGATTTCCGTTATCGCTCTGTTATTCGGTTTTATTTATAATCCGCAAATGGGACTATTAAATAGTTTCTTAGATTTAATCGGACTAGGAGAATACGGAAAGCCGTGGTTAGGGAATTCGACGTCAGCAATTTACGCTGTGATCGCAATGTCACAGTGGCAAAGTATCGGTTTTATTATGGTGATTTTCATTGTTGCCATACAAAAAATCCCCAAGGAACTGTACGAAGCTGCCGAAATGGACGGAGCTGGGAAAGTACGTAGATTTTTCAGTGTAACGGTCCCACAAGTGAGAGAAGCGATATTTGTCAATACACTTATTACGATTACAGGGTCAATGCTCGTCTTTAATGAGCCGTACATTTTGACGAATGGTGGACCTGGATTTAGCTCGATTACAATGGCCGTTCATATGTATCAAGAAGGATTTGTGAAAGATAATATGGGATACGCCTCTACGTTAGCTATCGTCATTTTTATACTTACTGCGATACTAGCACTTATTCAAATTCGGTTATCCGGAACGGGAAAGGATGAGTGAACATGAAGCTTACTAAAAATAGGAAATTTGGAGTAGGTGAAACGATAACATTATTTGCACTAATAGCATTTGCTGTTATTATTCTTTACCCGTTATTATGGATGTTCATTTCCTCGATGAAAAGTTATGATGAAATATATAATAACGTATGGGGCTTTCCTGAAGTATGGAAATATGAAAACTATATCGAAGCATGGTCAAAAGGGATCTCTAGTTATTTTTTAAATAGTGTCATTGTGACGATTGCTACTATTTTTTCTGTGTTACTTTTCGGTTCAATGGCAGCTTTTTCACTCGCAAAATATCGTTCAAGATTAATCGATTTAGCGTTAATTTTTATCATTGCTGGGATGATGATTAACCCACAAGTAGCGCTTATTCCGCTGTTTAACATTTTAAGTGCTTTTGACATGATTAATACGAGATTGGCGCTAATTCTACCGTATATAGCGTTTCGATTACCGATTGCTATTCTTCTATTAAGGTCGTACTTTTTAAGTATACCGAAAGAGTTAGAAGAGTCTGCTGTTATTGACGGTTGTAGCGATTGGGGAATTTATACGAAAATTTATTTACCGATGGCAAGACCTATATTAATTACAACGATCGTATTGACAGCGTTTTTCGCTTGGAATGAGTTTTTATTTGCAACGATTTTTATTGATTCTGATGCACTAAAAACAATTCCTTCTGGACTGATGAACTTCCGGGATGCGCTTCGAACAGACTGGGGTGTTCTCCTCGCTGGAATGGTTATTTCTTCTATTCCGATGATTGTGCTGTTAATTATGCTTCAAAAATATTTAGTAAGAGGATTATCAGAAGGATCTG
Organism: Sutcliffiella cohnii; assembly: GCF_002250055.1. NCBI lineage: Bacteria > Bacillati > Bacillota > Bacilli > Caryophanales > Bacillaceae > Sutcliffiella > Sutcliffiella cohnii. Next base: position 1,562,244 of record NZ_CP018866.1, read on the forward strand.
TAAAAGGGTAAGAGATAGAGAGAGGGGTATAAAAGATGAAAATTATTGCAATCGGAGATAATGTTGTAGATTGTTATTTAGATCAAGGAAAATATTATCCAGGTGGGAATTGCGTAAACGTATTAGTAAATTGTAAACGTTCTGGTGCAGAGGAAACGAGTTATATCGGCAACTTCGCAACAGACGATAAAGCGCAACATTTGAAGTATGCACTAACAGAAGAGGGAGTCGCGTTTGATAGAACAAGAGTAGTCGAAGGAATTAGTGGTCAACCGAAAGTGAACTTAACGGAAGACGGAGACCGAGTTTTCGTAGGTGGACCTAAAAATACCGTTCAACATAAGGTGAAAATTAAGTTGTTAGCGGAAGAGTTAGAGTATGTAAGGCAGTTTGATGTTTGTCATTCTAGCTGTTATTCATCCTTAGAAGAGGAGCTCCCTCTTATTGCGGAGCAAACAAAGGTGTCGTTTGATTTTTCTACTAGATTAGAAGAGGCTTATTTAGAAAAAGTATGTCCGCACATTTCTTTTGGTTTCTTTTCTGCTTCTGATTTATCGGAGGAACAGTTAGAAGATTTCATTACGAAAGTAGAAAAATATGATTTAGAGGTAGCTGGGTTTACGAGAGGATCAAAACCTGCACTATTTCTATATAAAGGTGAACGTTATTACCAAGAGCCGGTTGAAACGAATGTTGTGGACACAATGGGAGCTGGAGATAGTTTTATAGCTGGTTTTCTAACAGCATTTCTTAATGGAGAAGAGATAAAGGACGCGCTCCATTTTGCGGCAGAACGAGCAAGTGAAACATGTACGTTTTATGGTGGCTGGGGATATCCGAAAGAAATAGAGTGAATAATCATTCATATTTTTCGAAATTTAAGGTTTTTCTGCAAATAATTCTGTATAATTATAGGAGAAAATACCACGAAGTTGAGGTACGGTTATGAAGAAAAAAATAGAGAATGCAGTGAAACCTGGATTTTTGTACGAACAAGTGATGATAAATATTAAAGAAATGATAAAGTCTGGTCAATTTCCACCTAATGAGAAATTACCAAATGAGAATGAGCTATGTGAAATTTTTGAGACTAGTAGAATTACCATTCGAAGAGCGTTAAAGGAGCTCGAAAATGAAGGAGTAATTGAGATCCTACACGGGAAAGGTACGTTCGTCAAAAACACGAAGCAGCAAATCCATATGCTAGATTTAAATGGGTTTACGAACGGAAAGTGGTTAGGGAAAACGACGATTACGAAAAAAACACTTTCTAAAACGGTGGAAGAGGCTGATGAACAGCTAATGAAATTGTTTCAGCGTGAAGAACCGTTTGAAGTATTAAAGCTTGTCCGTCTAATCAAGGATACGAATAGTGCGTTTAGTGTTGATTATTCCTATTTTCCGTTAGATCTTTACCCAGGAATTCAAGACAAAATGGAAGAGAACGTTTCTACATTCCAAATTGTGAAAAATGAGTATGGAGTCCAGTTCAAGTGTGCGAAGAAAGAACTCGAATTTTTACACCCTTCACAAGAAATTAGTGAATTGCTAGAAGTTTCTCGGATGGAACCTGTTATTCAAATTGGCAAAGTAATTATCGATGTGAACAATATACCTGTCCATTATTCTTTATATTACTTATTGGCTAGTAAGGTGAAATTTAATATTGATGTTGATATGGAAGACGATTCTAATCAAGAGTTTTAACTGGCAAGTACCCCTAATCATCGAAAAGGGGTTATTTGTCTTGAAGTGGACGGCCAAGACAGGTGAATAACCGGTATTAAAAATAGGAGGGAATAGCATATGATAAAGGCGATTATTTTTGATTTTGACGGATTAATCATCGATACAGAGTATGCTTGGTATGAAAGTTTCTGTGAAGTATTAGGTAAAACTGATCGTGACATTCCAGTAGCTGAATATGGGACGTACATCGGGACAGACGGACCTGAGATTTTTCATTTCCTCTTGGAAAAATCGGGCGTAAATATATCAATAGATGATTTAAGGGAAAAGGCTAGAGCGCTACATAAGACTAAATTAGGGACACCTGTAGCTCGAGAAGGAGTAGAAGATTTTCTTCAAGCTGCTAAAGAGCGACGGTTGAAAATTGGCTTGGCGTCAAGCTCGGACCGCAAGTGGGTTACACATTTTTTAGAGGAGCTTCAATTGTTACATTACTTCGATGTTATTCAAACGAAGGATGATGTGGAAAAAGTAAAGCCTGATCCAGCACTATACAATAATGTTATTCAACATTTTAATATTCTTCCATCAGAAGCAATTGCCTTCGAAGATTCTCCTAATGGCACAAAAGCCGCTATTGCAGCAGGATTGAACTGTGTGATCGTACCAAACAGAGTGACAGAAAGCAGTCAATTTGAAAACCATCATTTTCGAATAAACGGTATGCATAAAAGTAGTTTAGGTGAAATTATTGAAATGATTGAAGGGATAGTTTAGTGATTAGAGAGTGGTTGACGCGAAGTTTTTTCTATTAATGACCTATTATTTTTACCAATCAATAGAACAGGCGTTCTGTTTTATGCTATAATAGTTTCGCAATAGTCCGTTAGGGAAACTCAAGGGTGGTCGGCATTACCCCATCGAAAGGGGGTGGTGCTTATGATGACGACATTTCAAACGTTAGCGCTAATGATTTCATTTGCCGGTTTGATCGTGTCCATCATCTCGTATGTAGACAGAAAATAACCCACCCTTGAGCTTGACGGCAAAGTGAGTGGGTTCGCTTCCAAAAGCCGCCCCCTTGAAGGGACCTGCGACTATTGAACGACCAAATAGTGTTCCAGCACTGTTTGGTCTTTTTTACTTTATGCAGTATTAACAATAGTATAACTAATTTTTAATGAGTTGAAAAGGTGGAACCATCCTTTTGACCTAGGGCTTGTGGTTGTATTCAATTAAAATCCAGTTTGTGACCGGAGTTGCGAAAAAAATTCTGTTAGGAACATATTTCTAAGCAAAAACTATTTACAGTTAATAATCTAATTTGTTATCTTATAAAGAATAAATATTCTTATGAGGAAACAAAATATCGGGATATTTTCTCTTTTTTTCCTCTTTTAGTTTTCAAATATGAATAATATTTTTTTAGTTAAATAAAAAACTTCTTTGGAGGAAACGTAAATGAAAAATCAACAAGGTATTAGTGCATTATTATTAAGAGTAGTGTTAGGCATTATTATTATTGGTCATGGAACAGTAAAATTCCAAGGTGGGATTACTGATACTGCCACACCTAAAGGAGTGGGGTTCTAATTTACTTATATACTTCTCCAATGCTCTCACCGGAAGAATAATTAGTCTTCTAGTTACAACACAAAGGAACTCATATATGTTCAATTAGACTTTTACAACCAAAGAAACCTCTGTTTCTATTAGCGGTTGTTTCGGCTCATATCTAAACCGATAATAAGTTTTTTATATATCCATTCTAACGGAGGATTTTTCTTTCGTTTTCATCCTTGTTATTTCTAAGTCGTGCATTTTTCTAAATTTATGGAAGTGTTGTTCACACAGATCTCTATCTATTTCATCCAAGCTTTCCTTGCAGTTCATTAATAGAAAAGCTGAATATAAATCTCGTTGTATTTTACAGAAACCAAAGTTGTTCCATCTTTCGTGAAGTTTTTTCTTTTCATATGTATTAGTGAAATGATTATATTGACTTGCTTTTGTAAGTGTTGTATTTACTTTATTTAATCTTAAGCCTTTGTATTTAAGTTTGCGTTCTATAATCCTTAGTAACATCGCAGGTGCTCGATTGCTGATCGTTCTTCCGAACCTTTTCTTTTTATTGAATTTGCCTTTTTCATTCACCGTTGTTTCTTTCGCTCTTCTTTGAAGTCCCTTAAAACTCATGGTTTCGACAAATACAACGTCACCTAAAGCAATGATGGAGTTAGCTAGCGTTTCATGATCCTGTTTTCTTTTAGCTCTATTCAGCCTCTGCAACTCTTTTAATTGGCTCTTTTTTCTCATATATCGTTTTGAAAAGAGCCATTTGTCTTTATTGCTAGTATCAATCGTGCCGTCTTTTTTATATTTTAATGGATTGCTTGCTCTTTTACTTCTGTCCATACTTCTTTGGATAATCCTTATCTGTTTATCTAAATCAATAACACTAGGCGCAAGCTCCGTCAGCATAACTTTTGTTTCAGAACAGACTGCCACAGTAGAAGTCCCTATATCAATACCTACTCTTTTCTGAGTAGAACTATTATTTTTCATCCCTTTGGTATTGTACTTTTTCGGAGGCGTTCCTTCGAGTACTAATTGAGCGTAGTATACATATTTATTCTTAATCCATTCTCTTTTAATTCTAACAAATTTTATTTTGTCTTCTAGCGCAAGGTGGGCATAGTCGTCTTTCTTTTTAACGATTGTTCTAAGAACTAGACCGTTCCAAAATATATTGCCATCCTTGTATCTGATACCTGTTGAATTAGACTTCCCTTCGACGGAATACATTTCGCCGCACTTCTTGAAATGCACTTTCTTCCCTTGTTTGTACATTAATTTTTCAAAAGCTTTGAAAGCTCTTGTGGCAATTTTTTGGCTGGTAAATGAATCTATATTCTTTTTAAATTCATGTTGCATCGGTTTCACAAACTCATGAAGCGAATACTCGGCTAATCCAAACTCCTTATTCAACTCTGAAAATAGCTTATTTCGCTTTTTTCCCTTCTCCATCTTACAAACAACTCGATACTTTTTTGATTGTTTTAAAGCTGTATATCTTTTAAGTAATTCTCTTAAGCATGCATTATACATGCCCCTGGATAACTCGAATCGCTTAGATAATTTATGCTCTTGGTGTATTTCAGTTTTTATTCTTAACGTTAGAACATAGCTTGGAGTTTTAGATTTAGCCAACGCACTCACCTCCTATAGATATATTTTACCATACAGGAACGCATGTTCGCAACAAAAAATCGAACACTTGATATGTCCGAAGACATACCTTGTTCGACATCGCTTTCATCCCACACCAAAAGAAGTGGGCTTTCCCGTTCTGGGGTGGACAGAGGGACGGGTTCCTTTTTTTGGTAGAAAACAGACTTGCCAACTAGTAATTATATGTAGTCGCATATATACATAAGACTAGTCCTTCTATATCCTTTGGGTTATTTTAAAAATAAGCCTTATTTCCCTTCTTTTTTCTTGGTACCATTTAATTGTTAGAATGTTCTACACATTATGAAAAATGGTGTTAAGGGGGAAAGGTAATGAGAGTAAAAAGGTATAGTTTGACGGCAATAATTTTAACATTTCTTCTCGTATTTACTAGTATGCCAGTATCCGCATTAACAGGGACAGTTAATTCGTTGACTAATAAGTTAGCTTCCGCGTTTAGTGATTTACCATTAAACACGCAAGTCGAAACGGTGGTAGATCCTCTGCTGACAAAGGCGTTAAAATCGGCAAGCGAAGTGGAGGTTATTGTGACGTTTTGGGGAGACGAAGCACCAACAGCGCGCCATAATGAATTGTTAGGCAAGCTTGGGATTAAGAAAGGTGTTTCGTTTCAATCTCTACCAATTGCAGGGGTTATTGCAACTCCCACACAAGTGTCGGAATTAGCTGCTCTACCTCAAGTTCGTTCGCTCTATTTCAACGAGAAACTAGAATATGAAAACTATGATGCAACAAATCTAACAGGTGCACGCAAAGTGCAAACAGAGGATGCGTTTAGAAAAGCAAACGGAGGCATGCCTGTTTCAGGTAAAGGTGTAACCGTTTTAGTTAATGATAGTGGTATTGATGGAACGCACAAAGACTTAGAATATGGAAGAAAAACTATTCAAAATGTTTTAGGGACTACGAACCTTAATGCACAGACCAGTCTACTACCAATTACGTATACGGAAAATGTGCCAAACACAGATACTGCATCTCACGGTACACATGTTGCAGGTACGGTTGCAGGAAACGGTGTAATGTCTAGCGGCAAGCATGCTGGTGTTGCACCAGGAGCTAGTTTAGTAGGATATGGATCTGGAGCTGGAATATTTATTTTGGATACGTTAGGTGGATTTGATTATGCGTTAACACACCAGTATGAATATGATATTCGAGTTATCACGAACTCCTTCGGTAGTACGGGTGATGTTGGTTCTGATTTTGATCCAAGCCATCCTACAAACGTTGCTACAAAGAAATTATATGATCGAGGAATTGTCGTCGTATTTTCCGCAGGTAACTCTGGTCCAGCTGAAAGTACTATCACCGGTAACTTTAAAAAAGCTCCTTGGGTCATTACAGTCGCTGCTGGCGATAAAGCTGGAAATCTAGCTAGCTTCTCTTCTCGTGGTGTAGAAGGAAAAGGTGGAACGGTTGTAGTAGATGGACAAGAATTTACTTGGGAAGATCGCCCGACAGTTACGGCTCCAGGGGTAGATATTATTTCTACACGTGCAGTAGATGCATTAACTCCGTTAGGTGCCCAAAAAGATGCAGAATTAATTGAAACAGCTCATTTACCATACTATACTACGGCTAGTGGTACATCGATGGCTGCTCCGCATGTAGCTGGAATTGTTGCGCTAATGCTAGATGCAAACCCTAATTTAAGTCCAGATGAAGTGAAAGCAATTCTACAGCAAACAGCAACAAATATTCCTGGGAAAGCTTCGTGGGAAGTAGGAGCTGGATATGTGAATGCTTTTGCAGCGGTCGATGTAGCATTTAACGGTCGTGAATACGGTAAAACGTTAAATGTTAATCAAACGTTCAACAGTAGCATAGATTTAGATGTGAAGAGACAGGATATTTCGATTCCGTACGACCCAGCAACAAATGGGAGTATACCATTTGAAGTGAAGGAAGGCTTAACGGAAATCGGTGTAACCGTTTATGGTCAAGGCTTTGCTGGAAGTGGTAACCCAATTAACTTAGTATTAATTGACCCAACTGGGAAAGAGTATAGCTCTGGTATTTCCTTACTTTTTGCACTTTATTACGATAGAACGGTCATTGTCCCATCCCCGGTAGCTGGAACATGGACGATTGAAATACGTGGATTACGTGGTGATACGGTAAATCCAATCGGAATAGCGTTACCTGAAACGGTCAATGGCGTAGTCACGACAAGAGAGTCCAAAGGTTACACAGGCTTAAACGATATTGCTGGCCACCGCTACCAAGACTCTATTATTATGGCCGTTCATAATAGACTAGTAGACGGGAACAAAGATGGGAACTATCAACCAGATGCAGCAGTATCACGTGGAGAGCTTGCAAAATTATTAGTAATGGGTATGGGGATTCGTCAAAGTTTACCAGTGGACGGTTCTCAATCGTTCCAAGATTTAAAAAATTCGGCGCTGCTTTCCTTTGCGGAATCTGTATCTGCTAGAGGGGGAGCATTAAAAGACCCCTCTATCCAACAACAACCTGTTATGTTAACGGATGGATCTAAGTTCTCTGCGAACAAGGAAGTAACAAGAGAAGAAGTTGCATATTCTTTAGTCCAAAGCTTAGGATTAGAAAACGAAGCGAATGCTAGAAGTGTAAAATTAGAATCAGAGCCGTTCGTTGTATACTATGGCGATCAAAAAATTGTTATTGAAGATAGTGCATCTTTCACACCAAATTTAAGAGGATACGTGCAACTTGCATTCGAACTAAACATCCTTTCGGCAGAAGATTATTTTGCCGACAATATGGAATATAAGTTAAAAGACGGAGAAGTAAACTTTTATGCGAAATTCGAGCCTGCAAAAGCCGTCACCCGCGCTGAGTACGCAGCATTTGCGAATAGAACATACAACGTATATATAAGCAACTAATGTGGACGGATGGGTGGATGCCGAGTCGAGTATGGTAATTACCAAGATGGCATAGATAGGGGGTTACCCTTATAAAAGCCTCCGCTTGAAGAAAACTGGCCAAATAGTGTTCCAGCACTGTTTGGTCTTTTTTGCTTTATGTAGTACTAAGATTAATATAAACAAACTACATAGAGTTGAAAAGATTTACATTTTTGGGTCCAAACACCGGTAGCTGGAACTATGATTATGGTACAATTGTTGGACTGATGTTCAGTTGGCGTAAAAGCGAGTTCAGTTGGCCGAAAAAGTGACAGTGTTGGCGTAAAAGCGAGTTCAGTTGGCCGAAAAAGCGGCTCGGTTGGGCAAAAAACAAGAGAGGTTAGCCCGAGAAGTAAACTTTCATAAAAAAATTAGGGCGACCTCAACCTGCATCGCCTTTTTTATATGAAAATAAAAAGTTTACAAAAAGTTGTAACCGATTCCCTACTCATACGACTATAAATTACTACAAATATAGAAGGAGGGAAAATGATTGAATGAAAAACAAAAAGAATCCTTCATTAGAGACGTTTATCATCCATACCACCAAGATGTATACCATTACTGTCTTTATTTTGTAAACAATGTGGAAGATGCTCAAGATTTAACGCAAGATATTTTTGTGAAGGCGTTGAAAAGTATAAGTACCTTCAAAGGTGATTCCAGTGTTCGAACGTGGATTATGTCTATAGCAAAAAATACTACGGTTGATTTTTACCGAAAGAAAAAAATACGTCGGCTTCTTCCATTTAAATGGACAAACGAGAAATCTACATTTGTGCCTTCACCTGAATTTAATGTAGAAAGAAACGTAGATTGGAAGGTAATCCAAGAGGCATTAAACTCTCTGAAAAACGATTATCGACAAGTTATTATTCTTAGAGGATTGAAAGAATTCTCGACTAAAGAAACAGCCGAAATACTAGGGTGGAGTGAATCGAAAGTAAAGGTGAATTATCATCGAGCATTGAAAAAAATAAGCAGCTACATTTCTACTGATGAGGAAGGAGTAGTGATGTATGATAAATCGAAATAAAAGAGATGTTCTTACTCCTTTAAAGAAAAGACCAGACTTAAATATGGATGATCAAACGACAGCGAAAATAGAAAATGTTTTAAGAAACACGGATGTGAAAAGCAAAAATGTTTTGTTTAGATTGCCAAAAACAGTACTTTTTGTCCCACCTATTTTAATAGCCTTGTTCCTGTTACTTAATAGTATTTTTTCTACTGAAAACCATTCAGCTATTTCTGGAGAAAATGCAAGTGAGACGTTGCAAACACCGTTCTATTTTGGGAACTTTTTGTATATCTTTGGACTTATTTTATTTATGGTTGGGATTGGCTTTATCGGTGCTGGACTATTTTTTCTTTTTGTAAAAATGGAAAGAAAGCAAGGAGTGGTATCATTACTAATCGGATTAAGTATCGTCATAGGTGCTATGATGCTATACGAAAACCGCCCTTCCTACAAAGGGGAAGCACTTATCGTGGTGGAAAACGTTTCCGTATACGAGCATATGGGGCTAAACAGATGTACGGTAACTGCGGAAGAGACAGGAATAGAATATCATTTTGATAGTGAGTTCGAAAATACAGCAAACGATTTTTGTAATGCGTTTGAAATCGGTCAGGAATACAAAATTCAATATGAGATGGTAAAGGCTGAGTATAAACTGATTGGGAAACTAGATTAGTGAAGATTACATCGATTTGAAGGTATCATGGAAGGAATTTCAACAGGCAGAGACTTACCTCCGCCTGTTTTTTTGTGGGCAAAGGTCCCTTGTTCGTATGCTGGCGTACTTGATAAATTTTTCAAATATTTAAAAAAATAGTGATGTGATTCATAAAATTAAGTATAATTAACAACGGATGGGAAAATTATACTGCTTTCCTTCATATATATTTAATAGTTTTTAAGCTTGTCCAAAAAGGAGGATTTACCTTGCTCCACTATTTAAAAGCCTCATTCTATGAGAGATGGAAAATGTTTGTTGTAGTTATTCTTATTTTATTATTAATAGGAACTGGATTTATCGGGTCGCTTGCCGTAACGGATCGGATGAACTTGCAAGCACGAACCGATTTAGAAGCAAATTGGAGATACCACTATGACATTCTAGTTCTCCCTGAGGAAGTAAAAGGTAACAATGTTCTAGGAGATGGATGGGTGCCACCTCAGTCCAGTATAGCTGGGTACGGGGGAATCACCATAGAAGATTTAGAGATCATTAGACAAATTCCAGGAGTGAAGATTGCGGCCCCAATTGCAAAAGTTGGTTACCATCAAGGTGATTATCTTAATGTAGTTGCTAAGGATGCCGAACCTGGTGAATTTTATGAGGTAAATGTTCAAAAAATGGCTAATGACGGAATTAACGACTATATCATTCAGGACTCACATTATATAACTAACTACTATTCTCCAGAGTTTGAAGAATCTCTTCTCTATCAAAAATTTAATCAGGAGAGGAATTTACCAGAATGGTACCAGATTCGAATACCTCCGACAGAACTGCTTCGTTATCCAAATGAGCTACTAGTTGTAGCCATTGATCCTGAAGCTGAAGAGCAATTATTTTCCTTTCATGATAGTACTGAGGAAGGTTTAAGTGTCTTAAAGAGTGTTAACAACAGTGGTATTATGCCCGAGGTTTCCTTTCTTGCCTTGAATAGCCAATTGTATGATTATCGCGAGTCTATTTCCATTAAGCGATTTGAAACACCAGATGAAGTAACGGAAGCCGACCTCCAGAACGGTGTAGATGCTTACTTGCAATCACTTCCGCAAACAGAAATTGTTTCCCTTGAATTAGAGACACTATCCCCAGAGTGGCGCAATGTTAACGGGGTGTTACATGTCAGTAAAGATGAAATTACAAAGGAGCTTTATTCATATGGCGCAACATTATCAAGCTTCTATAAATATGGGCAACTCTCCTATGAAATAATTACGCAAGAAGAAAACAGTATACCGACTGTTTTTGCTAAACAATTTAATCCTCCCTCGATAGCAGAATTCTCAATCGACTTTCCTAGTTATCGTCAAAAATATGGAGAGGATCATGATAGCTTAGTTGCTGCTAATATTGTAGGTTTTTATGATGCTACAAAAGTTCAATCTAATTTTAATCCTGTCTGGAAGGAAGGAGAACCGTTAGATATTTATACGCCTCATCATAGTGTAGCTTTTATGGACGGGGCAGGGGAGTCGCTAAATCCGACGCAACTTAAGCCACTTCCTTTAAAATATGCTTACTATACAGGAGCACCCGATTTACTAACTTCTTTAAGTGCATTAAGGCTCTATTATAAAGATGATCCCCCATTGTCATCTATTCGTGTATTGGTGGATGGCGTCGAGAAACGTACTGAGGAAAGTCAAAGGATCATTGAACAAGTTGCTACCGAAATTATCGATAAAACAGGTCACCATGTTGAAATAATGCTTGGGTCTGTTGGTGAAAAAATTCATGTGCATTTGGAAGGAACAGGTGCAAATGAAGTTGGGGTAGTAGAGGAAGTTTGGCAGAGACAAGGAGTAAGCTGGAGCATCGAGCAACGGTTAGATGAAGCGAATAAATGGCTCTTTCTTTATTTGTTTTTAATTGGCTTCGTCTTTATTTACACGGTTATCACTCATAGTTTGTTAAAGCGTTCAGTTGAATTTTCAATACTACGTTCGTTCGGATGGTCAAGAAAAAGAATCCTTTTACTTTTATGTCTTGAAATAACAATTCTTGCAACGGTTTCAACTAGTTTTATGTTTTTAGTGAATCTTTATATGGACATTCTATCTACGCAATTTTTCTTTCTGATTTGGATTGCTTTTTTCCTTATGATTGGGCTCGGCTATTGGTCTGGGAGTAGTAAATCTATAAAAAACTCACCACGTTATGGATTAGCTGGAGAAGTAATGAGTCAGAAATCACGTTCATTGTTACCGATTAGAGGCTTAGGTTCATACGTTTTGCACCAAATGGTAAGAAAGCCACTGCGGTTCGGCCTTCTAGTAGGTACAATTGGACTTACTTTATATGTTGGCGTTTTATATTTGGCAGCCCAAAGTAGTATGGAACAATTTTTATTTTTAAGTGTGTTAGGAGAAGCAATTAATCTTCATATGGCACCTTATCAAAAGCTATTTCTTATCGGTGGTCTCATCTTGACAATTTTATGTGTGTTCTTCCTTTTATTTTTGAATGTGACAGATCGGAAAAAAGAACTATTAATTATGCGTTCAATCGGATGGTCTTTAACTCGAATTCAGCTATTTTTATGCTTGGAAGTTGCACTCATTGGATTAATAGGTTCTCTTCTAGGTGTTGGGGGTGCGGTAGTGACCATTGTAGCTTTTACAACTATGTCTGTTCCTGTCTCGATAGCGCTTTACGCAAGTTTTGTTACACTGTTTTTACTACTATTTTCCATCATCATCCTTACAGGGACAATATCATTGAGAGGGATGGTGCGCGACCAACATGCAGCATAAAAGGGAGGGAATGAAGTGATCAGAATCGAAAACGTTTGTAAGGCGTATGGTAACGGTGAGGAAAAATTAGAAGTTTTAAAAGATATATCATTAACGGTGGAGGCAGGTGAGTTTATTACGATAATAGGTCCATCTGGTTCAGGAAAATCAACATTGCTCCATACAGTTGGGGGATTAGAGGAGATTAGCAGTGGTCAAATCTTCCTTGATAACGAGCCAATTCATCAATTAAAAGATTCCCAGTTAGCAAAAATTAGACTAGAAAAAGTCGGATTCATCTTTCAGCAGTTTCAGCTTTTATCTTCTGCCACCGCGTTAGAAAATGTCATGATGCCTTTGTTAAACTTCTTTGGTAAAAGGGATACTAGAAAAAAAGCAGAAGAAGCATTAACTAGAGTAGGTTTGTCTCACCGGATGAACCATTTACCTAGTAAACTATCTGGTGGGGAGCAACAACGAGTCGCGATTGCGAGAGCGCTCGTCACAAACCCTAAACTTATTTTAGCAGATGAGCCAACTGGAAACTTAGATTCAACCAATGGGGAGAATATTATTTCGTTACTTGAGAGGATTCACCAAGAAGACGGTGTTACCATCGTCTTAATTACCCATGATAAAGAAATTGCCTACAGAGCAGATCGAGTAATCCATTTCCTTGATGGAAGAATAGTAAGGGAAGAAGTGTTGAAAGTAAGATAGAAAAAGGTTCCGTTGTCCATTGTTTTTAGTGATATGGAACGGATTGTATAGTTGAAACTATTAAATTGCACTGGTGGGTTGTATTATTAGAAACCTAATAGTTGTTTTCATTTTATTTATCACAATTTTAATTAGTAGAACTTATTTTCCACAGTTCATTTGGATTTTCATCATTGTGGAGATTTTCCTAGTTAGTTTTATCATTACTTCTCTCCTGAAAAAGGTGAGCAACAACCGCCATTCAGAACAAGGTTTCATTGAAAGACTGAGTGAAGAAATAAGCACCAAGCTTGGAAACCAATTTTTATCTAATGTTGTGCGTCAGGAGCTGTATGTTCTTTATTTCTCTTTATTTGTATGGTTTCAAAAGGGAAAAAAGCAGTCTTCTGCACAGTATACGTATCATATATCATCACAAATTAAAACGATTGTCATCGTATTCGGTATTCTCATTTTTGGAGAAGGAATGTTATTTCATTTTTTGTTACAAAAATGGAGTGAAGTCGCTGCTTGGATTCTCACTGCATTAAATATTTATGGATTATTGTATTTAGTAGGTTTATATAATTCTGTAAAACATATGCCACACGAAATGAGTAACGGCCGACTCATTATTCGTTTAGGTTTTCAGAGTTCTATAGATTTCGACTTAACGAATATCGCGAAAATAAGTAAAGCGAAAGCATTGGATCTTGGCGAGAAAGTTCCGAGTGATATGTATTACTCATTATTAAACATAGATTCTCCACAATACGAGATTATGTTACACGAACCAGTTGAAATGACCGGAATGTTTGGAAAGAAGAAGTTCATAAAAAGGATCGTATGCCGAATGGACGAACCGGAAAGATTTTTAGAGGACATAGAAAAGTGATTTTTTTAATGGGAGGTGGAGAAGTACGTGAAGAAATCTTATTTTATAATGATTTTGATGTTTATTATTGCTGGTTGCAGTCAAGAAACTAATGGTGCTTTTTATCCAGCTTCTATTCATGAAAAAGAAGTGGCTTCTATTGAAATTTTTGATGCCGATACAAATGAATTTTTAATTGAGTATTTTGAGGCACCGGAAAAGCAAGTAATAAGTCAGGCGATTGAAAGTGCAGAGCCATTCGATTATATAGGAGATAACTTCGATTATAAGGTGGAAGTAAAGTACGGGGATAAAAGTACGGAAGATTATTGGTTTAACTTTAGCGAAAGTCTTTTTAAAATAGGAAATCAACATTACAACATCGATGCCGACTATCAAAAAGATATTCAAAAAATTTTAAGTCGACTAGAAGGTGAAGATTAAATGTTTGTTCACATGAAGAGAGGGGGATGAACGGTGCATAACATTATTGACAATGAACGAGAAGGTCACGAATGGCTATTAGTACTAGTTGTTATAGCCTCATTTCTAACATTTAGGAAGATCAATAAAGTGGAAAAGTATAAGAGCAAACTTTATGGGAAGTTTAAATATTTTTCTCGCCATTTATAAAATAGCGAGGATGGAGTTCGTTGATAAATAAACGGTGGTCGTTGATAAATAAAACGGGTTCGGTGATAAATAAACGTTGGTCGTTGATAAATAAACTGGGTTCGGTGATAAATAAAACGAGGTCAGTGATAAATAAATGGTCGTAGTTGTTAAATAAATTTTCAAAGTTGTTAAGTAAAATCTGAAAGTTGTTAAATAAATATTCAAAGCTGTTAAGTAAAATCTGAAAGCTGTTAAATAAAATCTCAAACTTGTTAAATAAACTCAACACTATGTTAAATAAGAAGCTCCACGCTTATATTAAATGTCCATTTGCAAAGCATTTTCCATGCTTGCCAGTCCTCAATATTGCTAAAACCACTTTTTGCCCGATTGTATTCTATGAAAATTAGGGATAGCTAACTAATAAATCCATATTTTTTTAACATAATTAGTTATACCTCACTAAATTTTTATACGGAATCGGAAAAATTTAACTTCTCTCAGTGTGTTTGTTATCATGTGTATACAATTGGTATTTAAATGAAGGGAAAACAATCAAATGAAAAGCGAAAAGGAAAAAATGTTGGCTGGAGAAATGTATGATCCTGCTGACCCTATTTTATTAAAAGAGCGTGAGGAAGCAAGGCGCAAAGTTAGAATCTACAATCAAACGTTAGAAACGGAAGCGGAAAAGCGTACACAGATATTGAAGGAGTTACTCGGATCCACAGGAGAAAATGTTTATATGGAGCCTAATATCCGTTTTGACTACGGTTACAATACACACGTAGGTGAGAACTTTTTTGCGAACTTTGACTGTACGATATTAGATGTTTGTGAAGTTCGGTTCGGAGATAATTGTATGCTTGCACCAGGGGTACAGATCTACACAGCAACACATCCCTTGCATCCAGTAGAACGAAATACAGGAAAAGAATACGCAAAACCGATCAAATTTGGAAACAATGTGTGGATTGGCGGAAATGCAGTCATCAATCCTGGAATTACGGTAGGAGACAACGTCGTTATTGCATCCGGTGCAGTCGTCACGAAAGACATACCAGACAACGTGGTAGTTGGCGGAAATCCTGCAAAAATTATTAAGCAGATTGAAATATAGTGGACAGAGCGAGGGAATACCATTTTTTGGTGGGACGCGGAACCTGTCCCTCTGTCCCATATTTTAGCTGGGTACGGGGGAATCACCATAGAAGATTTAGAGATTATTAGACAAATTCCAGGAGTGAAGATTGCGGCCCCAATTGCAAAAATTGGTTATCATCAAGGTGATTATCTAAATGTAGTTGCTAAGGATGCCGAACCTCGTGAATTTTACGAGGTAACTGTTCAAAAAATGGCTAATGACGGAATTAACGACTACGTCATCCGAGACTCTCATTTTATTTCTAACTACTATTCTCCTAAATTGGAAGAATCCTTACTTTATCAAACAAATTCCGATACCTCCGACAGAACTGAAACATGGATGGGGTTAACAAACTAGAATTAACCGAAATTAAAGTAAAGGTAATCAATATGATACTAAACCAAGAAGACGGGATTATGAGTTACATCCTGAAAAACTTAATGAGGATTTAATAAGTCTTGTAACTATGATTGAAGGAAACGAACCTACTATACCAAAATAAAAAAGCCAGGATTTCTCCTGACCGACCTATTCTTATTTTACCATAAGGGAGGAATCTTGGTGGCACAATTATCCTTTAATTTACCTGAAATTGACCGTGAAGCAACTAAAAAAGCTGTAGAGAATTCGCTCGAAAAGTATCGTTTTTATTTACTATCTGTTCCGGAAGAGAAGATTCCTAGAATAACAGCTTCCTACTCATTAATTCCACCTTCAAACACCAATGCATTTTATTCCTCCACTGAACAAGTGGCTATTGAAAGAGTAGATCTAGAACGTGAAAGGTTAGAGTATATCGAACGGATTAGAAGAGCTGTTAATCGTTTAGGAACTAGGGAGAGGGAGTTAATTATTAAACGGTACCTGGAAGAGGATGAGGTTTATGATTATGAGATTTATAATGAATTAGGGATGAGTGAAAGAAGGTATTATAGACTTAAAGGTAGAATATTTTATAAGCTAGCATTTATTTTAAAAATTGAAATTTACAAAGGATAAGGACATCCCTTAGTGGATGTCTTTTAAGTTGTTATTTGAATATTGGAGGTTATGATAGTGTCAACAAAATTAAGGGAATATATTGCTATTGGTTGTTTGTTAGTAATAAACATTACAGTATTTCTAGGGTTAATTGACTTACTTTTTCCTGATAATCCCACAATGACAGCTGGAGTCTTAGCTTTCATTGGTTCAATAATTGGAGGAGGACTAACTCTTATGGGAGTAAGATGGACTTTAAAAAAACAGGCTAACGATAGATATATAATAGAATTTCCTAAGAAGAAACAGAGTTTAGATACTATTATAGATAATTTAACAAAGATTAATAGGGAAGATCATTCATATGTATCTTATAATTTTGGTCCAAACGAATATGATTTAAGCAAGTTTCTTCGTGAACTTAAAATAACGGCTACTAATGTTGATGGAGTTGTTTACAACTCAATTGTTGATCTTGAAAAAACCTTTAAAGTTTATTTTGAACAAGTGGAATTATATAAAGAATATCAAAATGTTCATCAAGTTGGTTGGACTCCTCTATTAACAGAGGAGTCTTATTTAAAACTGGAGCAATTAAAGGTTAAGTTAGTTTCCGATATTAGCGAAAAAATAAAAGAGCTACAAGACTATGACTCTAAATTGGATACAAAATTCTTTAAAATTATGAATAAAGGCAGATAATTGTCAGACTTATGGCAGAGAGAAGGCAGAGCATTTGGTTTTAAAGGTGCTAATATGGTATTAACGAAATATATCGAAAGGCGCTTTTCTTGAATTTGTGGAAGAGCACTTTTTATCACTACAGATTGAAACAATAAACGGCGTAATAAATCATAAATGAATTTCATGAAACATTCCATTAAAATAAATCTATTAAAATTATGGAAAAAATTTACTAGGTATATATTAACAATATGTTTAATGTATGTTATTGTTTTGGAAGGGTTTTCTTTTTTAACTATTTTAATAGGAGGTAAATTTAATTGAAGTACAAAAAGTCAATATTAGCTTTAATCTGTTTATTATTATTATTAGCCCCTTTATCTTCAGTAAATGCTTATGTATTACAGGGGAATAGCTTTCAACATCCAACTGCTCTAAGGTATTACATTGATTCCTCAGTCCTAAATAAAAACTATGGTGGATATGCAGTTACTGGTGGGAATACTTGGAATTATTCTCCTGTAGTTCAATCTTCTAGAAGTACCTCAAAAATACAGTCAAATGTTGTATGGCGGTATTCTAATACAGACAGAGGGAGAACTGTAGCTACAGCTTTTTATTATGTGCAAAAAAACCAACCCCCAGTAGATATATATTTTTGGAGAGGATTTGATGGTTTGAGTCACAGTAATAAAAATGAAACTGCTGTACATGAATATGGTCATGCTTTGGGATTGGGTCATGAAGACACAAAACAATCTGTTATGGTATCAGAAGGATTTAATGGTACCCATATGCCGTATGTAGATGATTACAATGGTCTCGAAGCATTATATAGGAGGTAGAGGAAAATTATGAGGTATAAGAAGATTATATTATTATTGCTATTATTACCAATTACTTTTGGTGGAATTTATACATTTAATAGTCTCTCGCCAGATAAAAAGATTATTATTCATGGAAAGACAATTCCTTATGATGATTTTGCTCATATGGAGAATGAAACACAACTTGTAGTAATTGGGAAAAAAATAAAAACAAGTGAAACAATTATAACAGAGGATCCAGAAGTAGATAGGATTATAGATGCATATAGTATTGCAGATTTTAAAATTAGTAAAGTAATAAATAATAAAACTAATAAAGAATTAAAGAGTAGTGATGTAATAAAGGTGCTAGAACTGAGTGCTTCTCAAAAAAACGCCCTTGGAGTTACAACAACGTTTCAATATGAGGATTATGAAGCATTAGAAGAAAATAAAAAGTTTATTCTTTATTTAGATGAAAGTAAGTCGGATCCAGGAGTTTATATTATCGGCGCAGTCAATTATGGGAAAATACCTTTAGAAACTGCAGAAAAGGTTAAACATGATAAAGAAAAGATTATAGGTATCCATAATCAAGCTAAAGCAAAATACAGAAAAGAAATTAATAGTTTAAAATAATACTATAAATAGTTCAATATGAAAACCCTACTATACACTCCTTTTTTAATAAGTCATTAGCATCCTTTGAGGGTGCTTTTTTCAAAGGAATTTATCTCCTTTTGTCGAAATAACATTTAATAGAGACTCGGAAATTTAATAAAGGCTCCTGTGTCTTTTGGGGGATGAAAGCGGAATTTAAGAGGTAGTGTTGGAATTTTCATAACCATTTTCAAAAAAATGCATGCCAAATAATCCATCTATTGTGAATTTTTTAAAAAATGTGTTTTAACATGGATTTATAAGGACAAAAACCCTTTGATGGTTGGGTGAAGAGTTGAATAATTCTTCTTTTTTGTTTCCTTTATCCACGCATCGGCATGCTGGCACATGCCGATGATATATGACCTTATATTCCAATGCCTAGAACTAAGCCCTCTTTAATCCTCTAATTGATAATCAATCTTTTGACGTTTGATACAACGCTCGACCCCAGTTCGTAAGGAGTAGCGCTTATACCATTCCTTACTGTCACGTTTGACCCGAGGAAAAAGACGGGGATTATCCTTTGTTGATGTGTAAAAGGTTCTCCCGGTTGATTCTGAACAGGGGGTTGGACATTGCCATTTCCCGACTACAGCTGGACACCGCCATTTACGTCGATATCGTTTTTTATCTACTCCCCAATCAAGCATTTTTCGTCCGATGGGTCAGATAGGTACACCGTCTAAATTAATATCCATTTCATTGTAAGTGATCTGTTTAGAACGTCTAGCATTAAGATCAATAATGGCAGACACATCATAGTGTTCTAACATTTGATAGATTGGAAAAGCATCGAAAGCAGAGTCCAAAATGACTTCGCTGAATTTCCAATCCAGATACCAGTGTAAAAGTTCATGATAGGTACTTACAAACAAGACGGAATCATGCTTACTGGCCTGATACATTCTAGGATAAATCGGTAAATTATACGGACTATCTGAGGCAGTTATCATAAATAGATTTCGTCCAAAATAGTACTTTTCTATAGAACTATCCCAGCCCCAATCGGCATCTGGATCGGCGAATTGTCGTTTACATTGGCACTTCCAATTCCCTTGTTTCCGGCAGTCACAGAGAAATTTTCCGTAATGTCGACCACCGGTTTTAACAGGAGTGCCGTCAGCTAAAATACTAAGCGCTTGTGTATCACCTAATAATCCAGTTCTTGCAGATTTGATTATGAAAAGGGATTGAAAGAGAATCTGCAGCTGATCATGCGCCTTCGAAGTATACTGAATTTCCTTGTTTTTTAAGGCGCGATCAACCAGTTTTCTCAATATACTTGGATTTTTAGGGTCCAGCTTTTGATTTTTCTTTCCTTTTTTCTAGGCTTTTTAAGCTTCCGTTTACTACGTTTAGAAAGATGCGGAGATGAATGAATCCAAAGGCGCTTAAAAAAGTCATAAAACGTCCCAACACCAGGAACATCATCCGGTGAAAACCCACTAAGAATGGCAAAGATGAGATTCGTTTTTAAGGTAAAAACCCATTTATCTACACTAGTTTCTTTTTGGAAGTGCATAAGCAATAAACTTCGAAGCATATCACATGGGTTACGCGGCTTTCTACCTCTTGGGTTAGAGGAATATCGATTTTCCATTAGGCTGGCTGTATCCGTTAAATCTATTAAGGAACACCAAACAATTTGGTTAGAGTAAAAGTCCTTTAAAAACTCTTTACTATGGTAGTGAATAGTTAGTTGGTCAACTACAAATTTTAGATATGCTTCATGATTTCGAACATTATTCAACATAAGAATTCCCCCTATAATTGGTACTAAAAAATGCCTATACTCAATTATAAGAGGAACGCACGTTTGCCAAGGCGGAAAATTTGTTCGTATCCTCGTTTGGGGGTGTAACAATAAAAAAGCCCTAGTCAAAAGACTAGAGCTGGTGCGGGAAATTAATTTCCGAGAATCTATTTTTTAACAGTGAGGTGAAGGATTCGTGAAAAGATACTGTTTTATTATGTTTATGATTTCTATTATCGCTGGTTGCAGCCAAGAAAATAATGGTGCTTTTTATCCAGCTTCTATTCATGAAAAAGAAGTGTCATCTATTGAAATTTTTGATTCCAGTACAAATGACTCTTTAATAGAGTATTTTGAGGCTCCGGAAAAGCAAGTAATAAGTAAGGTGATTGAAAGTGCAGAGCAGATCGATTATATAGAAGATAGCTTCGAATATAAGGTGGAAGTAAAGTTTGGAGATAAAAGTACGGAAGATTATTGGTTTAACTTTAGCGAAAATCGTTTTGAAAAAGGAGATCAACATTACAACATCGATACCGACTATCAGAAAGATATTCAAAAAATTTTAAGTCGACTAGAAAGTGAAGATTAAATGTTTGTTCACATGAAGAAAGGGGGAGGAATGGTGCATAACATTATTGACAATGAACGAGAAGGTCACGAATGGCTACTAGTACTAGTTGTTATAGCCTCATTTCTAACATTTAGGAAGATCAATAAACTGGAAAAATATAAGAGCAAACTTTATGGGAGGTTTAAGTTTTTCTCTCGCCATTTATAAAATAGCGAGGATGGAGTTCGGTGATAAATAAAAGCCGGTCGTTGATAAATAAAACGGGTTCGGTGATAAATAAACGGTGGTCGTTGATAAATAAACTGGGTTCGGTGATAAATAAACCGGGTTCGGTGATAAATAAACGCTGGTCGTTGATAAATAAACCGAGTTCAGTGTTAGTAAAATCTCCGTTCATACATAGAATCAATTAGTTTTCCTTGTTTTACAGAATTGGACAACTTTACCTTAGCTGAATGAGTCTGTTATCCTGTACATACAAGTTTTTGCACCGCTATCATGAACTTCGAAGGGATGAAACGATCAAATGAAAAGCGAAAAGCAAAAAATGTTGGCTGGAGAAATGTATGATCCTGCTGACCCTATTTTATTAAAAGAGCGTGAGGAAGCAAGGCGTAAAGTTAGGATTTACAATCAAACATTAGAGACGGAAGCGGAAAAGCGTACACAGTTATTGAAGGAGTTACTCGGATCCACAGGAGAAAATGTTTATATGGAGCCTAATATCCGTTTTGACTACGGATACAATACACACGTAGGTGAGAACTTTTTTGCGAACTTTGACTGTACAATATTAGATGTTTGTGAAGTACGGTTCGGGGATAATTGTATGCTTGCACCAGGGGTACAGATCTACACAGCAACCCATCCACTGCATCCAGTTGAACGAAATACAGGGAAAGAATATGCAAAACCAATCAAATTTGGAAACAATGTATGGATTGGCGGAAATGCAGTTATCAATCCTGGAATTACAGTAGGAGACAACGTCGTAATTGCATCCGGTGCAGTCGTCACGAAGGACATACCAGACAACGTGGTAGTTGGCGGAAATCCTGCAAAAATTATTAAGCAGATTGAATTATAGTAGACAGAGGGAGAGAATACCATTTTTTGGTGGGACGCGGAACCTGTCCCTCTGTCCACGGTATCTGTCCCTCTGTCCCACCATTTAACGTAATACAACTGAAACCATTAACATAATGTAAGCACTTAATACAAATAAGCAACTAAAAAAGAAAGATGCTAGATGGGATGCTTTCTTGTATGTTAAAATCATTAATCCCAAAAATAATAGGGCTATAAAAAAGAAACAAACTGTATAAGCATTTACAGCAAAGCCGACTGATTGAACCCCATCGATGATTGTTCCGTGAAATAAACGAAACAGGGGTGAAATCGTTTCATTCGTTAACGAGCTTACTTGAGGCGCTTGTTGTGTATAGACAGCCGTTATTGCAAATATGATGAATAAGAGTAAACTTTCTAAACGAACCCATGGAAGTGGATTGAACCTATCATCTTTTCTCAGTTTATATTTTACAATAACCCCATTTATGAGTGCATAGAAAAGAACTGGCAATAGAAATAAATGCTTCACTAACAATCCTTGCCCGTAAGAAATTGTCCACGACTTTACATATCCATCCGTTAGAATATCCGACATTACGATCCCACTTAAAAAAGTAGCTGTCAAACAGCCAAACGCCACAAGAGAAAACCAGTCCAAAAATGCAAGCCAATTTTGATTATTTTTAGAAAACAGAGCGATAATAAGCAAAATCCCAACCCAAACGCTTGCAGCTAGTAAGTGAATAAAATCACTAATAATTCCTAAGCTCGGTTGCATAGCGCCAGCGTGGCTAGACCAAGCGACTGTTAAAATAATCCCGAGAGTTAAAAGTGTACCGATATAAGCAAAACTTTTCTTTTCAGTAGAATACGTAAAAATAATGAAAAGCACTAAAAATATAGATGCTAGTAAAGTGAAGCTCCAGGCAACTCCGACTGTGTAAGAAGTCAGTACTAGTGTAAAGGATTCCATCAGTCCCAGGCGTGGAGCGATATAAAGTACGATATCTAATACTGAAAAGAAAGCACAAACTGGTATGAAAATGGCACTAATAAGCATGAGGCGCTTTGAAAAATGAATGTCAGGACGGTATCGGTTAGGGACTAGTAAAAGGATAAAGCTTCCCACTAAAACCGATACCGAAAAGTATAAAAGAACCTGACTAATAATGTTTAGGAAACTCATCTATTATTTCCTTTTTTTAGCGAGAAAAAAGAATCCACCAGCAATAATAGCTACTAAAAGTACAATTAGAATAATCATCATAGAAGAAGAACCCTCGTTTGCTTCGTCAGCAGCAATCTCTTCTTCTGTTTCTGCAACATCTTGGTCTGTTGCCTCATCAGTTGTTTCCGGCGTTTCTGCTGGATCTTCTGTTATTTCTTCTTGCTCTTCCACTTCAGGTTCTGCAACTGGGGCATTTACTGTAAAGGAAAAAGAACCTTCTAACGGATGACCGTCTGCGCTAATAACGCTCCAATTAACATCGTAATCGCCATTTTCAAGTGGAGATGCTAGTGTACCAGTTAACATATTTTCTTCAATAATATGGTCCTGAACCTCAACCGTTTCTCCCGCAGTAGTTGCTAGGTCAATGTAGCTACCTTGTTCAATATTTCCGTCAAATTCAAGAACAATTTCTTGTAAGGACTCTGTGAGTACTTCTCCATCTGAAGGGTTGGAGCCTACAAAATGTGAATGAGCTAGCACCATTTTTGACATCGTCAATACTAGCAAAACAGTTGTTGCTATTGTAATAATTCGTTTCATCCTTAATTCCTCCTAAAATTTCCTACTATTAATTATTGGATTTTAAATAATAAGTTAACCTCATCGATTGTACGATTATTAATACTTTTTACTATTGGTACACTGTATAACTTGTAAACGGGGCGAGGATCTCCTTATCATTCATTTCGTTTTTTAGTATATAAAGAGAATGTGAAGTGGCTGTGAATATTTTTTATCGGTTGAATGAACATAGGTAGGGACGAGAATCTATTTCTCTATTCAATGAGTTCGGTGATAAATAAAAAGCGTTCGTTGATAAATAAAGCGGGTTCGGTGATAAATAAAAGGCGTTCGGTGATAAATAAAAAGCGGTCGGTGATAAATAAAACGAGTTCAGTGATAAACAAAAAGCGGTCGGTGATAAATAAATCGAGTTCGGTGATAAATAAAAATACGAGGTTGTTAAATAATTGCTCGGATACAACCATTTTTTGATTCATACTATGTAATTATTGATTTAAATCGACAGAGAGACAGTGTTTATCCAACTGTTGACCCATCCCTCTGACCCATTTTAAACAAACTCTAGCCACAATTCTAATTGTTTAGCAGCTTCGGAGTTTAATGTTCTTATTGGATCAAGTAAAATTTCTCCTTGTTGGCGTTTTATTTCTTTTGCTAAAAGAGGGATGTCTTCCAGTAAGCCAAAGTCGATTAAATTGCTTAATGCATTCATTCGAAAATACTCATTTTCCAACGTGTTAATTTCGAAGTATTCCAGCAACATTTCCACCATAATATCTAGAGGGTATTATCTCAAGTATATCTCTCCCTTATTTTTAGATTAGGGTATAAGGTCACTTGGTTATTTTAACACAATATCAGAATATTGGGATAAATACTCTCCATTTTAGAATTAATCGTTTATAATTGGATTATTAGTGGACTATTTTTTCAGGAGGATTTTATGGAATTTTACGCATTCAACAAAGAAAATGGTAAAGAAATAACGCAATTCAATTCGCACTTTATTATGGCTCGTATTATACAAACGAATATGAAAGCAAATATAGGATGTATGCACTTAGACCGAGACGGAATAGTCGGTTATCATCAGGCAGTAGTCCCGCAGTTGTTGCTCGTAGTAGGTGGAGAAGGTTATGTACGCAATGGTAAAGAAGAGTATTTTAAAGTTGTGCCTGGAGATGCGGTTTTTTGGGAGAAAGACGAGTGGCATGAAACGAAAACGGATGTTGGGCTAACTGCTATTGTCATCGAGAGTGGGGAGTTAAATCCTGGTTTATTTATGCCGAAAAAGTAATAGTTTGTTGGGATGAATTAATCACCTTAAAAATCCCATAAACATCCACTATCTATTACCCTAAAAAGTTATTAATATTATGTTGCTAGGCACACTAGTAATTTACTTTTTGGGGGAAATGAATTGAAAAAAGTAACTTCGATTCTATTAATTTTATTATTAGCTTTTTCAAGTTTTCCTATACAAAACTTCCACGCAAGTGCACAAACTACTCAACAACCTAATGTTTCCGTTAAATTAGTAAACTATTTAGGTAACGTTCATGAGCTTACCATTAATTTCACAGGCAACTATGTTTTAAATAATAATATTCAAATTGAGAACGGAAAAACGTATCGCTTAAGAAATGAGGGTGGTTCGCTTGTCCTTATGGAAGGCACTACTCGCATTCACACGTTTAACGAATTTTCGTTTGTTCCTAGTATATACAATGAAGAACATCGTATTCGCATTAACAATCGTCCTTATTTAGGAACGATCCGTTTTGTTGCGGAAGGTTCTTTTGTAAGACCAATAAACACAATCCCAGTGGAAGACTACCTTAAAGGGGTTGTTCCATCTGAAATGCCAGCTTCATGGAATGTAGAAGCATTAAAGGCACAAGCAGTTGCTGCCCGTACGTATGTAGCAATGCAAGGAAATAAAGTGATTGACGATACAATTAATTTCCAAGTGTATGCTGGGTACGCTTGGCATGCAAATAGCACTAGAGCTGTTAATGAAACAACCGGCCAAACATTAATGCATAACGGAAGATACATTTCTGCAGTTTACTCTTCCAGTAACGGTGGAAAAACGGAATCAAATGCAAACGTTTGGGGCGGGACAAGTCTTTCTTATTTGCCAATAAAAGACGACCCGTATGATTCAATAGATGCTTGGAATTTCACCATTAATAAAACACAAATTGACACATCCAATTTAAACTTATCAACTCCTGAAACGTGGTGGTCGCAAACGAGAGAACGTGACACTACGATACCAAACAATATTAAAACGTGGCTGTATAACAATGGATACTCCAATACAGAAATTAAAATCGTCTCGATTCCAACGATGAAATTTTCCGATCAACTAACATCAGGTGGACGTGTTAGAAATGGCGATATTACTGTTCATTTCTTTGTTCGCTCCCTTGCTACGAAAGATTTTGTAAGAAATACAGATGGTACGATTAGACTCCATACTGTTGAATTTAAAAACACATCAGCACAACGAATTCGTGCAATGATTGGAATTAATTTAATCCGCAGTTATTTAGTAGACAGTGTAAGAGAAACCAATACTTCCATCGTAGTGAATGGTCGAGGGTGGGGCCATGGTGTTGGTATGAGCCAATGGGGTGCAAAAGGAATGGCGGATCGTGGATTTAAGGTTGCAGAAATACTGCAATTTTATTTTCCTGGAACAACATTAACGCCAGTTATCCAATATGCAGCACACCCAGTAAGTAATGTTCAAGAGCAAGTGACACCACTCCAAATAACAAACGAGCGCGTTGAATATGACGCTAAAAATGACCAAATAATTATTAGATACTCCTTAAATCAAGATGCACCTGTAACAATTACAGTGCGAGATTCGGCAAATAAAGTTGTTACGACACTCATTCGTGATGTTACGAGAAAGGCCGGGGACCTTGCCCAGTTTTGGACAGTCACTTCTGTCCCTAATGGTACTTATTCTTATACGATAGAAGCAAAAAATTCGTCAGGTCAAACTGTAAGTGCAAACGTACAACACATTCTAGCTAAAGCTACGCAACAAACTGTTCAACCAGTTGTAACAGAGCCTGCTCCAGAGCAAGTTAGTCAACCGAAAGAGCAACCAGCTACAAGTGAGCCAATAGCTCAACCGAAAGAGCAACCGGTAGCGAGTCAACCAGTAGCTCAACCAGCGCCACCAAAAGTTACTACGCCACCTGCAACTGTACAAGCTAAGCCGAAAACACCTTCAGTAGCTGCTGTTGGTACGCGTGTTACAGGGAAAGTGAACGTTAATGTAGCAAACATTAGGAAGTCAGCATCAACTTCATCTACGATTGTTGGAAAAGCAAAAAGAAATCAAAACGTAAATATATTAGGTAGAACTGGTGAGTTTTATCAAGTTCAGGCAGGATCCGTTCGAGGCTTTATACACGTTAATTTACTAACAATTAATCAAAAGCTATCTAACAAAGATCATATAACAGTTGTTATAAATGGAAGAGTTGCAAATATGCAAGGAAATGCATTAGTTCGTAATAATACACTGTACGTTCCATTAAAAGGGGTAGCAGATAATTTTAAAATGAGCTATCAATGGAATAAAAAAACGAACAGAATAACAATTAAAGACAAGCGTTCCAATGCAATAATGGACGTAAACAATCGAAACGCTACGGTTAACGGGAAAAAAGTAAAAATAACACATGCACCTCAAACAATTAATTCTCGAGTGTATGCTTCGTTACGAACAGTAAACGAAACTACTCAAGCGAAAACACATTGGGATTCTAAAGCAAGAATCGTATGGATTACTAGGTAAGATGAAAAAGGATGGACAAGGTATTTCTTGTTCATCCTTTTTTTGGTGGACGAGTGACCTGTTTCTCTTATTAAATAAATCGAATTCGGTGAAAAATAAAAAGCGGTCGTTGATAAATAAAGTGAGTTCGGTGATAAATAAAATACGGTTGTTGATAAATAAAGTGAGTTCGGTGAAAAATAAAAAGCGGTCGTTGATAAATAAATGGAGTTCGCTGATAAATAAAAAGCGGTCGTTGATAAATAAATCGAGCTCGGTGATAAAAAGCGGTCGTTGATAAATAAATGGAGTTCGGTGATAAATAAAAACCGGTTATTGATAAATAAATCGAGCTCGGTGATAAATAAATCGAATTCGTTGATAAATAACCAGAGTTGGTCGGCACAAGTTCACTTAAATTGTGCTAGATACACTATTTTTATCAGAGAATATAATTACATAAAAGGGATAAGTTAAGAAAAAGGAGGTATTATGTATTGAGCGAAAAATCCGAAATTGTTAAATTAACAAGTGCAGAAATTGCTGCCCTTTGGACCTCTTATATGAATATAAATGTTGTCATTTGTTTCATGGCTCACTTTTTAGAAACTTGTGATGATCCCGATATTCTTGCAATTTTGAAGGAGTCTAATCAATTAGCCCGAAAACACGAAACTGAACTAGAACAGTTATTTACAAAAGAAAAAATTGTTATTCCTACTGGGTTTAAAGTGGAAAAACATGTTGTCTCTCATGCACCAAAGCTGTTTTCGGACGTGTTTTACATACAATCTGTTTTACAAATGAGTCAATTTGGAGTTGCTACACATACAGCGAACCTTACCATTTCGGCTAGGGAAGATATAAGGAAAATGTTTAAGAAATTCATTGATGATATCAGATAGTTATAACAAGGTTGTAAATTGTATGCAAGAAAAAGGGATTTATATAAGAATGCCGTCTATGAATTATCCATCGGACGTGGATTTTATTAATAAAGAAAGTATTCTGACGGGCTGGTTCGGAAGAAAGCGACCATTATTAGCAATGGAAGTTACTCATTTAGCGCTAATGCCAATCAAAATAATATGGGAAAAGTCATATGTACTGGATTTTCACAAGTAACGCAAGATCGCGAAATACAAAATTTCTTTCTAAGAGGGAAGCAATTATGTAAGCAGATATCAACAACTATATATGATATTTTGGAAGAAAATGATGTGCCTCTCGGAATGTCTTCGGATCAAAACTTAACAAAGTCTACGGTGGCACCTTTTTCTGAACAGTTTATGTTATATGTTATCGGCATTCTTTCTGGTCTAGGTCTTTCTGGGTATGGTGCGGGATTATCCACCACTATGCGAAGAGATATTAGTGCCATGTATGCAAGTTTTATTACTAAAACTGGCGCTTTTGTGGAAGATGGTTTGAACTTAATGATTGAAAGAGAATGGATGGAGCAGCCTCCAAAAATAGCAGACCGAAAAGGGTAATGTGGACAAAGGTTTCTTTGTCCATTTATTTGTGTACGTTGAAATCTATAAAAGAAAAGAATAGGCTGACTAGAATAACAGCAACTGATATACTTAGAAAAAGTAGACAGAGGGTTCCTTTTTCATCCATTTTTTGGTGGGACACGGGACCTGTCCCTCTGTCCACAATAATAGATGAATTGAGGTCCTAACTAATGGCTGGTAAGTCTTTTCAATTAAATAAGAGTTACATAGATTCTGAAGAAAAACAAAGGATGTTATATAAACGAACGTTAATAATTGTGAGTATTTCACAGATTTTTGGTGGGGCAGGATTAGCAGCTGGTATTACCGTTGGGGCTATTCTTGCACAGCAGATGCTTGGAACAGATGCATTTGCTGGACTGCCTACGGCTTTATTTACGTTAGGATCCGCAGCGGCGGCCTTAGTCGTAGGAAGACTTTCGCAACGTTATGGTCGTAGGACGGGACTAGCAGCTGGTTTTATAGTAGGTGGACTTGGAGCAATTGGAGTTATTATTGCAGCAATAATTAATAGTGTATTTCTATTATTTATTTCCCTGTTTATTTATGGTTCAGGGACCGCTACTAATTTACAAGCTCGTTATGCTGGTACGGACTTAGCAACTAGTAAACAGCGAGCAAAAGCTATAAGTCTTACGATGGTGTTTACCACATTTGGTGCAGTTGCTGGTCCAAACTTAGTAAATGT
Organism: Sutcliffiella cohnii; assembly: GCF_002250055.1. Lineage (NCBI taxonomy): Bacteria > Bacillati > Bacillota > Bacilli > Caryophanales > Bacillaceae > Sutcliffiella > Sutcliffiella cohnii. The sequence continues at coordinate 1,592,183 of NZ_CP018866.1, forward strand.
CATGGGGAATATTGCTGTATCAATTGGAGTTCCATCACTTGCTGGACCTTTCATTTTATCGGGTGTAGCATATATTCTAGCAGGTCTTGTCCTTTACATCATGCTTCGCCCAGATCCGTTAATTATTGCTAGAATGATAGAATCATCTAAACGAGAACAAAATGTGAATGTGCAAACAGTTTCATTTGACCAAGTGGAAAATAAAAGAGGTGTTATCGTCGGTGCGACTATTATGGTTCTTACTCAAATCGTAATGGTGGCAATAATGACGATGACCCCAGTTCATATGCAACATCATGGTCATGGCTTAGGGGCAGTAGGACTTGTTATTGGTTTTCATATAGGGGCAATGTATCTCCCTTCACTCGTTACAGGATTTCTAGTAGATAAATTGGGGCGTACTGTAATGGCCATTGCTGCTGGTACTACATTGCTTCTAGCTGGATTAGTGGGAGCTTTTGCACCTGGAGATTCAATGGTCCTTCTAATAATTGCTCTGTCATTACTAGGATTAGGTTGGAATTTTGGTTTAATCAGCGGGACTGCACTTATTGTTGACTCCACTGAATTTTCAACACGAGCCAAAACGCAAGGTAAAGTAGATGTTTTAATTGCACTATCCGGTGCTGGTGGGGGAGCACTATCCGGAATGGTCGTCGCTGGCTCAAGTTACACAACCTTATCCTTAGTTGGTGGAATTTTATCCTTGTTACTCGTTCCAGTAGTAGTCTGGTCTCGAAGAGCAAAAAAAGCTGAAATAAATGTCCAAACTAAAGGAACAAATGTAGGATAGTTGTGGACAGAGGTGTGGACATAGGGACAGGTCCCTTGTCCATCCATTATTTGGTAGGTAGTGACCTGTCACCATGACCAACCTTCTTTATATACAACGAAAACATACCGTAAAGAGAGTGCATAGATCATATTCTCTTTGTGGTTTTTTTAGTTACTATATAGTAAGGAATCAAAGTTGCCGCTCAGAAAGAAATATGAAAATATTGACAGTATAATCCAATTGAGTTAGTGTTTCAATTATTGAAAGGGGAAAGGGTTATGCATTTAAAAAATTTAGCAGCCGAGATAGCAAAAATATATAAGATTAATCCAAAAGTTGAAGCTGTTTTACTAGGAGGTTCTGTATCAAGGAATTGGGAGGATAAGTATTCCGATGTTGAATTGTTCGTTTTTTGGAAAGAACGACCATCAGATGAGGATAGGAGAACTCCAATCAAAAAGGTAAAAGGAGATATTATCGACTTTCACCCATTCGAAGATGAAGAATGGTCTGAAACGTATACAACTGAAGGGGTTAAATTAGAAATAAGTAATTTCTTAACACATACAATAAACAAGATAATAGATGATGTCACAATATCATTTGACACGGATTTAGATAAGCAATGTATCGTAGCAACGGTTCACGATGGAGTTTCACTGAGTGGAGATTTAGTGAATAAAAATATGAAGGAAAAAGTAAATAACTACCCAGTAGAACTAAGTATAGCAATGATAGAAGAATATATTCATTTAGGAAACAGATGGAATAATCGCGAGGCACTGCTCAACCGGAAAGATTGGTTAATGCTCTATAAAGTAATGGTAGATGTTCAGACAAATGTGATGGGAATGTTATTCGGTTTAAATCGGCAATACGTGCATCATCCTGCATTTAAATGGCAAAAACAATCACTACAATCAATGAATATTACCCCAGAAAATATAGTAAATCGGTTAGATTCCATCTTTCTGGATCACCCTTCCAATTCCGTAAAAGAATTAGAAGTCATAATTGGAGACGTATATGAGCTTATCCAACGTGAATATCCTCAAATAGAATTATCCTCGGTTATCGATAAATCGTTATTTTTAAGGCCGAAACAAGAAACAAAATAATTGCTACTGAAAGAGAGGATAGAATAAGGTGCATATGAATAATAGAAAGCTGTTTATTATTTTATCCTTCCTCTGTTTTTTAATAGGAATTGCAACGTGGATACCTAACTTTTTGTTTCAGTACGGGTATGGCTATTGGCTTCTAACTTTTATCATCAATCCAATTGGGATTATATTTGGATACCTCGGAAAAAGCAAAGTTGCAATAATATTAAATATAATTATGACATTTAGCTTTTTTATTTTAATGTTCATCGGCTCTTTAATAGAAGCGGTTTATAGTTAACAAAAATAGAATTTAAGTTAGGGGGAGAGAGATGCAAAATAATAAAGAAAATAAAAATCGTAAATTAGAAAACTATTTAGTGTACGGAATGGTTTCTGGATTATTTGGTGGCTCGATATTAAGTACGATTGGGATGATGATAGGTAACTCTTTTATTCAAATTGCTGGAATTGGAGTAGGTTTTTCTTTAGGAATGACGATAGGTGCTTTGCTGTATTACTTTAAAAATGGAAATAGTTAAATGATTTTGGTGTGAAGATGCAAAATGACATGAGTACACCCTGGACATTGAGAAAGGAAAATTTTAATGGATGATCAATTAAATTATAATGATGTTCCTGCAGGTGAGAATATTAGCTATGAACATCTGTTATTTTATCTAGAACAAGGAAGAGAAATTGAATTTGTTTATAAAGAGAACGAATATTTTATTTCTAATTCATCAGAAGGAAGAGCTATATGGGATGGAAAAGCGAGGATAAGCAGTGGGATTAGCAATAATTATATAACTCTAATAGAATCAACAAATATAGAAGGTATTCCTCTAATCGATCTAATTAAACAAAATCAAATCAATATAACTACTGTTTTTTAAAATTACTATTAGTCTACATGTCTATGTTTCACACCCTCCCATTTGAGCTGATTAGCCCGGATTGGAGGGTGTGATTTTTTTACTTCAATTGTTCATCATAATACTCCTTATGTCATCCACCTATATTAAAAACGACTCTTTTGCTTTGTTCGATCCGATTATTAACCTAACTAACCTTTTACTATTAAAAAGAAATATTCTTCTAGGAATATTTTAGGACTTTTGTAGGAGGATGAGGTATGATGTTTAATACAATTAATGTATAAAACTAGTAGAATTTTCTGTACCACTCTTTTAATTTACATCAATGCGGTCAATTTTACCTACAAAAGGAGAGAGAATTTTGTATAGAGGGGATATTAAAAAACTAGCATTACCTTTCATGATTGTTCTTCTTTTTTTAACAGTTGCTTTCACTTCTATAATCAATTTTGGTATGAAAGATTCAGCTGCATCCCAAGAAATTAAGCAAGGAGTAAATCAAGTTATTGAAGAAGATATGGTTAAAACATCTGTTGGTCATATAGAGGTAATGGAAGACGAGAGTTTAAAAGATGGTAGTTATATTGTGACATCTCACCTGAAATATGAGAATCCGAACATCGATGAAACGAAACAAATGATAGAAATTTATAGTGACCAGCTTGCGAACGAACTAGCGAATTATAATGTGAATAAAGTAACTGTATTCTGGGAAGTTCCTCATATACAAAAAGATGACAATTTAGCTAGATTCCATTTTCAAAGAAATGGTGAAAAAATTCAGATGAAAGAACGTTGGTTTGCGCTTTCTTTTAAAGATACATAATTAGATATTCAACATAAACAGCGAGAAGGAAGGACAGTTATGATTAACACGGTTGGCTATAACTTAAAAATGCTAAGGTATGAACGAAATTACACACAAAAATTAGTTGCAAAGGAAATGGGTGTCTCCGTACAAAAGATGAGTGCGATAGAGAGAAATAAGCAGGAAATAGATGAAGAATTACTAAAAAAACTTGCGGAATTTTATGGGGTACGTGAAGAAGATATATTAGGAGAATAGGATAAGAAATAATGAATATAGATAAAGATCGATATTATTTAGAATTAGCGTTAGAAGAAGCAGAACAAGCTTTATCTGAAAATACATATCCAGTAGGAGCAGTAATTGTCGATGAACATTATAATGTAATCGCTAAAGGGAGAAACCAAGTATTTCCCAATCAAGATGCCACGTCTCATGCTGAAATTAATGCGATTAGAAATGCTGGTCAAGCGATACTAAACGCAAAAATTAGTCGAGAAAAATACACTATTTACACTTCTTTAGAACCGTGTCCGATGTGTACGGGTGGTATTTTATTTGCACATATTAAAAAAGTTGTTTGGTTGCTAAATGACGATGTAGGATTCGGTGGTTATAAAAAGCTTAAGGAAGCGAATGTATTTGATGAAAGGTTCAATGAAGTGGAAATGGTAGAAGAACCGTTTCACGATTTGAAGCTCAAACAGATGGAGCTTATGAGTCAATGGGCTAGTAATCCAAACAATATTATAAATATAAGAAAAGCTTTGGAAAAGTAATATTTGGATAAAGGGGCCACTAAGAGGAGAGTTGAATTATGGTGCATCTAGAAATAGTTGTTAAAGAGCTAGATAAAGAGTTTGATATAAAAGCTTTTGGTAAGGATCCTAGTTTTAGCAGGTTTATTCCAGATGTGTATGACCGACTAAATTTTCATTGGAAAAGTGAGTTTGAAAAGGATTTTACTGAACTGTTTAATGGGCTAATGTTGAGAGGTGCTCCAGAAATAAACAATGTCTTTTTAGCTGTTTTTCCTACTGACGATGTACTAGAAAGGTTTATAAAAGAAAGTCATGAAGGTGATTTATTATTTATGCACCATCCGTTGCTTATGGAATGTGGAGATCCTCATGGTAAATGGGGAAGAGGATTTGTTCCAATTAAAGAAGAGTTTATAAGAAAAATAATGGAAAAAAACTTATCCGTTCACACGTGTCATATACCTTTAGACTATCATAAACAATTGGGCACAAGTGTTGCAATTGTAAAAGCATTAAAAGCTGAGATTGTTGAGTGTTTTTTACAAGACGATAGTGGAAATAATCTTGTTTTAGTTTGTAACATCGAAGAGACAAATACTGACGCATTAGAACAACAGTTGAAAGAAATCTTTGAACTACCTTATGTAGATTTTGAGGGGAAACGTTTAAATAATATTAGAAAAATTGCTATCGTTGCTGGGTGTGGTGATAAAGTCGAATGGATGAAAGAAGCAGAAGAAAAAGGTGTGCAAGCGTATATTACAGGTGAAATACATTGTCATATTGATAATGATTATGGAAGAATGAAATATGAAAAGATGAAAGATGAAAGATTACGATAGGAACACCTCGATGTCACTTATCGGTGTATCACATTCTGCTTCTGAGTACCTTGTAAAACGAACACTAATAAAAGACTGGTTTGAAAGTAATTTTGAACTTAATACTATTTTAATTCCCCAGGGAAAATGGTGGTTATAAATTATAAATAGTAATACGAAAAAAGAACTCAGTGCCCAATTGAAGGCATATAAGTACAAAAACACCGTTCAGTTAGTCTGATCGGTGTTATTTATTTTATCCGGACCTTATATTCCAGTTTTAACCCCAAACCCTACTAAAATTAACCCAGTAGACTTTTGGAAGACTTTCTGGAATTTGGCGTTGTTTAACAATTTCTTTGCGTAATCAATGACATAAACAAGGGTTAGAAACCATAAAACAGCGAGGAACGTAAGGATGGATGCTAACACAATCAGTTGCTGATTTACATTTTCGTTCAAATTGACAAATTGAGGCATGACAGTTATATAAACTAAAACAGTCTTTGGATTTAGTACATTGCTTAGTAACGCCTGCATAAAGGATTCTTTATTGTGTCGACTTGAAGAAGTGGTTGGAGTGTTCGCTTGTGCTTTAATTTCTTCTAAAGAAAGCGAGCTTTTAGCAAAAAAGCTTTTTATTCCTAAATAAATTAAGTAGGCTGCTCCTAAGTATTTAATGGTACTAAATAGAATGACAGATTTAGCAATAACAACTGATAAACCAAGAATTGCAATAAGCGTCCAAAAAGTAAGGCCTGTTGCCATTCCAAGTACAGTATAACGTCCAGCTTTCGGACCGTAGCTAAGCGTATTTTTTACGAGAAGCATCGTATCTGCTCCTGGTATAACGACCATCATTGCAGCAATCGATATGTATGTTAGTAAACTATCCATGTTGTTTCTCCCTTCTTTATTCGTTAGTGACTACTTATGTAACTACTGGATTGAGTATATCAGAATAGTTTGGAATTTTGCAATAGTTTTTGATAAAATAATAGTTACTAAGGTAGCAACTATTTTTATGCAGGAGGGTTTATGAAAGAATCCATTTTCGCAACGTTAAAGAATTTAAATTTTACAGAATATGAAGCAAAAGCGTATTTGAGCCTTTTGGAGGAATCTCCATTAACGGGATATGCAGTAGCGAAAAATTCTGGTGTACCACGATCCAAAATATATGAAGTGCTAGATAGTCTCACGATGCGGGGAGATATTCTCGTTAGTCCAGGAAATACGCCACAGTATACTCCTGTTCCAGCAAAAGAGCTCATTAAAAATCGCCGCAAGCAAGCGGAAGAGAATTTTGAACTAGCAGAAAAATCATTAGCGGAATTCGAGCAATCAGCAAATGACCGTGAAAATATATGGAATATCACTGGGAGCGGTGCAATTCTTGATAAGGTAAAAGAAAGTATATTATCTGCAAAGAAAAGAATTCTCCTAGAGGTTTGGAAAGAGGAATTTGAAGAACTGGAGCCTGAACTAAGAGCGGCAGCAGAAAAGGGGATTAACGTAACCATTATCGCTTATGGAGAAATCTCCTCTGACTTTGCGAATGTGTACCTACATTATATGGGACAAGATATTACAGAAGAATATGGTGGACGCTGGCTTGTTATTAGTGCAGATGATTCCGAAGTAGTTGCCGGTATTGTCTCGTTAGGGAAAGATAGTCGCGCAGCATGGACAAGGCATGTAGGGCTAGTCATGCCAATTACGGAATTTGTCATTCACGATTTATATCTTATGGAAATAATGAAGGAGCATAGAGAAATTTTAGAAGGAAGTTTCGGGGAAAACCTCGTGAACTTACGGCGTAAATTTTCCATACACCCAGATTTTAAAAAGCATTATGTAAAATAATGATGTTGAAGAACAAGTATTGCTGAATCTTGTTCTTTTTCTATTTGTATTAAATGCAGAAAATTCGAAACTTATTTATAACGCCAACGTATTAATTAAAAGGGAGGGATGTGTTATGAAAAAGAACTATGAAAGAAAGCATTATTTTATTGTAAGTACTATTACTTTAATAGTGTTATCTCCACTAATTATCTGGTTACTTCCTTATACTGTTCAAAGAGTTCTTTTTGATATGAGTACTACAGAATCTGCTTGGATGATAGAAACACCAAGTATTACATATCGATTTTTTATGATAGCTTGGTTGTTTTTATTAATAGGTTCAGTTACAGCATACTTTTATTACAAGCGAAAAATAGCCATCATTTTTAGTTGTACCGTTTTGGCGGCATGTTTTATGTATTTTGGATTAAAACCAATTACAGTCTTAAATTCAGCTGGATTTATTTTTGTGGATTCTCCTTTTGAAAATCAAGTTAAATACAGTTGGGAAGATGTAGAGAAAGTATATTTAATAATAGATGATACAACTAAAGAGCAAAGCCTTGAATTCCATTATAAAGATAATGAAATATTCATGCTTACTAATAGGAATGATGTACAAAATATGAGGTCTATTCTTTTAAATATAAGTAAAACTTACGAATTTCCGTTTACCACGAAAGAAAACTAAGTAATCCTTGAAATCATTCCGGAAGCTTTGGGACGTAATATCGTTTTCATAATAGTAAAAAAATTCCGAACTTTTTACGGACAAACAAAATGGGGGTGAGTGGAATGACAAAGAGAGGAGCCGGGGTTGCTTTTATTGCAATTTCTGCATTTTTAATATCTTCCAAATATATAAGTGCTTCAATCTTCGGTTCGGGAGTTCTTAGTTGGGACAAATCTTTATATGAAGCGATGTTATATTACGTTGGCGACACTTTAAGTAATTTTAGTTTATTAGCTTTTATTATAGGGCTTGCATACATCGTCTGGGGAGAGTTTGAGGACTGGAAGAGCAAAAATAATAATAATTAAGTATTAGAGTGTTTCTCTTCAAGAGGGGAAATGCTTTAATTTTTGTAGAGAAGAGATTGTACTTACTTAGAGATATACTTCAAACAAATACATATGAAATATGTGAAATTTGCTTTTGGGAAGACGATGGATACCAATACAAATATCCTGATGAAACGGGTGCCAACTATGTATCCTTTAGAAAGGCCCAACAAAATTTTCTAAAATTTTGGGCTAAAGGTGAAAGAAGCTTACAATTTGGTAGATCTCCTAATAAATCTGATATAAAAGATCATAATTGGAAACCGTTATAATTCAACAAGCCCTAAATAGGAATGAATGCGAGGTTTCTTGAAGGTTAGTAATCTTAAAGAATTTTGTCTCAGAAGTGACAAACCTAGATGTACGACTAAGAAACTAGTCAATGGACGAGAAATGAATTTTTGCATATTTTGTCGAAACTCTTCCAATTGCTACAATGTTGTTTAATAATTAATTAAGACTACATAAAGGAGTTTTTTTAAGTGATCCCAATCGAGTTAATTGTGCAAGAACTTAAACGATTGGTGAGTGATTATTATAATTGTGACGATCCAATCCTTAAAGAATCTATTCATTCTGATATCGAGCTACTTAATGATGCTTTATTTCTGAGTGATTTGCCAGATGATAGTATGAGTGAATATTAATAGTGTCATTGTTCAATGAAAGTCAACAATCATTTTGTTGGCTTTTTTCAAAATAAAGAAAGAGGGAGATACATGGATATTAGTATTTCTAGTATAATTCTTAGCATCATTTTGTTAATCCCCTTATATGGTGTATTAATATGGACGTATATAGAACCTGAGGAAAGCTTATTATTCGGAAAAAGATGGATGTACAACGGGGAAATAGAACCGTCTACAAAAGCTATCCGTTATACAAAATTTTCTACGATGACAGTAATGATCGGACTTCCAATAGTCATATTTAGTTTTCTTACAAAAATATACATACTAAGATTAAGTATAGTAGTGTTGTTTGTGGTATTAGTAATCGGAGCTATAAATATACTAAACAAGGAAGACGAGTAACCTCGAACAACGGGAAAGTAATAGCAAATGAAAAGTCGCCTTGTTCCAGCAAATGCTTGAAAGGGGTAATTTTATGAGCAAAAGTATATCAAGTATGATAGTTCTAGCTATTTTTTTTGCTTTAGTATTAGGAGGATGTGCATTTACTAAAAATCCTGTGTTAAAAGGTGGCTATCAAAGTGAACATGTAAATGGCTATGTTGTTCAACTTTCATTTCAACCTATCGATAATAGTTTTATTCAATACATTGATAACAGGGAAGTAGATAAAGGAACGTACGAGCAATTAGACAACGGTGTATATAAAATTAATGGAGAAATTCAACAATTTGAAATTACATTAAATAGTGATGATTCCTTTGAAATTATCGTAAAAAAACTAAATGATGGTAAACCAATTACATTGGAAAATATTGATAAAACACCTGTTTACTTTTCTCCAAAATTTGATGATGTAGAAGAGTATAGATCCTTAATTGAAGAATAAACCACTTATCTATCCCGTAAGTATGTAAGGACTTTACAATGTAAAGTCCTACCGTTGTTGTTTACTATGCTTAAATAGGAAAATCCAAATCTATCTAAAACGATCCACATAATTACTTTTTTCTAAGATCTCTTCCGGTGATAGTGCTGTCCATTCCTCAATCGTTGCATCGGGATTATTCTCCAAAAAGTCTTGCATTATATTAAATCCAATAGCATAACCGTAAAGTCTCGGAAATCCTCCTCCTCCAAATATCACTTGTTGATTATATTCGTAGTTAGTTGAATCCGATTCTCTCTCAATTTTATTCCAGTTCGCTTCTTCTTGTTGTGGCGATACGGTGAAAATACTTGCCTCTGGATAAAGGATACGTTTAAAACTTTCCGCTCGACCTTCAAATATTAAATAATCTAATAGTGTCATAGGTTCACCTGAATAATGTTCATCTGTCCAAACGCTGTGATGGTATTCGTGTGCCACTGTACCGGCTAAGGTATTTTCTGTATTATAAAATTGTTTGTTATAAAAGATGACGATCTTCCCTGCCCCTACATTTAATGCTACACCACCAGCGTTTTGATTGTAGGGAAGGATACAAACTGTAGTATCAGGACCTGGGAGTATGTCAGATGATTTCTTCAATGCTGCTTGCACAACTACTTCAAGATTGGCATTCATCATTTCATTAACAATTCTTTTTGTGTCGTGTATGTTAGTGGGAGGATTTTGTATGTAGTTGTTCATTAAATCTAGATATTCACCATCTTTAAAACACTTGTCCCAGGATGGGAGAAACACAGTTTCTAAATACAAGAACCGCAAATTTGTATCTTCTATTTCACTTTTTTCAATGTACTCATGGAAATTCTCATATAGCGGGATAATTTCGAAAGTCTGCTCGAAAGTTTCATGGGCAACAGTAAAAACGCCTTCACTTACTTCTACTTCTTCTTTTATTTCTGTATCAACAGTTTCCTCGCAAGCTGAAAGCAACAAAACGAACATGAATATCACTACATAGTTTACTATTTTCATTATCTAACTCCTTGCTAGAATTTTAGTAAGCCCATAATAAGAAAAAATATCCCAAAAGCCTTTAGTATCGGTACAATAATTTGCCAAGTGTCCAACGGTGCACCTGTTATTTTTGTTACTATTTTATTTAAGGTAAACGCTAGAACTAAAAGTGAAAGGGAAATGATAAACATTGTTTCTACTGGAATGGAAATAATCAGATAACCCATTTAGCTTCCTCCCATATTTTGTCTTATTAAAATAATAATACATTAGGAAGTTTTTGTAAAATCGCAATAGTGTTTATTTTGAGAAAACTAAACCGATTTTGTTGTTTATTATCATGTAAATTGGTAAACTATTATTTGTAAGATTTTGGATGTTTTAGAAATGTCGTTAGGAATATATAGTTGGACGCGTTTGAGGCGTGAATAGAAGTGGAATAAATCGGAGGTGTTAACCAGGTATGCTTAATTGGTGGTATAGGATTAGTTTTATCATTTTAGGATTTTTATCCTTTTTCACTGGAGAAATTGTGACTTTTTTTATGTTATGGTTTATTTTTTTAGGTTTGACTAGTATTAACATAACTTTAAAGAAGATATATGTTCAAAACAATGAAAAGTTAAAACAGGAGTAGAAAGAATAGAATACATATCTTGACCTAAATTTTTTAATAGAATTGGAGTAACTTTTAATCTTTGAATGCGTCAAAGGTTAAAGGGGGAAATTGATATGAATAACGTTCATAAGAACATATTGCACTTTTCAATTCTTATTATTATTTTAATATTTATTCCGGGTTGTAATACGCTGCAAGATAACAACAGTGAAGAGGTGCTAGAGGAATTTCATATGATGCAAGATAACAATAATGAAGTGATGCCAGAGGACTTTCACTTCAGTCTTACTTATGGAACATATGGAAAACAAAAAATAGATACTTTTCAAGATATTGTTGTGAAAGACCTTGTGGAGGATGGGACCATCGAGGCTAATATTTCACTCACTTCGGACGAAAAACAAGCAATATATGATGAGATGATGAAGATAGGTGTCATGAATGAGTTGGAGCTTGAAAAAGAAGAGGGGTGTGAAACGGAGCCTCCTTCCATTTCTCAGTGGTACATTCAAATGAATGGAGAAACGAAAAGCTTTTCCTACATGAGTTTTTGTGATTATACGGAAGATGCTTTGGCATTAGTGAAACTAGAAGACTACATTCATAAGGTAGTATCTTCAAAAGAGGAATATAGGGATTTGCCCGAATCGAACGGGTATTATGAGTGACTCTGTTGAATCTAGAGTAGAGGGATTTTCAATATCAGAACGAGAACAGGCACCGATCTTAGCAGGATTAGTGCCTGTTTTTGTTGAATTAGTATCGAATTAATAATAAATGGGGGATTTGCATTGATGTTTAGTGCAGAAAAGGTTGTTGTACTTGGAACTTTTCGTATGTCTGAACGAACAGCAAAGGGGTTTTGAAGAGAAAGTTATAAAAAACGAAGATTACTTAACAACTTTTCAAATTTACTTAACAGCATTAGAAAATTACTTAACAACTTCGCAAATTTACTTAACAGCAATGGAAAATTACTTAACAACTTTTCAAATTTACTTAACAGCATTAGAAAATTACTTAACAACTTCGCAAATTTACTTAACAGCAATGGAAAATTACTTAACAACTTCGCAAATATATTTAACAACATCCGAAAATTACTTAACAACCGTTAAAATTGTGAGGTTATTCAACTTAAGTATTTTAATAAAGGAGAGAACTATTATGGAAATAACACCAGTAGTACTATCAGGAGATAGAGTAAAGATACAACCTATGGAACTTCATCACGTACAGGAGTTGTTTGAGGCGGGGAACAATCCTAATATATGGGCATACATGTCAATGAATGTTCGATCGATTGAAGATATGAAAAATCTTGTGACGGGAGCACTTCAAGCGAGAGAGCAAGGAAGTGAATTCCCTTTTGTTATCATCGATAAGGATTCGGGGGAAATTGTGGGAAGCACTCGTTTTCTTAACATTTCCATACCAAACCGTAACTTGGAAATTGGGTGGACGTGGCTGTCTCCAACTGTTTGGCGAACTAGAATTAATACAGAATGCAAATATCTTCTATTGAAACACTGCTTTGAAACACTTGGTACCATTCGTGTTCAAATCAAAACAGACAGTCGAAATGTTAGGTCACAACAAGCAATTGAGCGGATTGGTGGGGTTAAAGAAGGGGTACATCGAAATCATATGATTATGCATGACGGGTATTTTAGAGACACTGTGTTTTACAGTATAATTGACAAAGAATGGTTGCAAGTGAAGAGCAATTTGGAGAGTATGTTGGAGTTGTAAGTTCATGCAATTAAAAAATAATATTAGGGGGAAAAATCGTGGATTGGTATTGGGTTCTGGCAGCATTCGCCCTTGCTTCAGGAGCGTTTTATAGCGCATATGAAGCGGAAAAAAGGTCGAAAACATTAGAGAAAAGAGTGAAAGAATTAGAAGATAAAATCAAGTGATGGTTGTGATAAATGGTGAGTTTCTTCAAGAAGTAGAACCCAAGTTTACCATTAACTGTTGAAGTAATAGAGAACTACGAATCACAAACTGGGGGATTAGGTCATGACAAAAATAGAACTAATGAAAGATTCCGAAGTTGATATTGTTGCTAGTTTCATATCAGAACTGAACAGTATCGAACAATCTCATATTGGATATTGTGGCAAAGATCGGTTAGAAATTGCCCATTCAATAAGAGAAGACATCACAGATATTGCTTATAATAACAGCTTTTTGACTGTGTATGATGAAGGCGAATTAATTGGTGTTATAGGATTTGATTCGGATCTTGAGAGTAATAGTGCTGAAGTATGGGGACCTTTTATTAAGGAAGACAAGTGGAACATTGTTAATAGCTTATGGAAGAGAATGATAGAATTACTTCCTGATGAAATAAACTCTATTAGTATGTTTCCAAATAAAGAAAATAAACAAGTTCTTCAGCTTGCGAAAGAGCTATCATTTAATAAACATAGTGATCAAACGATATTGAATTATAACCGCAGTAGAGTGAAGGAATTAGAAGAGATTCCTATGTTAGAACTAGGGGAAAGGTTTTACACAGAAATGAAACAGCTGCATGATCAATCTTTTCCTAATACTTATTATAGCGGTCAACAAATTATTAACCGACTAAATGATGATAGGAAAGTATTCGTAATCGAAAATGACGGTCAATTATCCGGTTATATTTATGTAGAAGCAGAGCCAGACTATGGAGAAGCGAGTATTGAATTTTTTGCTGTTCATGAAAGTGAGAGGGGAAAAGGAATAGGGCAAAAACTATTAACTGTTGCTTTAAAATGGCTTTTCACTATTGAAAGCATCGAATCTATTAATCTTTGCGTCAATTCTAGCAATCAAACTGCTATAAATCTATATAAAAAAGTTGGATTTCAACAAACACATGAATTATGTTTTTTCACTAAGAATTTATGAGTTTTCTAACGGAGAGCATTATTTTCGGTAGGAGTAGAGCTTTTTATCTTATAGTGTATTCATAAAATATACTTTATTAATTGAAATTTTACATAGGATTATTAAAAAGCTGTTCGTAAGAAGGAGAAACTTTAATGGCCACATACAACAAACCAATATTAGAATTAGTCCAATTTGATAAATGTGATGTTCCAGGATTAATCGAGCTGTCTGCATCAGTTGGATGGGATTATGATGAAAAAGAAATTGGGACTGTTTTGTCGTCAGGTAAAATATTTGGACATAAAAATGCGGAAGGAAAAATTGTTTCTAGTGCTGCATTAATTCCTTATGATAGTTCTCTAGCTTCAATTGGTATGGTTATTGTTAATAAAGAATTTAGAGGTTTTGGGTTAGGAAAAGAGACTACGAAGAAATGTATAGAAAGTGTTTCTAAAGACACTACTATTATGCTAATTGCAACAGAAGAAGGAAAACCCCTCTATGAGAAAATGGGCTTTCATACTGTTGATTCTGTTCATAAATATATATGTGAGAACTATATAACTATTTCCAAACCGATGAATAACAGTGCTGTTATCATGGAAGATTTTAGTGGAGTCGATATGAATGAAATACTAAAGCTAGATGAGAACGCCTTTGGAGACAGAAGAAGCCGTTTTCTTATGAATAGAATAAAACAATCAGAAAAGTGTTTAGTTGTAAAAGATAATAATGGAACAATAGTGGGATATGGACTTTCTATTTTAGGACCAGTTAATCTCCTATTAGGTCCTATTGTAGCACCAGACCTCCAAACTGCATCATTATTAATAGATAAATTGTCTTCAAAGCATCATGGGAAACTAAGAATTGATGTCCCATCAGGTAATGAGGAGTTTATGTTGCTACTTGAGAAAAGTGGATTTGTTAATGTAAGTCAACCACCAATAATGGTACTCAATTCTGTTAATATGCCACCTAGAAACAAGACATTATACGGAATTGCTGCGCAAATTTTTGGGTAGTTTGTGAAATCTACCAGGGTGCGAAAACTTAACAGTGGTATTCACCTTTTCTTGTTGAAGCGAGGTAGATTAGAGATGTGTTATGTACTTATGCAGACGTATGTTCTTAGGTTAGTTTGAAAATAGGAGGGATAAAATGGAGAAAATCGATTACTTGGAATTAAGACATTTTTCAGATGAATATATGGATACTTTGAATTCTTTTCGACTTCCTGAAGAGCAAGTTCAATTCACGTCGTTGCCAATTAATTATAAGGTAGTAACAGAGGGCCAGCAAAGGATCGTTATACTTAATGATAAGGAACCAGTTGGATTCTTCTTATTGCATTCAACTGAAAGAGTGAAAGAATACTCAGACAATCCCAAAGCTATGTTACTAACAGCATTATCTATAGACCAGACTCAACAAGGAAAAGGTTATGCGAAGAAAGCAATGTTGTTACTAAGGGATTTTATTGCGAATGAATTTCCAAATTGTAAAGAAATCGTATTAGCGGTTAATCACAGAAATATAGCTGCTCAACAACTATATTTGAAAGTTGGATTTCGGGATACGGGAATTAGAAGAATTGGTCCTATTGGTGAACAGTTCATATTGAGTTTAGTATTTTAAATTCTCCAGCTCCAAATCAATCAAAGAAGGAAGTTTTATTTCTTTACAAAAATCTATATAAAACTGTTTCAGCGAACAAATGAATTATGTTTTTTTAGTAAAATTTTTAGAGTATGCAGAAGAGGGAAGGGGGAAGTGAGAGTGATACATCAAATGGGGTTGTACGGAGAGTATTTTCAATCAATTAAAGAGGGTAAGAAGAAGATTGAAGTACGTTTAAACGATGAGAAAAGAAGAAAGATAAAAGTTGGAGATACGATTGAATTTACTAGAGTTCCTGAACAAGATGAAACATTACAAGCACAAGTTGTGAATCTGAAAATATACGATTCGTTTCAAGCGATGTATGAAGATATTCCTTTTCAAGATTTTGATTGTGAAGGTTGGACAATGCAAGAAATGATGGATGGTACATATGAGATATATACACCAGAGCAAGAAAAAAATTGGGGAGCTTTAGCTATTGCGATAAAATATAAGGACTAATACAACTTTTTTACGAGACTAATCGAAAAAGAGGTGATTGACCTTGAAAACAATAAACGTTTTTCTCGTTTTATTTCTTGGGCTTCTATTTATATCTGGTTGTACGGGTGAACAAAAGTCAACAGATATTTATATGTATCCTGATAATATTCCCCTTCCATATATTAAAGTTCCAGAAGATATAGTTGATATACATGGTGAGCTAGAAAATAAAGAAAGATTTGATGAATTTTTTCTAAATGTAGAACAAGGGATAGAGGATAGTATCAGAGTTGTTAGGTATACAACTGAAGGTGCTCCTATACTTTATGATTATGATTTTGATAAAGAAGCAATAAAGGTGAAAATTGACTCAACAAGAGATGGTTTTGGTCAAAAAGAAATTATTCATACAACTTGTAGTGCCATTAAAGTAGATGAAACTTCAAGCAGGACTAGTTACAACCTTAAAAGATGTATCCCTAAAATAGAAGACAACACAATTTTAATTATTGAACATAAGTGATTTTTATAACCCTATAAATAATAAAGGCGATCAGAATGGATCGTCTTTTCCATTCTTAAACTGTTTTTGATATAAAAAAGAACTGTTGTAAAGAAAGGAAAGGACTATTTTTCAAGTTTGAAAAATTAGTAAAAAGTGAATAGGAATTTTATGTTAAAATTGTTATGCTGTTATATTTTTTGGAGTGATGTTAATGCGATCTATCATATCAAAACGTCAATAACTTCCACATTCGTTTAAAACGGAGGTTGCAAAGATTATCACGATTTGTTGTTTTATTTTAAGGGGGAAAAATGGATACATTAAAAGGTAAAAATATTATATATTTCATTTTATTACATTACTTGATATTGGCTTTTGCATTTTGGACACCTTTATTTGAGGGGTTTTATTCAAATATTATCGCATTTGTCCTATTTATTTTTGTCTTAACTCTTTTTAAAGATGTAAGATTAACTATCAGTAAATCCTTTAATCCAATTGTGTTTAAAAAAGGTTCCTTCTATTTAGCATTATTTCTTTGCGTAATATCATTTTACATTTTTGCAGCTATTTACTATGGTAGAGGAATAGACTTAGCTACAACATGGTACTATTTAACTCATCCGCATTACACGGTTCCAGATAGAACATTGTACAAACTAATATTATTTTCTATTGGATTGGTTGTTATTAGACCTATAATGGAAGAAATTATTTACCGTGTTTTAATACAGGGTTACTTACAATCAAAGTTTAATAAATGGATAGCATTATTTGCAACTTCGTTTATTTTTGGGATAATGCATTTCGACAACATGATACACCCTGGTATTCACGGGCTAGTTTATGGTTTTTTGAATATGAAATTCAAATCAATATATCCCTCACTAGTACTACATATGCTTTGGAACCTTTATGCATTATTTTACTTTAATTACATTTAAAAGAATTAAATTTTGAAAAAATAGTTCAAAGGTTCATAGACAACAACCTCGATGTTCCTATTGATGAGTAGACAAGCCACAAACTTAACGATTTTGTACTAGGGTATTTCATAGCTATGGGAGGGAAAGTAAATGTGGGTATTGATGCTGATTGTTATTATTGGAATAAGTACAATTATTAGTTTGTTAAGAGAGCATTCAAAACAAAATAAGAGAATTATAGAACTACTGGAAGAAAAAAATAAACAATAGTGTTCAACCGATGGATAGGAGAGGGGGTATAGAGAGTATGATTTCTTTTAGAAATGTTCAATCTACAGACTTAGAACAGTTGTTAAAGATTGAGAACGAAGGGTTTTCGAAAGAAGAAGCTGCCACGAGAGAAGCTTTTGTGGAGAGGATTCGTTTAATATCTGATACATTCATTGTCGCAGAAAAGGCAGGGGAAATCATAGGTTATATTAATGGACCTGTCATTAATAAGCCTTACATAACTGATGACCTTTTTGCGAAAATCAAACAGAATCCGAATAGAGGAGGATTTCAGAGTGTATTAGGAATAGCTGTTTCCAAGAAGGTCAGGAAACAAGGAATTGCTAAAATGTTGATGGGGAAAATGGGAGAACTGGTAGAAGAATATGAAAGGGAAGGCATCACGTTAACGTGTAAAGGCGAATTAGTTTCTTTCTATGAGAAATTAGGTTTTGTTAACCATGGCATGAGTAAATCACAACATGGGGGAACACAATGGTACAACATGGTTAAGTTAAGAGAGAGTGTGGGGTGATTGTTTCATCCTCGTTCTCTTATAATAGTGTATCGCTAAAAGAGTTATGGCTAAGCCTAAACCGAACCCTCCAAGGAAATCTGTGAAATAATGTGCCTTTTCCACCACGCGACTTATTCCAATTAATATCGATAGCAATATTCCAATTGCATAGATATAATATTTGTGCCTTTTATAACCTCCCACTTCCACAATCATATAGCAAGTGAGTAAATAAAAAATAACAGCATACATCGCATGGCCACTAATAAAACTAAACCCGTCTTGGCCATGCTCGAACGGGGGACGTTCCCGTTTGACAACCGCTTTTATCCACTCCGTTAAAAATAGAGCTCCGCCAACCGTCATGAATACAGTAATACTTGCAAACATTCTTCTTTTCTTCAGTAGAAAAATAATTAAAATAATTGCCCCAGCAGTAATAAAAGCTCCTCTTCCAAGATAATCAAACCAAACTAGCCACTGAAAAGGCTCTAAAATGGGGAACATTTGATTATCCAGCTCCATCACCCAATCCGTTTTGTAATTAAGTAAGCAAAATACAAATAGTATAATGCCAAAAAAAATTCCCAATTGCACCATAACAAAAAATCCTCCACTTTTCATGCCAAAGTTGTTTTAGTTTCTCTCTTTAATTCAATATTCACTCCATTATTATTGTAATTGCCATTAATTTTAGTTTGAGAAACATTCCATTCAGTATTTCTTATTATGATATAGGGAATTATAAGGAAAATGCTATGAGTGGAATGTGCAAGGATGAGTATGGAAAAACCCAATTTAACTTTAGCTGAAATGGGAAAGCTCTGGGTAACCTATATGGGAAATACAATGGGTAAATGCATCCTTAGTTATTATAGGAGGCATATAGAAGACCCTGATATACAAAGTGTTTTAGAATACGCGTGGACTATTACAAACAACTACATAAAAGAAATAACTCACATTTTCAACGAAGAGAACTTTCCTATCCCGGTTGGTTTTACAGAAGAAGATGTAAATCTTGATGCGCCGAGATTGTTTAAGGATGAGTTTTATCTTTATTATTTGCAATACACTGGAAAAGTTGGAATGAGTATCTATAGTTCGGCAATTTCAGTTGTAACGAGAAAAGATATAAATGAGTTTTATGTTAGATGTCTTCAGGAGACTGTCAAATTGTTGACAATGACAAAAGAAATTTTAACGGCAAAAGGTCTTTTAATGAATGCACCGGGTACCCCTATGCCAGAAGAAGTACAATTTGTGAAAAATAAAAGTTTTTCTAGCGGTGGTTTTTTAGGGAAAAAAAGAGCACCTCATGCATTAGAGGTGGCCCATATATTCGATAATCTAAATAACGATGTTACTAGTAAGGCGCTTATTATTGGCTTTTATCAAGGTACTCAAGATAAAAAGGTAAAAGAGTTTTTAGAACGTGGTAAAAATATTAATAAAAAGCACATTGAGTTACTTACAAATATATTAAATGACAGTGATTTGCCTGCACCAACTTTAATAGATCATTTAGTTACAGACTCAACGACAAAAGTTTTTTCGGATAAAATAATGTTGGCTCACAAAATAGATATGTTTTCAATGAAAATAAGGTCGTATGGAAAAGGATCATCTCTTAATGGAAGAACAGATATCGGTGCGATTTATGCACGTTGTATAGCGGATGTTTCATTATACATTAAATCTGGAGCGGATATTATGATTCAAAATGATTGGATGGAGCAACCGCCAATGGCACCTAATCGAGAAGACTTAGATTTAGGTTAGTTCAGCCCCTCCTTCTTTTAAAAAGGAGGGGAGACTAATAGTTAGATTTCTGTTCGTAAATCCCAAAGTTCTGGGAAGAAACGTTGATCTAATACTTTTTTCAAGTAGTTTACTCCCGAGGAGCCACCAGTCCCTACTTTAAAACCGATAATGCGCTCGACCGTTTTCATGTGACGGAAGCGCCATTGCTGCAACCAATCTTCAATGTCTACAAGCTTTTCTCCAAGTTGGTATAAATTCCAATATTGATTCGTATTTCGGTAAACAGTGAGCCATGCATTGCGAACAGTATCGTCTTCTTTATATGGCTTTGAAAAATCACGTGTGAGTAAGTCAGGATTGATTGGCAGTCCGGCTCTCGCAAGCGCTTGAATTGACACGTCGTATATACTAGGTGCATGGTAAGCTTTCTCCAGCACTTGATGAAGATTGGCGTCTTTTTCGTAAATTTTTAAAATATGACCAGTTTTGTAGCCAAGAGCAAATTCGATTAGACGGTACTGATACGACTGGAATCCTGAAGCTTGCCCAAGTGAATCGCGAAATTCCATATATTCAGAAGGAGTTAAGGTGGAAAGAACATCCCACGCCTGGATAATTTGTGATTGAATTTTAGAGACACGTGCTAGTCGCTTAAACGAAGTCGGAAGGTCATCTGCTTGAATAGATTCAATCGCTGCGTTCGTTTCATGTAATATTAACTTCATCCATAGTTCGCTTACTTGGTGGATGATGATAAAAAGCATTTCATCGTGATGGTCAGATAGACGGTCCTGACTAGAGAGCAAGTCATCTAATTGTAAATATTCTCCGTACGTCATATTGTTTTTAAAATCAGTGTGAATTCCTTTTTCATTAGTAGTTGCTTTATTTTGATAATCAGTCATCGTTACGCCTCCTTCATTGGTCGAATGACAGCACGAACAGGACTTCCATCTGCATCTTTAAGGGCTAAAGGCAAGGCAATCAGTTCGTATTCACCTTCTGCGACACGGTCGAGCATTAGATTTTCTAATATATATATTTGATGGCGGTGTAAAGCATGATGGCCTTCTAATTCTTTACTATCAAGAGCATCCACTGATGGGACGTCGACCCCGATTAGCCGAACGCCTTTTGAACTCAAGTAAGCAGCTCCATCCGCTGTTACATATGGAATGCTGTTTGGAAAATGATTTGGCCGATTAGGGACGGACGTTTTCACAAGCAAGCGGGTAACCCCATCTAAGTCAACTTGGCTAAGGGCAACCTCATCAATTTTTTCAAAGGAAGAGAGATCTACTACACGTGCTTTGCCGATAAAAACATCGAGCTCTAGATCTAAAATTTTCTCCCCATCATTATGAAAATGAAACGGGGCATCAACATGAGTACCCGAGTGGAGACTCATCGTCATTTGCCCAATATTAACGGAGCCTGTTTGTTCCTTTGTATACGTTAGTTTATAACTAAAAGGAGTGTCGCCTGGCCAATGAGCAAGTGTCTCATCCAAAGGCTGCGAAATATCGATCCATTTCATTAGGCAACTACCTCCCGTTCATTTTTAAATTGCATATACCGTTCTTCTACCATTATCGTTTTGAGGATTTGCACGCTATTCCACACTTCCTCAAACGTGTTATAAAGCGCGACAGGTGCTAAGCGAATGCCATTCGGATTACGAAAATCTGGGACAATGCCTTCCGCTTTTAATGCTTTGCAAATTCTCGCCGCTTCTTTGTGCTCTATATAAAGGTGTCCGCCGCGCTTTTCGTCCTCTAGTGGATTTTGTATCGTAAACTCGAAAACTCTTAATTCATGTTGGATTAAGTCCATCATATATTGCGTGAGTTGGAGTGATTTTCTTCGTATGTTTTTTATTCCAGCTTCCGCAAAAATTTCAAGTGAGCCAATGATTGGTGCAACGCTCAATACATGCGGTGTCCCAATTTGGAACGCACCTGCATCCTCTGCTGGAGTTAACGTATGTTCCATGTCAAACTGTTTATCCTTGCGGGAGCTAAACCAACCTGCAAGACCAGGTTTTTGGCCGAGATGTTTTTGATTTACATATAAACCACCAACCCCGCCGGGACCGCCATTCAAATGCTTGTAATTACACCAAAAAGCAAAATCAGCCTCCCAATCACTCAGCTGATGTGGGATGGAGCCGATGGAGTGGCACAAATCAAAGCCAATTACAATTCCTCGCTTATGCGCTTCGGTAGTCAATCGCTTCATATCTAAAATTTGGCCACTTCGGTACAACACACCTGGAAGAAGAATGAGTGCAATTTCTTCGGTCATTGCTTCGATAATGTCGTCTTCTAGTAGCGTATGTCCATCTCGACTCTTTACTTGAATTAAATGCTCTTCAGGATCAAAGCCTTTAAGGAGAAGCTGGCTTTGTAGCGCATAAATATCACTCGGAAAATTCAAATCGTCCGCTAAAATTTTCGTTTTGTTTCCTTGAGGTTGATAGAAGGTACTCACTAATTGATGAAGATTAACGGTTGTTGATCCAGTCACAATCACTTCCTCAGACTTGCCACCAACTAGTGGAGCCATTTTTTGACCAAGCTCTTCTGATAAATAAAACCAAGGATTTTCACCTTGAGTCCAGCCGTCAATACCGAGCTGTTTCCATGATTCTAAAAGGTTTAAAACCGATTTTTCGGCCCGCTTCGATAGCAAACCAAGTGAATTTCCGTCTAAGTATATGCTATTTTCTTTGATGTAAAACTCCTTGCGAAAATGGGCAAGATTATCATGTTGGTCAAGCTGTATGGCATATGCTTTTGTGTAAACGTTGTCATGTTCTTGCATTTACGTTCCTCCTCTTCATGTTTCTCTTATTAATTTGAATTGTATATGCTCGTTGACACTACGTCAATGACATTGTGTCAACTTATTGTAAAACAAGGAAAGACCTTGTAAAATGGGGAGTAATAAGTTGGAAATGGGAGTGTAGAAGAGTGGAGAAAGAACTGTCTGCGAGGGAACGCCAAGCGATCCAAACGCGTGAAAAGCTTCTAAAGGCCGGAAAAGAAATCTTTTTAGAAAATGGCTTTCAAAAAGCGACAATCTCACAAATTATTAAACGCGCTAATACCGGATATGGGACAGCCTATGTGTATTTTAAAAATAAAGATGACCTTCTAATAGTTTTAATGGAAGAAGTGATGGAAAAGTTCTATCAAGTTGCGGAGCGATCCTATCAACCTAGGACGAAGCAAGAAGCCCGTCAACTAATTTCGGAGCAAGTCCGGTTATTTTTAACATGTGCGGTTGAAGAAGAAGCGATGATGAAAGTAGTCAAAGAGGCAATCGGTAGCTCTCCTGAAATCGAGTCACAATGGAACAGTATCCGGGAACGCTTTATCGAAAGGATTTCGGTTGACATTCAGTACGTACAGAATAATGGGTTGGCAGCACCGGCGTTTAAACCGAAGTTAGTAGCTCGCGGCTGGTTCTACGCAAACGAAATGTTCATGTGGGACTATGTTAAGGGAGAGAACGATTACTTGATGGATGATGTGATTACGCATCTTACGAATTTGTATATGGATGGGTTGTATATATAGGGAGCGTGGGGTAGCTATCGCAAATAGAAGGGTGGTTACCGCAAATAAAGGCGTGCTATCGCAAATAAAAGGTGTGGTACCGCAAATAAAGGCGTATTACCGCAAATAAAAATGGATTATCGCAAATAAAGTGATGGCTATCGCAAATAAAAACGTGGTTACCGCAAATTAATGTGTTGTGCGGTGGCTTTTTCCAAGCGAAATAGCTATGAGGAGAATAAAAATGGATTACATAAAACATATTAGATCATTAGTTGGTCAAGAAAAAGTAATTATGGTAGTTGCTGGGGCGTTCGTATTCGATAAAGATAATCGTTTGTTATTACAACAACGGACGGATAGCGGAAGTTGGGGCCTTCCCGGAGGATTTATGGAACTAGGGGAAACGGTACAAGAAACTGCAAGAAGAGAAGTATTCGAGGAAACTGGGCTACGTTTAGGTGAGCTTAATTTATTCGGATTGTATTCAGGTCCTAAATATGAAAAAACCTTTTCTAATGGAGACCAAGTTTATATGGTTCTAGTATTATTTACTTGTAACGATTATGATGGGGAGTTGGTAAAAAGTAACGAAGAGTCTTTGAAAAATACTTTTTTTCCGATTAATAACTTACCTGAAAACCTTTTTGTTGACCATCAGGAATTTTTTGATGATTTACTAGCCAATAAGGAAAAGCCGATTATTAGGTAAAAATGCTAAATAGTTAAAGGGTGGTTTCGATAGAAAGAGTGGTTGATATGAGAGATAGAGGTTCTGCGGTTCTTATCCATAATAAAAAAGTTGCTCTAATTAAAAGAGTAAAAGATGGGTTAACTTATTATGTTTTTCCAGGTGGAGGTATAGAAAAAGGTGAAACACCTGGAGAAGCAACAAAAAGAGAAGCTTATGAAGAGTTAGGCATTAATGTGGTCGTTAATGAATGTATTGCTGAAATTGATTATTTCGGGAAGCAGTATTTCTTTTTATGTGATATCGTTGGTGGAACTTTTGGTACAGGTCAAGCTGAAGAATATATGGATAAGAAGAAAGGTAATTATATTCCTATGTGGGTCGAGGTTGAAGAACTATCATCTATTGATGTTAAACCTAGTGAGGTAGCCGATAAGATACAATACCTGTTCGTTTAATGCATTATTTAACAATTTAAAATGAATCGAGGGATATAGTTGTCAAATAAAAGCTGGAACGATTCATATGTAGGACAAATAAGAAAAATGATCGGTCATCAAAAACTAATCCATCCTTCTGTTCGAGCGATCATTCAAGATGAAGAAGGAAAAGTTCTTTTTATTGAAAGAAAAGGTCAAAATAGATGGGGAATGCCAGCAGGCTCTATGGAACTTGACGAGTCCATTTATGAAACTTTGAAAAGGGAAGTGAAAGAAGAAACAGGTATTAATGTAGTTAGTGCAACACTGATGGCAATATATACTGGCCCTCATAAGTCAATGAAGAATGAATTTGGAGATGAATATCAAATGTTCGAATTTGTGTTTCTAGTTGATGAATGGAAAGGTGAAATTCTAGAGCATTCTGATGAAAGTCAAAATACTGGATTTTTTTCACTAGATAATATCCCTCCATGTTCTAACCAGTTTTGGGAAAACCACCATAAAGAAGTTATAGAGGATTTTAGAAACTTTAATGGTAGTTTGATTTTAAAGTAAATCTATAGAGCTCTGTATAAACTTTAATTAAGATACGAAGTTTACAGGGATTAAGAGAGGGTTTTACGATAGTAACTACTAGGAGGTAAACATGCACCCAATAAATTTAGTAAACGAAGAAAATCAAGTCACACCTAATTACCGCTTGGATGGTAAGGAAATGTACTTTGATGTATATGTTAGTCCTGATAAAGAAGTTTGTGTGCTAGGAAAGTTGGACACTAATTATTTAGTTTGGTGTTCAATTACAACTGTCTTTGATGCAAAGAAGAATGCGTCGCTTTTTGATTTTATTATAGATAATAAATGTAGTTTTGTTTCAAATGAGCATCAAGTGCTAGGAAAACAGTACAATGAGGTAAAGAACTGGCATGTTTTTCGTATATCAAAAAAATTATATAATGGTGAACTACGTTACTACTCGAATGCAAGCTCCCTTTCTTTTTCAACTGGTACAGCCTTCGCAAGTGAGATTCAAGTATTCTATCAACAAGAAAAAGCTAAAAGTGAATTTAGGATAATGAATAAAAAGTATGTTGCTATTTTAAAAGAATATAAGAAAACGTTAGATAATAATAACGATGAAATGTATTACTTAACGGTGAAGCCATTAATTGATGTTATAAGAAGCGAAAGCTATTTAAAGTTATGTCAAGAAGCCAAAGTAAGAGCGTTATATTTAGAACTCTCAGCAAGATGTGATACATTATATAATCGCTATATGACGGCTGTTCGTTAAAGAAGAAAATAGGCCTTTAGGTAAACAACTACGGGAAAAAGAATTAGGAGGTAATGTATGTTAGAGGATCTTATTTATACGTTGTCGATCATTGTATCTATTATGTTTGTGGTCGTTGCTGTTTTTCAAGTACTTCTATCACTTGGTTATCCGATCGGGGAATTTGCTATGGGTGGATATTATAAGGTATTACCGAAAAAATTACGTATTGCCAGTTTGATAAATGCTTTCGTCCTATTATTTATGGGCTTTGTTATTCTACAACATGCTAATGTCATCATTGGTTTTGATTTTTTACCTACGAATATATTACTGTGGGTAATTACAATATTCCTTGGTGTAAATACAATAGCAAATCTTATTTCAAGGAGTAAGAAAGAGAAATTAGTTATGACACCTTTATCAGGCTTTACCTTTTTATTATGTTTGTTAATTGCACTATCATAGGGATTTCCATGGGTACTAGCATTATTAAGTGTGGAAGTGTAACAAAACTGTTACAAATATTACAAACAAATCCAAAGGAGCGATAATGATATTACCCTAATAATGATTACAGAAGGAGATACAGGAATTTCCCTAAAATAAATGTACTAGTATTAAAAAGAGTTTATCCAGTATATAGGGATGAAAATAAACAGTTATAATGCTATTTCTACAGGTGTTTTCTCTTCTTTACATATTACGTTTTAACCCTATCTTAACGTTGTTGTAACAAGGATTCACCCTAATTTTAGTAAACTATTAGTAGCGTTATTTTAGGAGGGGAACCACGTGGAGAAAAGGATTTTAAATTATGAAGATTTACTAGATATGTTGGATCATTTATTAAGAGAGCCTAAACAATTTTGGGATGGTTTTTATGAGGATAGGACAAAGGATATCCCTTTTTTTAAGGTGAAAGGACCGGATGAGAATTTAGTAGAATATTTTCTTAATGGGCTAGTACCTAAAAAGGTATTAGAAATAGGTTGTGGACCTGGGAGAAACGCGATTTATTTGGCTAGACATGGATGTAATGTTGACGCAATCGATATTTCAGATAAAGCAATTGAATGGGCAAAAGAGAGAGCGGATGAAGAAGCTGTAAAGATTGACTTCCGTGGTGTTTCTTTGTTTGAATTTGAATTTGAACCTCATTCCTATGATTTTATTTACGATTCGGGTATGTTCCATCATCTCGCACCTCATCGCCGGTTATCATATGTAGACATTGTGAAGAAAGCACTTAAAAAGGACGGACATTTTGGAATTGTTTGCTTCAATACAGAAGGTGCACTTGATACGCCAGATTGGGAGGTTTATCGAGAAGGAAGCTTAAAAGGCGGCATCGGTTATACGGAAGAAAGACTAAAAGAAATATTTGAGGAAGATTTTATTATTAAAGATTTTAGAAGAATGAAAAGAATCGCTCAACCAGATAACATATTTGGAGAGGATTTTCTTTGGGTAAGCTTAATGCAGTTAAAAAACAGTTAATAATTGTCAGAAAATTGACAAATCTAATAAAAAAACTATTACTAATTTTATCTATTATCCTTTTAACAGCTTGCTCTTCCGCACTAACAAACAAAACAATAACTGATTCGTATACAAAAGAAAAGTTAGAAAAAGTAGAAATGAAAGATGGAATGATTACTATATATTATCGAAGTGACAACATGGAAAGAGGAGACAATCCATATAACTATCTACTTAGGGATATTGTTATTGATCCATCTTTTTATGATAACGAAGAAATCCAACGTGGGGATGTTGTTTATCATGAACAGCCAAAAGAATATTATGAGCTCGTACAATACGAAGCTTTAGAGGAACCACTTAACCGAGTTATTGCTCTTCCAGGTGAATCTGTAGAAATAAAGGATGGCCAATTTTACATCGATGGCAAAAAATTAGACACTTTCTACGGAAACGGAACGAATAATATTCGTAGCAATGATTACGAGAGCGAATTTCAGTTGGAGAAAATAACTGTTCCTGATGGTCATATATTTGTTTCGGGTGACTTGTGGTGGAGAGGGATTGATAGTAAGCAATATGGTCCAATACCAATTGAATTTGTAAAAGGGAAAGTGTTGGGTTATCCCTAAAATACAAAAACTGTCATTATTAGTGAGGGTTAAGATCGTCTATAAAAATGAAGTGTCACAAGTTGAACATGTTGACATTGTAAAATGAACATTAGTGGTAAGATACTCCAAAATATGCATTTAATAATGCATATTTTGGCCCCATTTAATTTTATTCTTGTTAAAGGGTTTCTATTATCATAACCTGGCTCGGTACTGAAAAGTGATTTTAACTATTGCTCTTGGAGTCATTTTCAACATCGGCTTTTTTATTACCTTTACTTACATAAGGTTTTGCACTCTTTTTTCTGTTTGCACTAGCTTGCCAACGATTCCATCCCTTCTTGCCTGTTCCTCTCCCTGTTCCGCCTTTTCCTTTAGCTTTACTCATCAAATCACCTCATTATAATTCTATATCGAGTTACCTTATCTATTTAGTTTTAGTATTATACTCCGTAATTAATCAATCACATTAGTCACCTATATTACTGTGTACCGCTCCTAAATTAGTGCTACTAGCTTTTGAAAGGCTGCTATTCATGTTAAAGGAAAATCACCCTTTTTCATAGCTATTTTTCTCATGAATTAGAATAGTAACAGAAAAATATATAATAATAACAAGAAATAGCACCATTTTTTGGAGGATCTTTGATGAAACCAGAAACGGTTTTTGTGTTTATAGCGAGCTTTATTTTTGCCTTAGTAGCATATTTCATTCCGAAAAAAATGAAACCTTATGAAATTTATGTAACTACGTTGTTTGCTATTGTATTTGGTCTTCTTGTTGATATGGTATTAGCTGTTAAATACCAGTTTTACGTACTGGATCAGCCTGGAGTGCAAATACCTGCTTTAATTGGTCAAGTTATTTTATATGGAGCTACTAGCATAATTTTACTAAACGTATACCCTTTTAATAAGTCGGTAAAGTCACAATTAGTTTTTATTTTATGTTTTACTTTTATTACTTTGGTTTTTGAGTTCTTATCTTTTACATTTGGGTTTATTAAATATAATGAATGGAAGATGTGGTATTCGGCTTTGTGTTACCCATTTCTAATTTATTTTCTCGTAGTGCATTTTAAATTTGTAAAATGGTTGATAAAAATTAATTAATAGTGGACTTATTTAAGAGAGCAAAGCACAAATGTGAACCCAGCTCCTCTGACAACAAAGGAAGATCGCTCAAAAAAACGCGGTCTTTTTTGTTTTTTTGACAAATATTTAATAAAGGTTTCCCATAAAAGAGGGATTTATCAGTTTATAATAGAAAATAGTTATTTGGTAAAGTTTAACTCAAGGAGCTAATGATGGAAATTTCTTTAATTAGACACGGAAAATCAGAACTAATTGAAAATGATAGTATCAGTTGTTTGGAATTTCAGCAGTGGGTGGAAAAGTATGATAATTGTGGCGTAACGGAAGAAATGACGCTTCCACCTGAAACGAAGGAAAAAGTGGAAAATGCAAAATTGATTGTTACTAGTGATTTAATAAGGAGTATTCAATCAGCTAGATTATTAAATCCAGAAGTGAATATGATTTCTAACCCTTTATATAGAGAAACCGAGTTACCTATACTTTCAAAAGATTTAATACAAATAAAATTAAGACCGAATATTTGGGCAGTCGTTATGAGAATGTTATGGGTGATAGGGTATAGTAACGAGTGCGAATCGTTAAGCAAAGCAAAACATAGAGCAAAAAAAGCATCACAACAATTAATAGACTTTGCAAACGAATATAAATCGATTGTTTTAGTCGGACATGGTTTTTTTAATCTATTAATAGCAAAAGAATTACAGAAAAGCGGTTGGAAAGGGAACAGAAAAACGAGTGGTAAACATTGGGATTGTACTACATATTATTTTGAAAAATAGTAGTGCTTAAGGCGAATTAACGAAGTAGGAACGGCGCTGAAGTAAGTATATAGATACAATGACAAATAGTGCGTGATTAAGTGCCTACTTAATAGAATGGGAGAAAGATTGTGATGACGATAAAGTTTAAGGAATTTTTTAAGGAAGAATTAACAATTTATGAAATACAACTTGCGATGGAAAATGGGGAAATAACTTCAAGAGAATTAATCATGTTTTACCTTGATAGAATTGCTAAGTATGACCAAGATGGACCAAAAATAAATTGTATGTTGGAAATAAATCCTGATGCAATCTTTATTGCGGAAGCGTTAGATAATGAAAGGAAAACGAAAGGTGCTAGAGGGCCATTGCACGGAATTCCTGTTGTCCTTAAAGATAATATAGAAACAAATGATTCTATGCATACGAGTGCAGGGACTATTGCTTTAGAGAACCATTTAGCTAGTAACGACGCATTTATTGTAAAAAAGCTACGTGATGCAGGTGCGGTTATATTAGGAAAGACTAATATGACGGAATTAGCTAACGGGATGGCAAGTGAGATGTGGGCTGGATACAGCTCTAGGGGAGGACAAACATTAAATCCTTATGGTGATGAGAATCTTTTTGTAGGTGGGTCCAGTTCTGGTTCAGCTGTGGCAGTTGCCGCAAATTTTTCCGTTTTATCTGTTGGAACTGAAACGGATGCCTCGATAGTAAGTCCTGCTATTCAAAACTCTGTAGTCGGTATAAAGCCAACTGTTGGTTTAATTAGTCGAAGTGGGATTATTCCTTTTACTTATTCTCAGGACACAGCAGGGCCGATAGCAAGAACTGTTACAGATGCAGCCATACTATTAAATGCTTTAACGGGTATAGATAAGGACGATGCTGCTTCCTATAGAAGTGCAAATAACATAGAACAAGATTACACAAGCTTTTTAGACTGGAAAGGATTAGACGGTGCTAAAGTCGGAATATTTAATAATGCTCCTAAAGAATATTATGAATCCGGTGAGTATGATGAGCACTTATTTAAAAAGGCCATTCAAGTATTAAAGGAACAAGGAGCTACTATTATCGAAAACATCGAGATTCCTTCTTTCCATAGAGAATGGAAATGGGGCGTATCTTTGTATGAATTGAGGCATAGTTTAGATAATTATCTTGCGAAGTTACCTTCACACATGCCGGTCCATTCTATATCTGAATTAATTCAGTTCAATAATAATATAAAAGAAAGAGCGTTGAAATATGGGCAAGATAAGTTAGAACATAGAGAAAAATTCCCTAATACACTTAGAAACCCTGAATATTTACATGCAAAATTAGAAGACTTATATTTTTCTCAAGAACTCGGGATTGATTATGCACTTCAAAAATATGAACTTGATGCAATTGTTTTTCCTTCGTATATAGGTTCAACGATTAGTGCTAAAGCTGGATACCCTTCCATAGCTATTCCGGCTGGGTATATGGAAAGCGGAAGGCCATTTGGTATTACCTTTGTAGGCACGGCTTTTAGTGAAGCGGTTTTAATAAAACTTGGTTTTGCCTTTGAGCAAGCTACTAAATGTCGAAGAAGTCCGGTATTCAATATTTATTAACTTTCTTAATTTCATCAAAATGCGTTGTTAGTTGAAAAGAGATTTTACTGCAAAACCTGAGAGAAGAGGAGTAATGATCATGGAACAAAAGATTCTTGAATTACTAAATAAGATTTATCCAATTAATGTATTTAAAGTCGAATCCGTAACTAACGAGATGTTTCGTTGTATTGGCGAAGAAGGGATTTACTTTGCTAGAGTTACAAACTATAAAACCTTAGATGAACAGTTAGAGGAAGTTCAGTATACGAACTTTTTATTTAAAGAGGGGTTAAGTGTTTCGCCAACGATACCTTCTATAAACGGTAACATTGTAGAAAAGATAATACTTAACAACAAAAATATTTTAATGGTTCTTTATAAAGCAGCTCCTGGTATACATCTACCAAGGCAACAATGGAATGCCAGTATATTAAAAGAGTTAGGTCGACAAATAGGTGTATTACATCGATTGTCCAAGAAGTTCGAGGAACAGTATCCAGTCAGTCGTATTAACGATTGGTATGATAACGAAGAATATGCCTTTCTAAAATATATTCCTGAAGAAGAATCTACTATTAGGGAGATTGCTAGTGACGTTTTATCAACAATAAAGAATATCCCAAAAACGAAATCGAATTATGGGTTGTTGCACGGGGATTTATGGTTAGAAAATGTACTGGTGGATCAAGAGTCAAAAATAACAATGGTTGATTTTCAAGATTGCGAGAAACATTTTTATATATTTGATTTAGCAGTTCCAATTTATAGTGCTTTGGAGTACTCATTTGTAGGTGGAGGGAATATTGTTGAGTATGGAAGAAGTATTACAAAAGCGATTATAGAAGGATATGAAGAAGAAAATAAACTTTCCCCGGAAATGTTAGAAAAACTTCCTCTGTTTATAAAACTAAAAGAAGTATTTGAATATAGCTTAATGCACATGTACTGGGATAAAGAAAAACTAACGGAAGAACAGATTAGAATAATGAACCATTTTAGAATGAGGATTGAATTAAAACATACCATTCTTAATATACAATCTTGAAAAAACGGAGGTGCAAAATGGCATCTATAAAAGTAATGTTGCTTGGTATTGCGATTATGATTTTCGCGCTTTACATCCAAGTTGGTTCAGGAACTATATTTTATAATAGTGGATCTTTCTTTTTGGGGATAGGTTTCTTCATTACTGTCATAGGCTTGTTTATAAAAAATAATACACATAAGGAATAGAGAATAAGAACGGCTGGTAAAGGACATGGGTTCAACACAAGTTAGGGGTGATGGAGTGTCAATATTTGAAAGCGTAATTTTACAAATAGCTTTTCCGGTTATAGTTGCGGTAGTTAGCTTTCTTATCTTTTCCAAAATATTTAGAGGAAAAGATAAAACGGACAATGGTTTTGAGTTAAATTATTTTAAACTAAGTTATAGAAGAAAATTGATACGAAACCTTATTAGTACTCCAATTATTATCGTTGCACTTATTGTTATATACTTCTTATCAAACTGGAGTTTACCTGTTTATATTATTTTTGTTGTGTGTTTATTATTAGGCTTTTGTATTGAAGCATTATACAACTATGCGGAGTGGAAGCGAGATGAAGAAAGTGGGATGTAAGTAGGACACCCTTTTGTCAGACTACCTATCTTGGCTTCGTGAAAATTTTCCCGTTGTTTAACTCACACCAATCTTCTAATTCGGTATACGTTTCCTTGTCGCCGTACTTGTTATAAAAATCTTCCTTTTTTTCGAATACTTCCATTTCGCCATCTTCAATTAGGGATATCATTTGATAAGTGTTAAGCTGAAAAAACCTAGAGACAGCAATTAATTCTCCTATATGAACAGTATCAGCAATATTTTTCATATGTCATCTTCCTTATAGTTAATCTATATTAAATCGAACCATAAGGATATTATTTTCAGTTATAAGAAAAATATGTTTGTTACTTAAGATTAAAAATATAGATACAGTTTTTGGCATAACTGCTGCTCTTTCGGTTAGGTCTAAAAGATGATTTATGTGCTAAAGGACCATTAAAAGAATTTTTATAGATAAAACAATATATAAAATAGGAGAAAGCAAAAATGGGGACTGGCTTGTTAAAGCTTAAGATACTTTTAATATTAGTTATAGTTTTAATTTTAATCGGAGGCTGTGTTCATGCTCCTAGCGGTTCAAATACTCCAGAGGAGGCATTAAGAGAAATCCACAAAAATGACGATTATGCTCCTCAAGTAATTGATATTTTGGAAATAGTTGAAGTGAATTCCAGTAGGGTATTAGCAATTTATGAAGTCTTGACAGAAGAAGGAGAAGAGGACATCCTCATAGGCGATTTAGAGTTAAATGAACGAAACAACTGGATACTTACAAATGCTATAAATATAGGGTTACCGTCTCATAAAGATATACTTGACATAACTTCATCAACCATAAATTTTCAAGCTGGTTATAGAAAAAAGTCGGATGAAAATGAAGACTTAATAATAGTGGATATAGGAGATATAGACTTAGAAATTTGGATCCAAATTAAATAGCTTAAGATTGTTTAGCTTGTAAGGTTGTAATAGATTTAGCTTTAATAATCTCAATAAAGGGGTAACGACATTGATTTTACATATTATTGATAAACAAGAATGGTCGAAAGCAGTAACCAAGGGTATTTATATTCCATCTAGCTTAGAAAGTGACGGTTTTATCCATTGCTCTACCAGCGAGCAAACAGTTGATGTAGCTAATTATTTGTTTAAAGGTCGAAGTGGTTTGGTACTGTTATGTATCGACTCAGATAAAGTTGGAGCTAAAATTATCTATGAGGATCTATATGAAACGGGGAAGTTATTTCCGCATATATACGGGCCTTTAAATATAGATGCTGTAACTAAAGTTATTCATTTTACACCTAACAGTGATGGTACATTTGATTTGCCAAAGGAATTAGTTAGCGGACTCTAAAGGAGTATTTTTAACAGCCATAAATATCTTAAGGAGATGAATAGAATGAATAATCAAGTTTCCGAACAATTTGTAGAGCGGATAGATGCAGTGTTTCTTCCTGTAAAGAATCTGAAGGAATCATTATCTTGGTATCAAGAGATTTTTGGTTTCAAACTGCTATGGCAGAATGAGAGAATGTGTGGTCTGTCGATTGCACCTAACTGTGGGTTTCACCTTGTTCAAATTCCGGATTTCCAACCTATAAATTCATACACTCCATTTAATTATGTTGTTAAAGACTTAGAAAAAGTTAGAAACGAGTTAATAAAGAAGAATGTTGTTGTTTCAGAATTAAGAGTTGGGGAACCTAAACGCTTTGACTTGACTGACGTAAATGGCAATATGATAAGTGTGATTCAATTATAAGTTGTCATTAATACAAGAAACATCCTTGTTCTTTTAGGGAGCAAGGATGTTAGAGTAACTCTGAAAGACCTAAGTGTTCACTCCATTAGCTTGGGTCGTTTTCGTCTAAAGATAAAGTAGTTACCTGAGTATACTCACCATTTTCAATTTCAGTTGCAGTAGCATCCCTTTTTAACTCATCTTCAGTATCCATTCCTTCTGCAATTGTTGGTGTATTATCTATTTCCCGATTTTTCTTCAATTTTACCACTCCTTTCCTATTTATATTTCCCATCAATGATATAATCAACCGGCTATTTTGTTGTTATTTGCTCCTACGTCTTGTAATTAACAATTATTAGGGGGGTGTTCGTGTGAATGATAAAAAAGAATCTGCTGAACAAAAGAGAGAAAGAGTAAGACAAGAAGAATTAAAGAAAAATCCAACAGGTAATATGAATGATTCTTTTAATAAGGCTAGCGGTGGTGGTCTTGTAGACTTAGTAGGGAGTTTAGGTTGGAAGGGCACAGGTTTATTAATTGTTATCATCATAATCGGCGTCATAATTGCTCAATTTTTTAAATAACGGCGAGTTTTTGATGACGAAGCAGAAGTGTTATATAAGCGTATTTTGTTAAATGAAACCTTTCCAAGTGCATACTCGTAGAATAAAGAGTAATTATCATTTTTACAAAATAGCGGGGAGGATTTAACAAAAAATGTATAAAAAATATAAAAAGGTTTTACTTTGGTTTTTTGGGATCACGACCATAAATAGTCTTGCTAACTTCCTATATACCCCTTATATGTCAATGCGTCATACAGGAGAGCTTCATTTTGAATGGTCTTCTATGTTAGCGTTTATAGTACTTTTAATCAATTTTTTACTTATTCAACGGGGGTATTATAATAGTTTCTTCAAGTTAAGGAAGCGATAAATTCATTTTATATGGTACCCGTTCATTTACAATTCTGTGAATTAATATGACATCAACTTTGCTAACTTTGTTCAATTTTATTGGGGGTGTTTCTATCATGGCAAAATACGAAAAAACAATTACTGGCCAATTTGAGGAAGTCGTTAATCAGTTGCAAAAAGATATCAATAACAGTGGAATAACAATGAATTTAGTGGATGAGAGTAACTACACTATTAGCGAGACTAAAATAGCAGTACGAGTGTATGATAAATATTTTATGAGAAATGGCAACAGAGCGAGCTTGAGTCTTACAGTTGTTGGTTCTAACGATAATATCTTCATTTCAGCAATTGGGGCTGGTGGGGGAAGTGGTATTATTTTTAACTTTAGTCTTGGTGCCGAGTCTGAAATGGTGGAAATCGTACAAAGAAGTATAGAACATATGGAATAATACTTTTTTTAATGATATCAAACACACTTATTAAATATATTCCTGTTGAAAAAGGAGAAGAAAATCATGAATAAGAAACGGAAGCGTTACTTAGTCGCTACTATAATTTTAATTATTATTATGTCATTATCAAAACCTTCTCCTGAGACTTTTAATAAATGGTTGGAAAGTAAATATGATAGAGAGTGTATTGGTGATGAATGTGTACATGGAAATTCAAAGGAAATAGTAGTTCATCGGGATATAGACAATTATATTTTAATAAATAAAATGGGTGTAATATTAGAAGATGAAGAAGAACGTAGAACTTTAATTGTCGGAATAGGAATATTAGGAACATTTATTCCTTTTGCATATAATCCAGTATATAGTCCGTTTATTGATCTATACAAGTATTAGAGTTTAATTCGAAGTACGTCCAAATTATGTATGTATAAGTAGAGGTCAATCATAAATCTGGTGGATATAACAATGAAAAAAGACCAATCAATGGCCTTTTATACATAGAAGTGAATAGATTATTTAACTTGCAGCCTCGTTACCTTCTAATGGAGAGATTCTTTTGAATTTTTTATCTAAAAAACGGATACCTTCTATGCAACCTTTAACAAGTATAAATGTAAACGATAGAACAATAAATGTAAAAAATCCATTCCAACCTTTTTTATATTTGACTAAATCGGTATTTCGTTCCAACCAATTTTCTAAAAGTGTCATTGGTACACTAAAAAGAAAAACACTTAAGAGTGATTTTAAAGGCTTCATTTTATAAGTAAATTGATTATACATAACACATGATAAAGGAAATAAAATATATAAAAACACTATATTTGAGTCAAATAATTTTGGTAAATAGCGATGAGGGTATTGTAAATGATTTGTCTTTATAACCGGTCCATCAAATATAGTAGAAACAAACGTTTTAATAAAGAAAATGAGGAACCAGTCCTTCAAATCACCTTTTTTTCTCGATAATGTAAATATGCTTCCAGCTATGCCGGCTATCGTCAATAAATTCAATATTGTTCTGTCCTTCATGTATACACCTCCAATAATTAAGGTATCCTTTTTTAGAAAAATTATCGTGATAAATCAAACTTTTTAACAATTATGTAATAGAAAATTGGATTAAAAAAAATAAATCAAAAATAAAGTGCGTGATAAATCAAGAAGGATTATTGCCTTTTTTGTTGAAGTAATTGAATTATATAACTTAACCGCTAATCAAGTGTAGGTTTATGGTTGTTCAAGTATAGATGCAGTAAGTGAAAAATTTGAAGGATTTTTAGATGGAGGACTTAAATTGGATATGTGGAATAAGAAGGAATTTTCGATTTCTACAAATAAAGAGTTTCTAGATTTAACATTAATACATAATTTTTTGAGTGAAGAAGCATATTGGTCAAAGGGTATACCTAAGCAAATAGTAAAAAAAGCAATAGAAGGATCACCGTTATGTTTTGGAATTTATAAAGGTATACCTGGTAAAGAAGGTTATGAACAAGTTGGTTTTGCAAGGGTAATTACTGATTTAGCAACGTTCGCTTATCTTTGTGACGTTTTCGTAATACCAGATTACCGGAAATTAGGATTATCAAAATGGTTAATGGAAATTATCACAAATCATTCCGATTTACAGGTTATTCGTAGATTTATGTTAGCTACAAATGATGCTCATGCTTTATATAGTCAATATGGGTTTGAACAGAATGTTAGTCCCGAACTATTTATGCAAAAGGTCTTTAAACCCCCATATAAACAGTAATATTTAGCTAGGAAATTTAGGATGAGCTCAGGGAACAAAAGCATAACACTGGTGTTTTCTTGAGGAAGGATGGAACGAGCCCTTTGCTTATTAGTATCATTTAGTTAACTCTCTTTATAGAAGGAAACCTTAACTACGCTAAAAAAGTATTAGAAGTAAAGGAGATTACAAGGGGGGAACCGATGGGTTATTTTGATAGGGTTAAAGAAATTCAGAGGCTACAATGGGAGTTATTTATAGATTATTGGTATTTATATATTGGTGTCGGGTTATTAGGTTTGTGCTTACTAATAGTTTGGATTTTAAAGAAATAAGAAATAGCTGAATTTTTGGAGTGGTTAGATTGGATCATGATAATAGAATCATAGCTTTAAAGACGTTAAATTATTTATGCAAAGGTTCAGTAATTGAAGGGTTACTATTCCATGGGTTAAGAATTCTCCTGTCTGAAAATGAATATAACGAACAGAGAATAGAAGGGCAAATATCGATAAATATTGAAAGCGAATTTGAAATATTTCAATCATTGCCTGAAAAGGACCCAAAGTCCGATGAATTACATAAACTTGATTGGGTTGAATCAGCAAAAAAATTGTGTGAACTTCGACTAAAGAAGATTGTAGATATAAAGTTAGGTGAGCAAAGGCCTCATCTTTATTTCATTTTTGATTCTGGAGAAGTTCTTTTTATTAATGGTCATCATCAAGAATTCGAAAGCTGGCAAGTAGAAGTTCACAATAATACAAATTTAGAAGATGTCTTTCAAGTAGTAGCTTGTCCAGGTGACAACTTGGTTACGTGGGTTCCAGAAGATGTACTAGAGTGAAAAATAGAATCATATGAATTGATTTAGATGGCATGTTAAATCAAATTATGAACAGGACAAAATTATTAAAATAATGGAGTGAGGTAATGTTGACTAATAAAGAGGCTGTAGGTTCTAAAAGTATTCCTTTTAGACTGATTGAACAAAAAGAAGAAGTAAATAATTTAGTGATAGTCTTACCAGGAGCTGCTTACACAACGCAGGCGCCATTGTTACACTTTACAACAGGGGTATTCTACAATAAAGGTTTCGATGTGTTACACATTAACTATACGTTTAGTAGGGAAGAAATGTCTGTTCTAAGTGATGAGGATTTCGCAAAAAATGTCCAACTCGTAATTGATAAAGCAATCGAGGGTAGGAATTATAACAATTTTTATGTAGTCGGCAAATCGATTGGAACTATCGCTTTAAGTTATCTACTTAAGAATACAAGGTTGAAAGATGCAAAAGCAGTATGGTTAACACCGTTGCTACAAAGAAATGATGTATTTAACGCAATGGCTAACAGTGAAAATAAGGGGCTTTGCATTATTGGAGATAGGGATAGTTGTTTCGTTGAAGATCGTTTTGAAAAGCTAAAAAACAATCGTAACCTATTATTAAAAGTAGTTGAAGGTGGAAATCATGGTTTAGAGCTTGATGGAGAACCAATAAAGTCTATTGAATTATTAAAGGATGTAATTCAAACAATAAATGAGTTTTAAAATCAAAGGGAATACTGTATACTCGAAAAATTATTGGGAAAAAGGGTTTAAAGTTGACTTATCATCCCTTATTAAAGGAGACTTGCTTGACTAGTCATTTAAAAGAATAAAGGCTCTGTTAAATTTTAATGTTGCTAAATAAACAAAATTCATGGGAACTAATAAAAATGGTTTCCGAAGATTTTATTTACAAGGCTGAAATTCTATCCACTTTGCTTGATACATTTTGTCTCGATATTCATACACAATTACAATACTTCCAACAAAACTTGCTGGAGATATTTGTCCAGCAACACTTACAATTAGTTGATTGTCTCTTACGTCGTAATCGATAATGCTTCCAAAACTTATATCATTAAATAAGTTTTCGGATTTGATTTCCAAAGAGGTTATATCAACTGTACATTTTTTGTTACCGACAATGACCTCTACTTTTTCAGCAGTTAACTTAGTTTTTACGTTCTTTTGAATAATTGCTAAATGATTATCAACAATTACTTCGTTTATGTCTAAACGATTTTTCAATGTGTTAAAAACATAAACATCTTCCCATAAAACACCTGTACCATATCCTTTTGTTAAGATTATGATTAATTCTTTATTTTGATCTTTGTCAATGTCTTTGTAGATAATTTGTGGAGCATAGGTAGGGTTGGTTTCACTAATCCAAAATGGTCTTGAATATATTCCACCTTTGAAATTAATTTTGAAATCCCTATACAAGCCATTTATTTTCTTAGCATACAGGGTGATATTCTCTTTGTCATTCGTACTAACAACTTCGTATCCTTCAAACTCTGCTCCTGCAATGATAGGATTAATCATAAGAACAATTGCTAACAGTAAACCAAAAAAAGTCTTCATAGAAAACACCTCATTTTAGTGTTCCCTAACATAACAACTTATTATTGTCATAATCAATAATTAAAAATCTTGAACTTCGACTGACGAAAACTATCATAGGTATCAACTATTTCAAATACAAAAGATGACAGAAAAAATTCTTTAATATTGTGCTTTGTGCTTTCGTTACTGATAAAGAACAGTGTTGGTTTGTAGAGCCAAGAATAAAGTTAATTATTGACAAATGCATTAGGAATATATAGAATATTTTAAAAATATATAATTTAAACGCTATGATTAGGAGTAGTAAGGAGACGTTATTGTTTAGAGAGCTGTCGGCAGGTGCAAGACAGTCAATTACCTCCCGAACTCGCCTAGGAGTGGATAGATTGATATGTAAATCTATACGGTTAACTCCCGTAAATGAGTCCCGAGAAGTTTTGTGTTAGAAACAAAACAAGAAGAGTGGTACCACGATACTAATCCTATCGTCTCTTTATGAGACGGTAGGATTTTTTATTTTTATGAAAAATAGTAGGGAGGAATTTTATCATGAGTGAAGGTTGTTTTATTTGCAATAAACATGCTAGGAATATTGAACTCGCGGGGGTAACGATTTACGAAGACGAATTTGTTTATGTTGGACACATGGATCGAAACGGTAAACCAAACTATTTAGGTCATATTATGATCGATTTAAAGAGGCACGCACCTACACTTGCTGAAATGACGATGGAAGAGGCAGTCGCATTTGGAATGATAATGGCCAAAGTTAGCAAAGCTTTAAAGGAATCAGAAAACGCTGAACATATTTATTCGTTTGTTGCTGGAGATGCAGTTCCTCACCTTCATATGCATTTAGTAGCCCGTTATCCTAATACACCAAAAGAATATTGGGGACCGTGGGACGTTTACGATTGGGAAGGTGGTCCAATGGGTGATAACAATGAGGTTATTAGCTTATGTAATCGAATAAAAGTCTACATGGAGAACGACTAACGATTATGGAAAACCATATCCAGGAATATAGTTGGGTTGGCAGTCAAGAAAACTTTGTTGATCAAATAAATACAATGAGTATTAACCAACTCTCAATAGGACGTTTCGGTGGGAATTCAAGTGCAGGTCAGTATAAAAATGAAGATGGTTGTTTAGTATGGGCAGACGAAGGGAACTGGGAGTTTGTCGTTATTTTAGACGCGCATAACTCAGCGGAAAGTGCAGAGCTAGTGATAAGTCAATTCTCAAGAAATAAAAAAGAAATACAACATCTTCTATCTCTATCAACTGAACAATCTTTTAAGGGATTAGAAGAAAAAATATTAAACTTCTTTCAAGAAGAAAAATTCCTTTCCGAATGTCGGAAAGTGAAAGGTGAAACAGCTTGTTTAATTGTCCTAAGAAAGGATAAGTATATCTGGTGGTTCTCGGTAGGTGATTGCATTTCCTATATATTTCATCCAGAGCTAGCCAAACTTGATCAATATCAAATAAACCAAAGGCAATTTTTTGAGTGGGTTGGGCAAGTGAATACATTTGAGCAAGAAGTTCCTTGTTATAGCAGCGGAATAAGGGAACTTAGGAAAGGACTAAATCGTATATTATTAACAACGGATGGATTGGTGGAATGCCCTAATGAACCATTCACTAATCCTAAAGAAATTTACAATGTAATGAAAAAACATACGATTACTGATGGAATAACGGAATTGCTGGAAACTATCAAAAGTAATGATGTAAGAGATAGTACAACAATCATTTCTTGGGAAGTGAATATAACGAAAGACGTGACAATACCAAGTGATTACAATGCTTAAGTATAGAACAGGAATACTCCAATATGGAATATCTTTATTTTTTTAAAATGATGGTTCAAACGATGTGTTCAGTTGGTAAAAAATTCATTTTATTCGAAATTCTTATGATAAAATTAAGATGTCATTTTATTTAGAGGGGGGAGAGTATGGGTAAATACAAAGTTATTTTATTTGATTTAGACGGAACACTTTCAGACCCAAAAGAAGGAATAACCAAATCAGTACAATATGCATTACAGCAAATGGGTTTTGAAGAGCCTGAACTGGACGACCTAGAATCTTTTATTGGTCCTCCATTACAAGTTACATTTGGTGAATATGGTTTTGATGAGGAAAATTGTAAAAAAGCTATCAATCTCTATAGGGAAAGGTTTAAGGCAAAGGGGATGTTTGAAAATAAGTTATATTCAAATATTCCTTCCCTTTTAAAATCGTTAAAAGAACTACAATTCAAATTAGTTGTAGCAACTTCAAAGCCTACGGTATATTCCATTCAAATATTAAAGCATTTTAATATTGACCATTATTTTGAACTCGTTGTAGGAAGTAACCTAGATGGAACAAGAACATCCAAAACGGAAATTATTCAATACATATTAGATAGATACAATAAATATAAATTAGATGATTTTATTATGATAGGTGACAGAAAGCACGATATTATAGGTGCGAATAATACTGGAATTGAGTCGATTGGCGTAACATTTGGATACG
Source organism: Sutcliffiella cohnii (assembly GCF_002250055.1). Classification (NCBI taxonomy): domain Bacteria; kingdom Bacillati; phylum Bacillota; class Bacilli; order Caryophanales; family Bacillaceae; genus Sutcliffiella; species Sutcliffiella cohnii. Next base: position 1,635,269 of record NZ_CP018866.1, read on the forward strand.
GTTCATTTGAGGAACTGAGTAATGTTAATCCTACTTATATTGTAAATAGTGTTATGGAATTAAAGAATGTGTTAATAGGCAGTCATAGAAAAAGTGAAGAACTTATATAAAATATTTCTTAATATAGGAGAAAGATAAAATGAAGATTAGTAATTTAAAAGTTAGCGAATATGAAGAAATGAAAAAGTTATTTTTAGATGTATTCTCAAATGAACCTTGGTATGACAAATGGGAAAATGAACAATTAGATTTGTATTTAAAAGACCTTATCGATAATAATAATTCACTATCATTAGTATTTCACGATGAAAATAATAAACTAATTGGCGCCTCATTAGGTTATGTTTTTAACTGGTGGCAGGGGAAGGAATATTTTATTAAAGAATTTTTCATTTCAAGAGAAGTACAAAATCAAGGAGTAGGCAGTAGTTTTCTGGCACAAATAAATGAAGTACTGACCGCAAAAGAAATAAAGCATATATGGCTAGCAACAGAAAGAACAGTCCCAGCATTTCATTTCTATCAGAAAAACGGTTTTTCTGAAATGGAAGATTCAGCCTTTCTATTGAAAAAAGTGTAGAGGGAGGGATATGTATTTGGGAACAAATGATGATTAAAACAACTAGAGGACTATTTGAAGTGTTTGTTTCAGGTAGTGGAGAACCTTTATGTGTAACGCACTTATATAGTGAGTTTAATGAGCGAGGTAATTATTTTGCTGATATGTTTGTTCCCTCTTTTCGTGTTTACTTAGTTAATTTAAAAGAGGCGGGGAACTCAAGTAAAGTTCAAGAGGAAAAAGATTTGAGTATGCTGGAGTCTGTAAAAGATTTAGAGGCTATACGAAAGGCTTTTGGTCTCGACCAATGGAGTTTTGCCGGTCATTCAACTGGTGGCATGTTAGGATTGGTATATGGGACTTACTATCAAGAATCATTGAAACGATTATTAGTGGGAGGGGCAACGGCAACAAAAGAATATATGAACCATAAGGGCAGTATTTATAGTTCCCTAAACCCTAGTAATAAACGGTTAAAAGAGTTGCTTAATATCATAAAAACTAGTGATTCGTTAGAAGAGAGAAGAAAAGCAGGAAGAGAGTGGACAGAAATGTCGCTCTTTGACAAAAGTAAATTTGATGAATATTTTTCAAAACCAAGCAGTGGTAAAGTGGTTCCGAAGCGTCTAGCCTACTTTTCTTATCAGGAATTACCAAGCTTTGATATCCGGGCTGACTTACCTGAGATAAAAATCCCAACATTCGTTTATTGTGGGTTGCACGATTCCCAATGCCCATTCGACTTTTCGAGGGAAATCCATAGCCTTATTCCACATTCAAAATTGTATGTATTTGAAAAAAGTAATCACAATCCATTTTTAGAAGAGGAAGAAACATTTCATAGGATGGTGACTGAATTCACTAGTTTTCAACAAGGTGGGAATTAAATGTTTTGGCTGAAGTTCGTGTTGTTTGCGCTTATAGTATTTATCCTTATCTCAGTAATAAAACATTTTTTACGAAAAGTACTTAAAATAGAGAAGGTAAAAAGGGGATTCTTTTCAAACCAGTACATAAATGACAGGCATAGAAGGATAGACTGGGGAATAAGAGCGGTTACCGTGCTTACATTTATTATTTTTATTCTAATATCTATATATGAGGACATTTCCTATATCATGCAAGACATTTCTATAAACAGTATATTCATGGTTATATCGATTTACCTTTTAATGGCAGATTATTTAGTAAGGGCATACTTTGAGTGGAGACATACACCAAATCCAAAGCAATCTATTTTAACATTAAGCGAAATGCTGTTATTAGTAATCGCAATTATTTTCTTTTTTCAAACTATGCTGTCAGTCTAACCAAACACTAGTTTAGAAATAGTGAGGAGAAAACTATGTTAATCGAAGAAGCCATACAATCAATAACAAATAGCTTTAAACAAGACAAAAGAGTTCAGTCCATTTTTCTAAAAGGATCCATCGGACGGGGCGAACAAGATGAGCATTCTGATATCGATATGTATTGCCTTGTGAATGAAGAAGATGTAGATGAGTTTAACGAAAGTCGGCTTCAACATTTGGAGTCCTACAATCCATTGCTTTTTCATGATGAAATCTTTATTATCGCTCCACAAATTATCGCTTTGTATGAAAATCTTGTACATGTTGATCTGTTTACGGTTACGGAACAGACTTTGATAGAAAAGGATTATATAAAAGTTCTTTATGATCCAAAAAATAAACTCCAAAAATATAAGCAAAATCAAAATCTAGTATTGTCAGAGAGTGAATTTCAAGATGCAGTGGATGATGTAGCGTGGTTCCTGTTCCAGTATAAAAAATCGTCTGAACGAGGAAATGATCTATGGTCTGTTCATATGCTGCACTATGTGATGACAAATCTATCAAGAGTATTGCTACACAGGTACAATTCCAATAGGGCGCAATTAGGATTAAAGACAATGGAATCCTCGTTACCGCGGGAAATGCTCCAATTAACTCAACAAATATATGAAAATATTACTCCAAATAAACATAGGCAGGCAGTTATTTTAATATGTGAACTCTTACTAAAGGAATCTAGTTGGGTTTTCTCTAATGTGGATAATCCAAGTAAGATTAAGCCACTATGGGATCGCGTAGTTTCTAGCTTTCTTGAAGGTAAATAAAGAGAAATTATTTATCGAGATTGACTTGCAAAAACGACAAATTAATTGTACGATTAAACTAATTATTCTGAACGGAGGTGGGAAAGGATGTTGAATGCTGTTTTAATGCACGGATTTACGAGAGAATTCTTATATTTTGTCCGTGCAAAATTTGCGTTTTTAGTTGTTGACGGGATACGTATGCCCATTTTTAGCAACTAAATAGCAAGTTTAAAACAGTGAAAACATCTCTTATCCTACAATAAAAGTGGCTTTAAAGAGGGCGTTTCCTACGCTCTTTTTTTGTGGCTTCATTTGTATAAAGCTATGGAGAGGTATGTTCTCTATGGCTTTTTTTGTGTTTTAAAAAGAATATTTGCCTGTCAAAGGAATTTAGGAGGAAAGACAATGATTACGTGTAGCGTTAATTCTGTAACAAAAATGTATGGTGGAAACACTATTTTTGAAAATATATCGTTTGAAATGAAAGAAAAGGAAAGAGTAGGGTTAGTTGGTCGAAATGGCTGCGGGAAAACAACGCTTTTACGACTACTAGCAAATAAAGAAGCGGTAGATGGCGGACAAATACATTGGAAAAAAGGGTTAGAAATTGGCTATCTTGCGCAAATTCCAGCTTTTGAACAAAACCTTACAACGAAAGAAGTGCTACAAACGGCATTTGCTGATTTAATCACATTAGAAGCAAAAATGAAAAGCTTAGAAGTAGAAATGAGTCGAGAAAGAAATGAGGATACACTTCAACAGTTGATGAACGTCTATGGAAACCTTCAAGAACAGTACAGCTTCCGTGGTGGGTATGAAATAGATGCCACTATTGAAAAAATCGTAAACGGCTTAAACATTTCTTCCTTATTAGGAAAGTCTTTTGCGACGCTGAGTGGGGGAGAAAAGACGAAGGTTGGTTTAGCGATTTCTCTTTTGCACGAACCAGACTTATTGTTATTAGATGAACCGACGAACCATTTAGATTTAACTGCAGTTGAATGGCTCGGACATTTTTTAAGAGATTATAGTGGAACAGTAGTTGTTGTATCACACGATCGGTATTTTTTAGATGAAGTCGTAAACAAAATAATAGATTTAGAGGATGGAGAAGTTACGTGTTACCATACGAATTTTTCTGGATTTGTAAAAGAAAAAGAAGAACGACTTTTAAATGAGTTTCAAGCATATGAAGAACAGCAAAAAAAGATAAAGAAAATGAAGGAAGCGATCAAGCGGTTAAGAGAATGGGCGAACCGTGCGAACCCACCAAATGAAGGACTTCATAAAAGGGCTCGGAATATGGAAAGAGCGCTAGAACGGATGGAAAAGGTAAAACGCCCTATTTTGAATCGGAAAAAAATGGACTTTGAGATGGAAGCTAATGATCGAACTGGAAAAGACGTCATTACCCTCCGCAATGTAGAAAAAAGGTTTGGCGATAAACTATTGTTTCAACATGTAAATTTGCATGTTATGTACAAAGATCGTGTAGCGATTATCGGGGAAAATGGCACTGGTAAATCAACGTTAATAAAGTTGATTTTGCGGCAAATAGAAGCAGATAGTGGAGAAGTTCGAGTAGGTAGTAATGTGAAAATCGGATACTTATCCCAACATATTTTTCCTAACATGAAAGAAGAAACGATTATAGATGTATTCCGAGATGAAGTGCGAGTAACAGAAGGAGAAGCACGAAGTATACTAGCAAAGTTTTTATTTTATGGGCCTACTGTTTATCGCAAAGTTTCGCAGCTTAGTGGTGGAGAGAGAATGAGGCTTAGGCTCGCGCAACTTATGTATCAAGATGTGAATGTACTAATACTGGATGAGCCGACGAACCATTTGGATATTGACTCACGCGAAGTGTTAGAGGAAGCGTTGGAAGATTTTAATGGTACGATTTTAGCCGTCTCCCACGATCGATATTTTTTAAATAAACTGTTTGAAAAAATTTATTGGATTCAAAGCGGAAGTGTAGATTGTTTCGTAGGGGACTACGATTATGCGAAAAAGAAAATGGCAGAGAGAGTTCTTGAAAGTAAACAGGAAGTAGTAGAGAAAAAGGTAGTAGTTAAACATGTTGTAACTAATAGCGGTACTAAAAATGGTAAAGAAAACGTTGAACTTAAAATAGCAAAGTTAGAGGATAAAATTATCGAAATCGAAAGCCAATTAGCTGAACTGGACGATTTAGAGACACTGCAAAGCTTGTATGCAGAAAAAGAAAAGTTAGAGCAACAGTGGGAAGAGCTGAGCGAACAACTTTGAAAAGAGGGGATTAGTATGAGCGAATTAAAAGTAATGGAAGAAATGAAAAGTCCAAATACGAGGGGGAGTTTGAGAAGAGAGTTTGAATTGTTAGGGCTGAAAAAAGGAATGGTAGTGATCATCCATTCCTCATTAAGCTCGCTCGGTTGGGTTTGTGGTGGAGCTGTCGCTGTTGTGCAAGCTCTAATGGACGTCGTTGGGGAAGAAGGAACTATTGTTATGCCTACTCAAACAGGTGACAATTCGGACCCTTCAGGATGGCAAAATCCACCTGTTCCAGAAGAGTGGTGGGCGACAATCCGTAACGAGATGCCTGCCTTTGATCCTGACATCACTCCAACGAGAGGGATGGGGAAAGTAGTAGAGACGTTTCGAACATTTCCAAATGTAAAAAGAAGTTCCCATCCGATGTATTCATTTTCAGCTTGGGGAAAACATGCAGAATATATTATATCTGAACAACCGTTAGACGCCGGTTTTGGCCAACAATCTCCATTAGGGAAAATTTATGATTTAAACGGTAAAGTGTTACTGATTGGAGTTGGACATGACAGCAATACGTCCTTACATCTAGCGGAACATGCGAAGCCTCATCCAACAATTGTAGAAAAAGGTACAGCTATGCTCGTCAATGGTGAGCGCAAATGGGTGAACTATAAAGAAATAGAATACGATGCGGATGTATTTGAAGCGATAGGTAGCGTTTATGAAAAAAACCATTCCTTTTCACAATATACGGTAGGGAAGAGTTCTTGTAAGTTAGTAAATCAAAGAGAAATAGTAGATTTTGCACGTAGGTGGTTTCAGGAGAATTAATAAAAAAGAAAAGCCCTTATCACAAGTAAATATGGTAAGGGCTTCACCTATTAATTAACAGACTTAGCAATTCCGTTTAAACTTTGAAGAATGGATTGCTTGTCTCCGCCGCAATAAAAAGCAGTTACTAGCTCATAGCATGATGCTACATCAATTAAATAACAACGGTGTGTGCTCATGTCGTACACAAAATGACTTTGTACATCACCAGTAGTAGCATCACACACTTTATAAGATGCAAGATCAAATAATTCACGAAGTCCATTTTGAGCTAAGCCCATCACTTCTTCTCTCGATACTTCTTTAATAGCTGTTAGGCCTTTGTTCATGTTAAAACCTCCAGTTTTTATATAAAATCGTACGATGAAAGTCGTATTAAATTGGTTTTCTACTTATAAAATTTTATCATATTTTTATAGGCTAATAGAAATAATTAGCCTCGATGGTTTCGTTCGAAAGAGGATATTTATTAGTGTTGGTAGAAAATAACTTTAGATAGATATTAGATTTTAATTAGTAGATGAAATGGGGGCTAGTTCATGAAAAAGTTAGTTTTTGCTATCGTCATAGTGTTCTTGCTCGCAGCTTGCGACACATATGATGATATGGAGCTTAAGGTTGACACTACAAGTGATGCGCAGCATATTGGAAAAATTATAAGAAAAAGCAAAAATACCATTCTTGTAGAGGAACTTGTAAGTAAGAATGGTCAACCGCTAGGGAAGATTTGGGTAAGTATTAATGATGAGACGGAAATAGTGGATTCAGAAGGAGCTACAATAAAGTTTGCGCATTTAAAAAAAGGACAAGCAGTGGAAGTTTGGAATAACGGAATAATCCTTGAGTCCGATCCAGCTAAAACTACGGCTTTGAAAATTAAAACAGGTTTATAATGAATTTTGTTTGACCACAATAAATATTATACCGTAAACAATTGAATTACTTTTAGCAATTTGATATATTATTGTAAGAATAAATAACAATTCAATGAAGTGATCAAGTAAATAAGAATTGTGAAACAGAAAATATAGCCTAGGCTGAAAGCTATATCACCCCTTCTTATTGAAACCTACCACGGAGATGTTAGTACAAGGCTAACCGAGTCGTTTCGTTACAAACGCTAGAGGACATTATAATTTTTTATAATGTTGAACTAAGGTGGTACCACGTCTATAAGCGTAAAGACGTCCTTTTATAAGGACTTTCTTTACGCTTTTTTAATTGTTACATAAATGATAGGAGGAAGAAAAATGTCACAAAACACAAACGATTTTACCAAATGGTACATTGAAACAATTCAAAAAGCGGATTTAATGGATTACACTCCAGTTCGTGGATGTATCGCATTTAAGCCAGATGGGTATGAATTATGGGAGCATATTAAAGATGAAATGGACCGACGTTTTAAAGAAACAGGCCATCGTAATGCGTATTTCCCAATGTTAATCCCAGAATCATTCTTCCAGAAGGAAAAGGATCATATTGAAGGTTTCTCCCCAGAACTTCCTTGGGTAACAGAAGCAGCTGGTGAGCAACTAGAGGAACGTCTAGCACTTCGTCCTACTTCTGAAACAATGATTGGTCATTTATATTCTAACTGGATCAAAAGCTATCGCGATCTTCCAGTTTTAATCAATCAATGGGCAAACGTATTCCGTTGGGAAAAGAAAACTCTTCCATTCATTCGTACTTCTGAGTTCTTGTGGCAAGAAGGTCATACAGCTCACATCGACGAGGAAGACGCTCGTAAAGAAACGATGCAAATGTTAGAAATATATAAAGAAGTAGTAGAAGGACTTCTAGCTATTCCAGTGTACGACGGACAAAAGACTCCGTTAGAACGTTTTGCTGGTGCGGTTGATACTTTCTCTATTGAAGCGATGATGAAAGATGGGAAAGCAGTCCAAGCTGGTACTTCTCACTATTTAGGGACGAAGTTTGCAGAAGCATTTGATATTAAATTTTTAACGAAAGAAAATAAACATGAGTACGTGCATACAACTTCTTGGGGTACGTCTACTCGTTTAATTGGTTCGGTTATTATGGTTCATGGTGACGAGCAAGGTCTTGTTTTACCACCAAAAATTGCGCCAACTCAAGTTGTATTAGTTCCAGTTGGACCATGGAAGAAGAAACCAGAAATTATCGAGAAATTAGATGAAATCTTTGCAAGCCTAAAAGCGGAAGGAATTCGCGTACGTCTTGATGATTCGGATCAATCACCAGGATTTAAATTCAATGAGTGGGAGTTAAAAGGTGTACCTGTTCGTATTGAACTTGGACCACGTGACTTAGACAATAACCAAGTGTTAATGAAGTCTCGTGACGAAGCGGATAAAGTTTCTGTATCTTTAGATGCTGTTGTAGAAAGCATTAAACAAGAACTTGAAACGATGCAAACGAGACTTTTCGAAAAAGCTAAAGCATTCCGTGCGGAGCATTCACACACGCACATTGATACGATGGAACAGCTAGAACAACATTTAGCAGAATCAGAAAAAAATGACACAATTCCTGGTTGGATTTTAGCTGGTTGGTGTGGAGACGATGCTTGTGAAGAAAGCGTAAAAGACAAAACGAAATTCACAACACGTAACATTCCGTTCAATCCACCAACAACAAAGCATACTTGCCTAAATTGTGGGGAAGAAGCAAAACATACTGTTTGGTTTGCTCGTGCGTATTAATCAATAATTATAAAAGTTGAAACCGGGAGCGGCGTTATGCCACTCTCGGTTTTTTATTTGGATGTTTAGAGTAGCGGAGTCAACGACAAGTCCGGAGAAAAATTATTTTTGTTTGAGCTCGCTAGTACGAGGACAAAAACTGCTATTACGGCTATAATTAACTTAAAATTCAGTTAATTAAAAGTTGAGGAGTTGTTTTATATGAAAGGACGAAAAATCCGGCTATTCTTATTTTCCCTTATTTTTGTTTTTATCTTTGTAGGTTGTACAAAAAAAGAAGAGGCTTCCCTTTCAGTCTCTGATGAAAAAATTAGTGAGCTTGAAAATAAAATGACAAAACTAGAAGAAGAACTCTATAAACAGCAAGCAATTAAAGAAGAAACAAAGGAGTTAATAGCTAAAGTTCAAGATTATGATGAGTTAAAAATTAGTATTCAAATGTTAGAAGAATCCTATTTATATGTAATGAATCAAAATTATGTATTAGATAGGTTGTTACAACATACTACGTCTTTTAAAACGGCAATGTTAAATAGTGCAAAATTAAAGGATGACTCCTTAAGCATTAACATTACGTATATGGACAAAGTAACGGATGATGAAGCACCAAATGGATTTCGTTTAATTGAAACGAGCGAAGGAACTAAAGATATCCTTATAAAAGAAGGTGTCCCAATTTTGTTACAAGAAAATCCTGGGATGCTAATGGAAGCAACATGGGAGCATGTTGTTGACCACCGTGGATTTTTGCAATTATTCGAAAAAGATGGGGAAGTCATATTTATCTTAGAATCTTATATTCCTTAATGAATGAGAGAGCTGCTACACCTGTTTCTACACTTTGAAAGTTCACAACACGTAACTTTCCTCATCAACAAATCGAAGCCGAGAGTAGTTAGTTGAGCAACTCTTGGCTTTTTCACTATATAGGTTCTTTTTTTGGAAATATATGATAAAATTTAATAGAATGTTCAGTTATTTTAGGGGACTGTGTGAGGGGGAGTAGCTTGTATTACGATGGGATAGGATCAATCATTAATAGTATATTATTTTTGTGGATTGTATTTCTTGTATTTCAAAGGATAAATAATCGTTACCCTGCGAGTAATCCTTGGAAAAAGGATTTAATCTTGACCTTTATCCAAAGTGTAGTCGTTGTTTTAGTTGCACTTCCTATTATGTACTTCTTTATTAAGTAAATTCGTTTATCAATGGCTATGGAGGAGGTATTAGTAGTGAGTATAGTAAAAGAGATTAACTGTATTTATCTCCCTACAACTAATACAGAAAATGCGGTGAAATGGTATGTTGAAACTCTCGGTTTAGAGTTGATGGGACCAGTCCATGAAAATCAGGCACAACTACGAATTCCCTCTGGAACCTCCATTTTTTTAATAAGAACACCTAAACCGACAACCCTTAATTATATAGAAATAGGTGGAACGGAACAAAGTGTACTAACTATAGAAGTCTATGACATTCACAACCTATTTAATAAAATGAAGAATAATGGTACTTTTGTGTCACCTATAGAAGATAACGGGAGCTGTGGGCTGAATTTTTATGCCTATGATCCAGACGGCAATAAACTTGATATTTGGGGCGGTTGGCCATCTAAATAGATAAAAAATAAAGAGGTGGATGATGAAAGAACGCTATCAATTCCAAAAAACGATTGAAACAGAGGAAGAGCTTAGGTCCATCTTAGGGTATCCGAGTGAATTAGTGAAAAATAAAGTTATTACATATCTTGATCATCATTGTAAAGAGTTTATATCAAAATCACCGTTTGTAGTCATGTCTACTGCAGATAAATCTGGCTCTTGTGATGTTTCACCTAGAGGGGACCAACCAGGTTTTGTTCAAGTGTTAAGTGAACAGCAATTAATAATCCCTGAAAGACCTGGAAATAAACGAATGGACTCGATGCGAAATATTTTATCGAACCCTAACGTTGGCCTTATCTTTTTAATCCCAGGATTAGGAGAAACATTAAGAGTGAACGGGAAAGCAAAATTAGTAATGGATGACGAATTACTTGACGCAATGGCGGTAAAAGGAAAGAAACCACTTATAGGCATTGGAGTAGAAGTGGAAGAGTGCTTTATCCATTGTGCCAAAGCATTCAAACGCTCAGGTTTATGGGAACCAAGCACATGGACAGAAAAAAAATTGCTGCCGTCTCCTTCTAAAATTCTTTTTGAGCATGCGAAGCTACCAAACACCAGTGTAGAATCGATAGAAGAAAGATTAGTAGAAAGTTATTCTAAAAGACTTTATTAACATAAAGGAAGGGTATCTCCTTAAACATTGGAGTACTCCTCCTAATTATTTATGGAGGTTCTTATGGATAAGTGGAAGACATTGAAATCAGAGTATATAAATAAAAGCCCATTTGGCAACATTAGAAAAGATAGTTGTGAGCTGCCAAATGGTATTGTGATTGACGAGTATTATGTTAATGAATATAGCGATTGGGTGAACGCGGTTGTTATAACTAAAGAAAATCAAATCTTGTTAGTGGAACAATATCGTTACGCCGGGGAAGATTTTTTCTTAGAGGTGCCAGCCGGGAAAAAAGAAGGAAATGAAACGGATGAAGAAGGTTTAATTAGAGAAGTAAGAGAAGAAACAGGCTATATATCGGATACAAAACCTATCTTCTTAGGTGAATTTATGGTGAATCCAGCTACCCAAAACAATAAAATAAAAACCTTTCTCCTATTGGATGCATACAAAAAACATGAGCAAGACTTAGATGATACAGAAGAGATAGATGTTAAATTGTATGATTTTGATTGCTTTGGAGAGCTAATAACAACAAATAAAATTAAAACACAACTTTTTACAGTAACGGCTTATTTTATGGCAAAAAATTATCTTGTAGAGAATAATCATTATAAATAATAGTTTGGGCATGTTTTGGACAAGCAGTTTGGTCAAAACATGCTTATATTTTTTTAGCTTTAATTAATCTTCTGAAGGTTTTTTAGGTCCGGTAAGTTCTAATTGATAAAATGCTAAATCAAGCCATCTATTAAATTTGTATCCTGCCTTTTTAATCGTACCAGAGTGAACAAAACCAAAACTTTTATGAATAGCGATACTTTTTTCATTTGTTGCATCAATTCCAGCAATTAAGGTCATATATTCTTTCTGTTTGGCAATTGCGATTATCTCTTTCAAAAGTGAAGTACCAATTCCTCTCTTTCTAAATTCTTTATGTAAAAGTGGACAGAGGGACAGGTCCCTTGTCCACACATTTTTTGGTAATTTAAGAAAAAAGTAGAAATATGTGTGTGAACTTGTTCGTAAATAATCCTTAATATAAATGAAAGCGGATGGAATGTAAAGAAACAATGAGTTGTAAAGTGTAGGTTACTTTACTGGACGAGAAATTCTTTGTCGCTAATTCATTATTTATTTTTGTTGCATATACAACAAAAATAGATTATATTTAACATATATTTTTTTGTTGTATTTACAACAAAAAATACTAAAAGGAGGTTAGTATGAAAGAAATCCTTCGTGAAATTGGTATGATAGCCAGGGCGTTAGATTCGATAAGTAATATGGAGTTTAAAGAATTTGACCTTACAAAAGGGCAATACTTGTACCTTGTGAGGATATGTGAAAACCCAGGTATCATTCAAGAAAAATTAGCTGAGATGATAAAAGTAGATCGCACAACAGCAGCTCGGGCTATAAAGAAATTGGAGCTTAATGGCTTTATTGAAAAGAAAGATGATTCCCATAACAAAAAAATAAAAAAACTTTATCCAACAGAAAAAGGGACACAAGTGTTTCCTTTTATAATAAGAGAAAATGAACATTCTAATACCGTTGCTTTAGCAGGATTCTCTGAAACAGAAATAGAAACTATTTATGAACTACTTCAAAGAGTTAGAAAAAATATAGAAAAAGATTGGGATTTTGTGAAAAAAGGGAACAAGAGAGAGTATTAAGCACAAAAGGGAGGTACTAAAAAATTGATACATATAAAACAATGTACGATAGACGATCTCAAACCTTTACAAGACATTAGTTACGTCACTTTTAACGAAACTTTTAAGGATCAAAATTCTCCTGAAAATATGAAAGCCTATTTAGAAATAGCATTTAACTTAGAACAATTAGGAAATGAGTTGTCTAATCCATTTTCGAAATTCTTTTTTGCTTATGTAAATGGTGAAGTCGCTGGATATTTAAAAGTAAATACGAATGACGCACAATCGGAAGAGATGGGAACTGATTCTCTAGAGATTGAGAGGATTTATATTATGAGCGAATTCCAAAAACATGGACTTGGTAAACTTTTGTACAATAAAGCGATTGAAATTGCGCTGGAACATAATAAAGAGAAAGTATGGCTAGGTGTTTGGGAGAAAAATGAGAACGCGATAGCTTTTTATGAAAAAATGGGGTTTGTTCAAACAGGAGCACATGCTTTTATTATGGGTGATGAGGAGCAAACAGACTTTATTATGACGAAAGTACTTTAACTTTTGGAAAGGTGGATGGTGATGTATATACCAAAATATTTTAAAATCGAAGAGGAAGAAGTCATTTATGATTTTATTGACAAGTATGGCTTTGCAACATTATTCTCCCAGCACGAAGGAGAGCCGTATGCTACTCATCTACCTCTAATGTTAAATAAAACGGAGAATGCTTTATACGGACACTTTGCACGACCGAATGAACAATGGAAGGATGCAGAAAACCAACAAGTTCTTGCCGTTTTCCAAGGTCCACATTGTTATATTTCTCCATCCTGGTATGAAACGGATAAGGCAGTCCCTACTTGGAATTACGTGTCTATCCATGTATATGGAAAAATGGAGATTGTGGATGATCCAAAAGCAGTATTTGACTCTTTAAATGATTTGGTAGAGAAATATGAAAGTGATGATAGTCCATACAGTTTGGGGGAGGTTGAGCCTAGTTATGTGGAAGGACTGTCAAAAGGAATTGTAGCGTTTAAAATAAACATTACAAAAATAGAAGCGAAAGCTAAGTTAAGTCAAAACCATCCAATCGAACGTCAAAAGTTAGTCATTCAACATTTAGAAAATAGTACGGATGAAGATAATTTACGAGTAGCTTCTCTTATGAAAAAAAACTTGCAAAAATAAACAGCATTTAATGAACAAATTTTAAAAAACTATATAAATAAGGTAAAGTTATAGTATATTTTATTTTCGATAAGGGAGTTTTACCATGACAAAAAGTAATAATCAAGAATTGTCACAAGAGCAACGGGAAGAATTACTTAAAACATTGCATGATCGTTTTGAGAAAAATAGAAACCGCCATGAGGAGCTTGAATGGAGTAACGTCCTAGTGAAACTAGTAGCTAATCCTGAAAAACTTTCGTCTCTTTATGAAATGGAAAAAACGGAAGGAGAACCAGATGTAGTTGGCTATGATAGAGAAACGGATGAATACATATTTTATGATTGCTCAGCGGAAAGTCCTAAAGGTCGTAGAAGTGTTTGTTACGACCAAGAAGCACTAGAATCTAGGAAGAAACATAAACCAGAAAATAGTGCTATTAATATGGCGACTGACATGGGGATTGAACTACTAACAGAAGAACAATATCGCGAGCTGCAAAAGCTTGGAAACTTTGACCTTAAAACGTCAAGTTGGATACAAACACCAGCGGATATTAGAGAACGAGGTGGTGCCCTATTTTGCGATAGCCGCTACGGCCACGTCTTCGTCTACCACAACGGAGCAGAATCCTACTACGCCGCAAGAGGATTCCGCGGCTCATTAAGAGTCTAGTGGACAGAGGGATAGTGGACAGAGGGACAGGTCCCTCGTCCACACATTTTCTGGAAAATAAGAGTTGAGTAACACTAATTTTATAAATCAAGTAGGTATGGGTTCTGACAAAAGGGCCCTTTTTTTATGCTTCCACTAAATTTGTAAACATTTTCAAACCATTTAAAGTAAAAAAATATCTTTTTATTCCAAAAAAATATAGAAAAATATCAGTCTTCAGTGTAAAATATTTAATTATTTATCGCTTTTTGATAGATAGGGGAAACGTACAAGGTTAAATACGAATCAATAAATCGCTTTAAAACAATCTGATTATTCTAAAAATTTTATATTGAAGAGGTTGATGAAAGTTGACAGAACAATTAGCTACAAAAGAACCTACTATTTTTAATCACATTGGAAATAAAATTGTAACAGATGACCGAGTCATAAACATCATTGCTAGATTAGAAGAACCGTTAGTGGTAATTCTAGGAAATGTTCTAAGTGATAAAGAATGTGATGAGCTAATTAAATTGTCAAAGGATAGACTAGAACACTCAAAAGTTGCTAATTCTTTAAAAGTAAACGAGTTGAGAACGAGTAGTAGTACATTTTTGCCAGAAGGTGAAAATGAGATTGTTGCAAGAGTGGAAAAGCGAATCTCCCAAATAATGAATATTCCTGTAGAACATGGTGAAGGACTTCAAATATTAAACTATAAAATTGGCCAAGAGTATAAGGCCCATTTTGACTTTTTTACATCTAAAAGTGGAAAGGTTCAAAATCCTCGCATAAGTACACTTGTTATGTACTTAAATGACGTAGAAGAAGGCGGAGAAACATATTTCCCCAAACTAAAATATTCCGTTTCACCACAAAAAGGGATGGCCGTTTATTTTGAGTATTTTTATAACGATCAAACTTTAAATGAACTAACATTACATGGTGGAGCACCCGTTACTATCGGTGACAAATGGGCTGCAACGCAATGGATGCGCAGACAACGAACGTAGTGGACAGAGGGACTAGCTTCCTCGTCCGCTTTTTTTAATTGGAATATGGATTCTCTTTATTTTAGTAGACTTTCCCAGTTCCGCTACAAATGGTATAATAGATAAATCATGGAGGGGTTAGATGAAATTAAAGACACTAAGTTCCAAAATTGCTATTATTGTATCATCTGTTACAGTTGCATTATGTATAGTTTTTGCAAGTCAGGCATATTTCAGCTACCAAGAGGTTAAAAGTTTAGCTGATGGTTGTTACGATAAAGGTGGACTTCCAAGTATTCAAAAAACTGGATTCACCGTTAAACATTTTTCGTGTAATTTAGATGGGTAAATGTACATACATATAAAACTGCCAAATGGATCTATCTCTTAGTATATCGTTTACTGGGATAGGTCCTTTTTTATAGACAGAGGTCCTATTCGATCCATTTTTTGGTATGTGCTCTGTTTTAGTATCTTCACTAACTCAACAAGGAATAAATCTTTATACAGATTTTGCAAAAAAACTATATAATAAATGTAAGTATAAATGCATTGAAAAATGACAATTAACAGGGGGAGATTAATTGACTAGGTGGAAACGTTACTGGATATTAATGCCGCCATTTTTTATTACAATGTTATTGGTCTTTTTCCTTTTACCAAACCCATATAAGGGGCTTTTATTTGTAGTTCCAATTCTATTTTGGATAACATTATCAATATGGAATTATATTGGCGACCGGAAAAAGACTATTGGAGGATTAACAGATGACTAAAACAGTCACTTTCTCGGTAAGTACGATGAATCTGAAAGAAACCATTGCCTTAAAAGAGTTAGGTATTGACGAGAAAAGAAGTGAAATAGAAATTAAACAAGCAGTAGACGCTTATTTCAAAGAATGGGTTTGGAATAAAGTTTCCTTTTCGTATGTAATAGAAGAAGAATAACTATTCGCTTTGTACATAAATGGTTAAAATGGTATATAGAGAACATACTTATGCTAGTCCAGTATTTTGTTTGGAGGGATTATGTTGAAAGAAAAGAAGAAATTGAAGGTTTGTGATAAAGGTCATGAGTTTTATAAAAGCAGTGATTGTCCAACCTGTCCAACGTGTGAAAAAGAAAATAAGCCTACGAGTGGCTTTCTCTCGAAACTTAGTTCACCTGCAAGAAGTGCGTTAATTCACGAAGGGATTGAAACTTTAACAGCACTATCAAAGTATACGGAAAAAGAAATTTTAAAGCTACATGGCATTGGACCAGCTTCTTTACCAACATTGAGAGCATCTCTTAAAGAAGAAGGGTTATCATTTAAAGAATAGTTTTAAAGGTACTTAGTTTGATGAACTCTTCACTATGATGAAAGTAGGATTTCGTAAATATAAGGTGAGGGAGTCGATTGCAATGTTAAAAGCCGGTTACGGCCTAGACCATAATGGATTTATCGAAAGCGATGTTAGTATAGAAAAAATTGATAAATCCTATATGCCATGTATTCAAGAATCGATTGAGAGTCTTAAAAAATTGTTTCCTCAACAACTACATAGTGTTTATGTGTATGGTAGCGTAGCAAGAGGGGATGCAATACCACTAAAGTCAGATTTAGATCTAATTGCCATGTTTAACAGCCAACTTAGTGCCGAGAAGTTGGCTGCACTAAAAACTCTCGCAAGTGAACTGTCTGTAAAGTACGGTTCTCTCGTTCGAGATGTAGGTATTGCTGTTGCATATTACGATTACACCGTTGATCCTACTAATTATTATGAAAATGCCTTTATAAAGGAAATATCAGTTTGTGTGTACGGAGAGGATGTAGGGGAGCGATTTGGTCCGTATAAACTTACACCAGAGATAGCGATTAGTTTCAATGGCGATATATGTAATTATGTTACTAGGACGTTAAAAAGGTTAGAAACAGCAGCTTCTATAGAAGATTTTAAAATTATTTCACAAGGCTTCGCTCGTAAACTCATCCGAACATACTATTCCATGGTGATGGCACGCTCACAAATATGGACGACTAAACTTCACGAACAATCTGACGTTTTTACCCACTACTTCCCACATAAAGCACCTATAATCAGAAGCTTACATGAATGGATAAATCAACCTCCTACTGAACGGGATACTGTATTTGAGTTGTTTAAAATAGAGGGAGGAGGGCAATGATGAAAAATAAAATTCTAATTCCCGTAGTCTTGATTATTATTTTATTTTTCGGATTTCTAGCTTTTCTAGTAATGAATCCACCCCTTTACATTCGTGGACACGGCACAACTGTTGAACCTATCCTAGATAAAGAGGGAAATCTGTATGTTGTCGCTGGTGTTAATCCTGAGAACCATGGCTTTGCAAACATAAAGCTAAAAGAAGTTATAGTAAACGATTCGTACAAGCCTGTAAAAGTTGAACTCGGACTTAGCCGTTCCAACACGATGGTTATGATTGCAGAAGCAGTGGGTGAAACGAGAGAAGGTTTTAGTTTTCATAACATAGAAGATTATCCGATAAAGACACCTCCTAAGCAAGAATACGAGGAAGGAGTTTTTGACACGATTAGAGAATACGGTATTATTGTCTATCACGATGATGAGATAAAGAATGTTCTTATTAAATATAGTTACTTAGGTATTCCTTTTAAGCAACTGGTGGTTATTAACACTGGTGAAGATTGATAAGGGTGCGTTTATAGTAGAAGGACTAGTGGCAAACGGAAAAAGAAAGGAGATATAATGCATGAAAAATCTTACTCTATTCGGAAAAGTGAACTTTGGATTAGGAATTATATTTTTTATACTAGGAGTATTGTTGTTTGTTCAAAATTTTAATGAAGTATTTGTTTTTAAAGATCAATATTTGTCCATATCGTTGGTGTGTCTAGGAATTGCACTATTTTTTGCCTCCTATTTACAACAAAAAATTAGGAATAAACATTCATAGATTTACTTAAGGTCGGTATTAAGGGGAAATAACATGAACGAATTACATTTCATAAAAGATTACAAGAATGATAAGAAACTAAGAAAAAGTTTCAACGAGCTTGCTACAAAGGTATTTGGTATCAATTTTGAAGAATGGTACACATTGGGTTTTTGGAGTGAACGATATTTACCTTTTTCTTACGTTAATGAGGGGAAAGTTGTCGCAAATGTTTCTGTCAATGTACTAGGTTTCGTGATTAATGGTGAGAAAAAAAGAGCACTACAAATTGGGACAGTCATGACACACCCTGATTATCGAAATAAGGGTGTGTCGGCTAGCTTAATGAATAAAGTGTTAAAAGAATACGAAGATAAATACGATTATATGTATTTATTTGCTAATCAAACTGTTTTAAATTTCTATCCTAAATTTGGTTTTAAACCAGTAAATGAGTACCAATATTCAATGAACTATTCACCAAGTAATGTAGATACAACCGGTATTCGTAAACTCAATGGTACCAATGTAGACGATCTACATTTTATCTATCAATTTGCATCTAAAAGAGTGCCTGTTTCTCAAACATTTGGAACGGAAAATACGCAGTCTATTCTCATGTTTCATTGCATGTATGTGTTTCATCAGGATATATACTACCTAGAACGCGAGGATGCTATTGTCATTTATAAAAAGGATAAAAATCAAATTGATATTTTTGATATTATTACGAAAAACGCTGTTGATATTGACGCAATTCTATCAAAAATATGTGATGAAGAGACTACTAAAATAGTTTTTCATTACACTCCGGATTATCAAGGCATTCATACAGAAAGAAATATTGCTAATGGAAGTGACGTATTATTTGTAAGAGAAAACGATAATAATCATTTCCCACTGCAAATGAAACATCCTGTTACTTCACAAGCTTGAGTGTAAGAGGTAGAAGAGCAATAAGATGGTAATCAAAATGAGTCTTAGGTGGAGGGAATACTAGTGAGTGTAGATACGAATTCCCTTGTAACCTTTATAAGTCTCTGGGGAATAAAGGGTGCTATTCTTCAAGAAGGGGAATAGCTTTTTGTTTAAGTTATTGTAGAATGAGGCGCAGAAATGTGGAATAAGAAAATTGAGGGATTTATATGGGGGGAATTTTATTGTTTTGACACAGAAAACAATTTACTATCTCCCAATAAAGCCGTTAATAGGTTTATCGGTTTTAATTTTATTAGTAACTCAACTATCTATTATAGTTAAGAAAGGGGATGGAAGATGAAAAAATTTACTAATACTCATTTAGCAATAATAACATCCAGTTTAATTCTAATATCTGTTATTTACAGTTTGATTGTCAATGAGCCAATATATAAATTTACCTCATTTTACCAAAATGTGACAATGATGGTGTCTATCATTACATTATCAATTCACTATAATGCTTTGAAAGAGAATAAAGAGAAGAAGAATCTAATTTTACTAAGTCTAGTAGTACCCATTGCAGTGATTATGTATATTTCAATTGGTTTTATCTCTTGGTTTAACAGCGGAAATTAAAATACTGATTTAGAATTATAATTGTCTAAATTAACTAACTATCCGATAGTCTAAGAAGGATTTATTGTTTTTTATTGAGCTAATTACACAAATGAAGCAGAAGAGTTCATGCACATTAGTATCATTACACGACAAAAATAAAATTATTTGGAGGTATAGTTATGTGGGTAATATTTGGAGTTATTGCAATAGTAGCAACTTTTATCAATCTTTATATGTATGCAGCGGGAAAGGATTATAAGCTCGCTATGGCGATGGCATTATCATTTACAGCATTAACAATTTGTGCAGATTACAGTTATCTAACTCGGTGGGTAAAAGCTGAAGATTGGGCTGCTTTATCGGATGTAATACCTGGTATGGCAAGGGCATTTTGGTTTTTGACTATTGTTTCTATCTTACTAAATATAGCACCTATATTTTTAGAACGAAAACGTAAGAAATAAAGACTTATTGTCACTTCATTTATATAATATGCAATTATTGTTTAAGTCTTATTTATAACTAACGAGTGCGTTGATCCAATAAGGGATTTCAAAAAAAGGGAAAACACCTTTATTGTTGAATATACATAACCATTGAGGACTATCAAAAAATGGAGGTGTCCGAGTGCGTGGTTTAGGTGTAATTATTGTACTTCCGATTATCTCGGTTTTGTTTGGACTATACTTTATCACATTAGGGCTATGGGAATTAAGAGAAGGTCTAAATAGAAAACAATACATAATGTATATGTTTACTGGCTTGTTTTTCTTGGTGGTCTTAACCCCAATGATTTGGCTATTTGGAAGTGCCTTTTTAGTGCGAATGAATTAAGTATGAAAAGGTACACTTAAAGTGAACGGGTGCTTTAATTAAATTAGAACAACACATTCAAAACCGAAAGCTTGGGATAACCCTAGCTTTTTTTGTGCTAATGTATTAATAATTCATCCTACGAAAATGAATGTTATTTGGACTGTAAATTTATATTTTCTACACGTTTTCGAAACTACTTATACATAACTGAGTAGCTTTTTTTATTGAAAAAAATGAAACCAATACATAACTCAATCGTCTTAGCATTAAGTGAGAAATGAGGTGGTGTAAATTTGAGTAGAGGTGCCGGAATGGAAAAGGAATATCTAGAAGATAAAAATGCATGGTTTGAAAGAATTATGGATGAATATGGTGACAGATTAACAAAGCTTTCCTATAACTATACAAAGGATTGGAGTCTAGCCGAAGATATTGTTCAGGATGTATTCATTACTTGCTATAAAAAATATGAAAACATTGATGAAATTGTATCTTTTAAATCTTGGATATTTAGGATAACCATCAACAAATGTAAAGATATATTGAAGAGTTCACTGTTTAAAAGAATTGTTATGAACTCTACCTTTCTTACACAAATAAAATCATTAGAATTAACACCGGAATCGTTCATATTGAAGAGAAGCGAAGAGGCATTCTTATCTACTTGTGTTTTAGCACTACCTATTAAATATCGTGAGGTTATAACGCTCTATTACTATGAGGAATTTTCAATAGAAGAAATTAGTGAAATTTTGCAGATTAATAGAAACACGATAAAAACTAGATTGAATAGGGGAAGGGAAAAATTAAAAATAATGATGGAAAGGTGGAGGGAAAATGGAGAATGAGCTTAAAAACTTAAGGAAAGCAATGAATTCTTCTACTCACAAAGGTGTTCATTTTACAGAACTTCAGAAAAAAAAGATAAGAGCTTCACTTCATCAACGAGAAGTAACAAAGAAACCAAATTTCTCCATTTATCTTATCACTACTCTGGCTGTATCCTTGTTTATCTTATTGTTTTATACAGGTTTCTTACCTAACTTCTATTCTTCAGATGATATAAATCGAGGGTCTCTGCAGCCTGTAGAAAGCGAATGGAAGGTTCGACATGAATACACAAAAAATAATCAGAAGTTGTTCGAAGTTTTCCCAGACCCTACTTTGTCCGCAGGTAAAACATATGGTTATATCTTTAGTTTTAAGGAATCATTTGATATCTATAAAGGTAAAGATATAGAAATATATGCAATTCATAGTGATACAGGTGAGCGGATTAATGTATTACCTTCCAAAACAATTACGGAACCATCAGGTGGATATTCAAGTTTACAAAGGTTTACAGCATTTTTTGAAGTTCCAGATAGTGGACTTTGGAAATATGAAGTCTATTTTAATAATAAACTTTATGGTGATGTCGTATTATCAGTTGGAGACAAAGTTATCCAAAATATAGATATTCCTAGCTTTGTAAAAGCAAGTGACATTGAAATAATTGACTGGAACAGAAAGGCTGTTAATATAGGTAACAATATTGTAGGGAATAAGAATAAATCAGGTGTTATTGGTGCTAATATGCCAAGCATAAATATTAACCAAAAGTGGATGTGGCATCTTTGGGAAATTGAAAATCCTACGGAAACCAAACTTACCGCTATAGGTTTTCATAGAGAAACGGAAACGTGGCATCAAATCATCACAACAGGTTGGACGATCGGCCTAGGGGGAGCAAATAATGGCGCAGATGCACACGCACCTTCAAGCGTGAACATACCAATGCCAGGAGAATGGTCGATATTACTTTATGTTGATGGCGAATTATTTGATGTATTAGTTTATAACATCAATGAATAATAAAATAAATCAAATTAGAGAATTAGCACATTATACCAAATTTTAGCATAAAGAGCGTTGATCCAAGCAGGATTGATGCTTTTTATGTTGAAGTTATTTAAATGAAAATAGGTTTTAGAGTAACATTGGCAACTAATAGGGGGAGTAGAATGCTAAAAAGAAAGTTTGGGGACCTTTCTAACTGGAAACGAGTGATAAAAAGAAAATATTCACAAACTTATCTTGAAACTAAAGAATTTAAGGGATATATAACCTTATTAAACACTATAAAAGTGACAGAGCCATTATCGGTTCAGTATGGTAAAAAACTTGTTTGTATTGTAGACGATGGTTATATGTGGTTGCAGCAGTTTCCATTTAATAAAAACCATTCCGTAACAACGATGTTTGATGCCGATGGGAATATCGTGCAATGGTATATAGATATATGTCTTAGGAACGGAATGAAAAACGGTATTCCTTGGATGGACGATTTATTCCTAGATATCGTTGTACTGCCATCAGGTGAATTAATTGTAAGAGATGCTGATGAACTTGAGGATGCATTATCAAAAGGTATTGTTGATAAAGCCCTCTATGATCTAGCGTGGAAGGAAGTTCATAACCTTAAGAGTTTAATAGGTACAGGAAGCTTTAAGTTAATTAATCTTTCAAAAGATCACAGGGAAAAATTACTTCCTAAATTGAAGTGATTATTCTACATAAATTAGATTTCCATTTCGGGTTTTACTTGTTGTTAAGGAGGGAAAGTACATGCATTTAATTGACCCGACATCTTTGGAAGAGTGGATACAACCACATTCGTTAGAGTGGTACAAACAAATGAGTATTCTTCATGGTAAATACATATATTCTTGGAAGTCAACTATTACAGAACCTAACGGAGAATCAATTTTTGATAACGAAGTAACTCATATGATAGCAAATAAAAAAGTACTAGATGTTGGGTGTGGACATGGTGAATTTACGAATAAATGCGGTCTAATAGCAAAAGAAATAATAGGGCTTGATGTAACAGATAATTTTGTAAAGGTTGGCTCAGAAGATACTAACCCAAATGTGTCCTTTGTTGTGGGAAATACAAAAAATGGATTACCTTTTGAAATAGACGAATTTGATTGTGCATACATTAGGAAAGGTCCTACATCTGCTTATCCCTTCCTTAAAAAAGTAATAAAAAATGGAGGTGAATTAATTGGTCTTCACCTTGGTGATGAGTCAGGTAAAGAATTACCACTCTTATTTCCTAACCTCTTTAAATATTCAACAGGAACTTCAATTTTAAATGTTATTAAACAAAGACTTAGTGTAAGCAATTTCTCTAGTGTAAATGTTGAAGTTATGAATAGTACAGAGTATATCAATACTCCTTTGGACGTATTAAAATTACGTTGTTTTGGTCAACATCCCTCCATTTATAATATATTGAAAGAAAAAAATCTATTTGAAATAACCAAGATTTATGAACAAAATGCCACAGAATACGGATTACCTATTACATTTTCTCGCTATATAGTTAGAGTGACTGTTTAATAATTCCTGAAGATAATCTAGCAAGTAGAAAAATTCTATCTAACCATTTGGAAAAATATAGTATAATTAGATTAAAGCGATTAATTTTCTGAAGACAAAATAAAAGATGTTTTTTAATTGATTGCAACATGTCTTGAGAATGTCAGGAATATGGTATGGCATCTTAAACTAGTTAGGAGGTTTCACTTGAACAGTAACACTAAAACTTGTGCTGGTGTCGAAGTCAAAGCTGGATTTATTGAGAATGGAAATTATCAAACATACTACGAAATTCACACTCCAAATGTAAATTTTAAAGATAATACTCCTATTATTCTTTTGGCTGGTGGACCTGGTCTCTCCTTTAAAACATTAACTCCTTTATTTTCTTTAGCTGAAACAAGGCTAGTCATAGGATATGACCAGTTAGGTAGCGGAAGGTCAACAAGATCTGAACGTTTCAGCTCGTTAACAATTAAAGATTTCGTTGAACAATTTAAAACTCTTGTGACACAACTAAATATAACAGAATTCCATCTTCTTGGTCATTCATGGGGAACAATTTTAGGAGTAAATATTGCTTTACAATATCCCAAAAAAACAAAGAGTCTCATTTTACATAGTGGTATTGCTAATTGGAAAGTATGTCTTGAGGAAAGAGAAAAATTTGCTAAAGAGCATTTTCCTGATGAATTAAAGCAGGTAATAAAGAAGATGAATGAAGGTTTAAAACCTTCTCCTGAAGAAGTTGAACACTTTACATACGAATATAATAAACTATTTTATTGTAGAGTCAAATATCCTAATTACTTAATTAAATCCATTGAAGATAAAGATGTTGGTACAAATCAACTAATTTGGAATCCAGAGAAAAATAAAGAGATAGCAAGTTATAATATCTGTAGAAAATTAAATGAAATACACTGTCCGGCACTCATAATTAGTGGTAAATATGATGGTGTATCTGTTGGACAAGCGCAATTATTTAAGTCAGGTATCAAAAAGAGTAGACATATAGAATTCCAAAATTCCTCTCATTATTCACATATCGAAGAAGAAGATCAGTTTAATGAGTATATAAGTAACTTTCTAATTGAGGTTGATAACCTAGTATAACCTATACGTAAAAGTGTCAATTTATAATGATTGGAGAGAATACATGTCTTCAAATTATGTGTATTGGAGTGGTGGGAGAGTAAAATTAACTTGGAAAAACGATACAGCACTTCCTCCTAAAAAATTAACTACAAGTGCTCACGGATTTTGCTTCAAAAATAATAAACTACTATTAGTAAATATAAATCATAGAGGCTGGGATTTCCCAGGAGGTCATGTGGAAGATGGAGAAACTGCTGAAGAATGTTTACAACGTGAAGCTTATGAAGAAGGTTACGTAACAGGAAGTTGTTCACTCTTAGGCCATATTATCGTGGATCACCATGACAATCCGAATTGGAATGAAGCTAGTACATATCCGAAAATTGGATACCAAGTTTTTTATCGAATGGATATTAATGAATTACATGACTTTGATGCTAAATATGAAACAAAAGAACGAATTCTAATTGATCCTAGAAGAGTAGCAGATTACTATCATAATTGGAATGTGATATACCAAGAGATTTTAGATAATGCTTTAAAACAATAGCAAGTAAATATCGAAAATAGATATAACATTAATAAACTTATAGGTGGGATTACGATGACCGAAGACTTTTACTGTGACGAGGTTCTAAGTGGTAAAACAAAAGTAAATAAAGTGTTCGAAACAGAAAATGTATTAGCTTATTATCATACAAAACCTTTTTGGCCAGTTCATATTGTTGCCATTCCGAAGAGACACATCTCTTCATTTATTACGTTGGAAGAAAGTGATAATGAATTGTTGATGGAATTAATGGGGGTAATCCAAAAGGTGGCAAAAATGGTTACCGAAAAACACGGGGCATGCAGAATAATAACTAATTTAGGTGAATATCAAGACTCTAAGCATCTCCATTGGCATATCGTTTCTGGAGAACAAATGAGATAAACAGCGCCGTTCTCTGAAATTATTAAGCGTTTAAAAGGAGGAATAATAGCATGAAAGCAATAGTTCAACACGAATTCGGCGATGCTGACGTACTATTGTACACGGATGTCGAAATACCAAAGTTAGGTGAAAATGAAGTTTTAATAAAAGCGGAATATACGAGCGTCAACTATGCGGACATTAAAAAACGCCGAGGGAATAAGGGTAAAGGTAATTTCCCATTTACATTAGGGCTAGATGTTGCGGGAGTTGTAGAGGAGGCTCCTAGTGATTCTAAGTACAGAAAAGGAGATCGAGTTATTGCGTTTCCGAAAGCTGGTTCTTATGCGGAATATGTTATTGCTAATGAACAACTAGTTTTTAAGATTCCTGATAGGCTATCCTTTGAGAAAGCTGCCACGATGCCGACTGTGTCCATTTTATCTTATATGCTATTACATGAAATTGGCCAAGTAAGTGAAAATGATGTGATTGTTATTCATAGTGCTGCCGGCGGAGTAGGTTCAACTCTAGTACAATTAGCAAGCTTAGAAGGCGTGAAACATATCATTGGCACAGTAGGAGATTTAGAGAAGGAAAATTATGTGAAACAATTAGGTGCGCATTCAGTATATACTTATGAAACTTTTGCATGTGAAGTGCTACAAGTTACCAAAGAGAAAGGGGCTAATGTTATTTTTGACTCCGTAGCGGGAGATGTTACTAGTAAGAGTTTAGAATGTTTAAGTTTATATGGAACTCTCGTACAATTTGGTAACAGTAGTGGTAAAGCAGGTTCTTTTAAAACAAGTGATGTTCATAGTAGCTGTAGAAATGTAAAGGGCTTTAGCTTAGGAACAACGAGAAAATATGCCCCTGAACGATTAGCACCTGTAGCAGAAAAAGTAATTCAGTTGTTTGCGGAAAATAAAATCAACTTGAAAATTGCAGAAGTTTTTCCATTGTGTAAAGCAGCCGACGCTCATAAACTAGTAGAAAGTCGTCAATATGAGGGGAAGGTTCTATTAAAAAGTTAAGTTTATTATAGCTTTGTTATTAGTAAAAAATAAAAGGAGATGGTATACGTGTGTGGGATTTGTAAGTAGACATTTAGAACGGGATGAAGCTTTGCCAAAACATCGAGAAATACTGTTGGATCATGCAGTAAAAGATTTGAGTTCAGACTCTAACGTTTTAGCTATTTATTTAGCGGGTTCGTTAGCTAAAGGGAATGCTGATAATTATTCGGATATTGATATACATACAATTGTGACTCCCGAAACGAAAGCGGATTTTATTAAAAATAAAAGAAATAGAGCTAGCAAATGGGGAGAGGTATTATTTTTTGAAGATTTTAATCCTCTGTCACCAGTGGTAGTAACCCATTATGATTGTTTCGTCAAAGTAGATAGTTGGTATCATTCCCCCGAAGAAGTTACAGCTTCTATATGGATAAAGGGATATAAGGTTTTATACGATCCAAACAATCTTATAAGCAACGCAATATTAAAATCGTCCGCACTACAATATAAACCTTCTACCGAAGAAGTGGAGGTTTGGAGAGGGAAAGTCCTTGCATATATACACGAAGCTTACCGTGCAGTTATGAGAGGGGAAGTATATTATGCGCTCTCTAATTTAGATATGATTCGTTGGTTAATCGCTGCTGGGTGGTATATGGAGATGGATGAGCATTTAGATAGTGCTTATGGTGTTTGGTCCAAAATAGAGGGTGAACGAAGTAAATTAAAGACGTGGCAATTATCTTTGCTGGAAAGTTGGGATTGTAATCGGAACACTAATCAAATAATGAAAACAATCGCAAGTATGGTTCCGGAAATAATTAGGTTGAATATACAGTTATGTAAGCAAGTAAATATGGAAGCTAATGATGCTCATTTCAAAAAAATAATAGAAATGGGTTACTAATATAATGGGGAGCAAAGAGACACCAAATTTTATCTTACCAATTTGGTGTTTCTTTTTGATTGTAATATATTTAACACAAGTTCGACAAAAGCTTCAAATGCGGTAGATAAAACGGTGTACCGAAACTTTTTTAGACTTAGGATCGTATATAACAGAAATATGAAAAATGTGGCAGGTGACTACCATGAGTAAAAATCAACCCCGCGGAAAGAAGCAAACGGTTTCGAACAAGAGAAGATGGAGAGTTATTTTGGTTTTCGTGTTTGCCTTTGCAATCTGTATAGCCATCGGTGGTGCTTTCCTTATTTTCCGAGATTTAGTTTATCCCGACATGTATTATGTTCTTTTATTTGATTTGATAGGTATGGTAGGTTTGTACATGGGGGCAATTTTTTTATGTGCTTTTTTTCTATATTTGTTTTTTATCATTGTCTTCATAAACCCGCAAAGGATTAAGAGGAGTAAAGTTTTAAAATTTGCAGCAGCTGGAATGGTTGTATTTATTTTTACCGTATGGGTCGTCGGCTTTAGTAGTCAAGAAATCAGTAGAGATAGTCAGGCGTTTCAGGATTACAAAGAAGGGAATTGGACGGTAAAGGAATTGCTAGTAAGGGATATATATGGACCAAATAAACGTTCAAATATAACAATACTTGAAACCGATGAAGGGGATATGGTTCTGTACTGGAGACCTTTTCGAATCTACCGGGATCAAATATATCGGTTTACCTACCTAGAGAAGACGAAGGTTGTTCTTGAGGTGGAGCAGGTTGGAGAATAGATAAGGGGGAGTTATTGATTGAACTTAGGAAACCCAATTGCAGAAGGAAATACCGCAAAAATATTTTTGTCTAACAACAAAATAGTTAAAGTGTTTAACGATTTTTTGCCAGAAACAGAAGCTCTTTATGAAGCTGAGAAACAAAAGTATGCCTATTCATGCGGACTTCCAGTGCCAAAAATACATGAAGTTACGAAAATAAACGACAAACAAGCGATTGTAATGGAGTATGTTAAAGGAGAAACGTTAGGCGAATTATTTCTCCATAACCAAGAACGAGCAGAACATTACTTGAATCTCTCTGTTGATGTACAAATGGAAATACATGATGTAATCGGGGATGGAATAGAGCCGATGGTTGACAAGTTGTATCGTCAAATTAACGGAGTGGAAGAACTAAGTACGAAGCAAAAATGTTATCTACTAAAAAAATTAGATTCATTCACAAACGAAAACAGGCTTTGTCACGGTGACTTTCATTTGTTTAATTTACTAAAGACGGATCGTCATATTGCTATTATAGATTGGGTCGATTCTAGTATGGGAGATATTCGTGCTGATATATATCGTACCTATCTATTATACTCTCAATTTTCCTCAGATTTAGCTGATTTGTACTTGGAGCTATATTGTAAAAAGAGTGGACTTTTAAAGTCTGAAGTTTTTCAGTGGGCTCCAATCATTGCGGCTGCAAGACTATCTGAAAATGTTTCATCGGAGAATTCAGAGCGGCTTATGGAGATTGTTAATAAATATTGCTCTTACTAGAGTCTAATAGGTGAAGATTACTTACCATGAAGTACATTAAGATTACTATTGTCGGTATCAAACAGATAAATAGGATTATTTTCAGTAAGCACACATAGAGTGGGGGGCTAATTATTAGATACATAAATGCTTTTATAATTATTGTATTGATCTTAACTGGTTGTAGTAGAGGTTATGACTCACTAGAAGAAGCAGTCCAGAGCCATTGGGAAACACCAATAGAAGTAATCAATCAAGACTAAGAGAATCAATTAGTATATTATTTAGACCAAACTCAACATGTTTTAGGTGCGTACGATTACGAGTACGGAAAATATCGTTATGATAATAAGCAAAGTGTTGGGATTACGTTTGATTCCGAAATTGGTCTACCTTTTTTAGTTTCCGTAAATTATTTTGAAGGGGTAGGAAACATTATTCATGGTGCGATAAGTACGGATGAACATGAGATTGATAAGTTTGTTATTCAATATATTAATGGAGATTCTCAAGAGGTTAAGGCGAAAAATAATACTTTTATTGCTGAATTTCCAGCGCATTTACCAGTAGAGGAAGAAGGTTTTTACACCCAAATTGTTCAAGCAACAGGTTACGATAAAAGTGGAGAGGTCGTTGAAACTTGGAAATGACTGCCGAGAAAAAGACAATTCGGGAAGGCATCGGATTGTCTTTTATTTATGATCAAAGGTTATAATGAGTTTATATATTTAGAAGGAGATGAAGGATGATGCAATCAAATGAACTAACAGTTAAAGACGAAGTATTAATTGAAGCCCCCCCTTCGAAAGTGTGGGAAGTTCTTGTTAAGCCTAAATTTGTTGCCAATTGGGATGAGTTGCCAGAAAATTACCCAGAAGAGGAAATGACTCTCGGTAGTAAGGTAGTTTGGGAGCTTCCTAATGGTGGGCAATCGATCACAACGATTATTAAGGCAGACCAAAATAAAGAATTAATCATCGCATTAAACGTGACGAATTGGGAAGTACAACCGAAAGAAGGCGATGTAGCGTATCGTTATCTTTTAGAAGAAAGAGGTAGTGGTACTTTGCTTAAAATAGAGATTGGTGATTTTTCACTCATAAAAAACGGCCAAATGTACTATGATGCTTCCGTAGAATTTGCCTCCGATGCCAAAAAAGTAATAAAAGAATTAGCGGAGGATTTATAAGAAAAACCTAGCCGTCTGTTCAGATAGCTAGGTTTTTTCATCTTAAAATTAAAAACTCTTCTCCAACTCATCCACTAATGACCCGACATACGCAACGGCCTTGCGAATTGGTTCAGGTGTAGACATATCTACTCCAGCAAGTTTCATCAGCTCTATCGGTTTCAGTGTGCCGCCTGCTTTGAGAGCGGATAACCATCGATCCACGGCTGGCTGGCCTTCCTCTTGAATCATTTGGGATGCAGCGGTAGAAGCGGTTAGCCCAGCAGAGTAAGTATACGGATATAAGCCCATATAATAATGTGGCTGGCGCATCCACGTTAAGCCTGCTCCTTCGTCGATTTCTACCTCTTCTCCCCAGAATGCAGTGAGAAGTTCTACTTTTTGTTCATTTAATAGTTTTGCAGTGATTGGTGTACCTTGATGCGCTAAATCATATACTCTACGTTGAAGTTCCCCTTCCAAAATATGAGTAACGAAATTGTGATAATACGTACCTAGAGATTGTAAAATAACCCAACGTCTCATTCGCTCATCGTTGGATTGCTCTAAAATGTGCTTGCTTAATAGCATTTCGTTCATCGTGGAAGGAGCTTCTACAAAATATCTTGATGGACGAGTGTTCGAAATACGTTGATAACGGCCAGCAAGAACAAAATGACCAGCATGACCTAATTCATGAGCAAGTGTAAATGCATTTCTCATCGAATTATTCCATGTCATTAAAATATATGGATGAGCACCATATGGACTTGAGCAGAACGCACCCGATCTTTTCCCAACATTATCAGCAAGATCCACCCAACGATTGTTAATTCCTTGCTCCATGATCTCCATATATTCGGAACCCATTACTTGTAATGAATCTAAAACTAGCTTGGAAGCTTCCTCATAAGTCACCTCTGGAGAAAAGTCAGGATCTAGCGGTGCTTTAAGGTCGAAATATTGAATCTTGTCAAGACCTAACACACGTTGCTTCAACTTCGCTAGACGACGCATATGTGGAGCTAATTCCGTTTGAATCGTATGTAATTGATTATCGTACATTTCTTTCGTTACTTGTTGTTCATCTAGAAGCATATCAGTAACAGATTCATAGTTACGTAAGCGTGCTTCTGTTACTTGCTTTTTTACTTCCGTTGCATAGGTTGCAGCATATGTATTTTGGTATTGTTGTAGTGTACCGACAAAAGCATCATACGCTTTCCGACGAAGTTCTGTATTGGCTGAGTCCTCGTATTTTGGGAAGGAGTTAAAAGTTAGCGGGTGTTCCACTCCATCATCTGTCGTAAAAGACGAAAACTTCATATCAGATGTTTTGCTTCGTTGGTAAATCATATACGGAGAATCAAATACTTCGCCAAATGCAGCTAAGACTTTTTCTACATCAGGAGATAAGCGGTGTGGCTTTGACTCCAAAATGTCCGTGAGTGTCTTCTGGAAATCTACGAGCTCGCTTTCTTCGTTTATATAAGCTTTAACCGTATCACTGTCTAATTGAAGAAGTTCAGATTCTACGAACGACAAACTTGAACGAACGTTAGATAAAACCGAACCGACACGGGCTGCATTTGCTTGGTAATTAGGATTCGTACCGTCAACCGACATTTGTAAATCTGCATATGTTGCTACACGCATTAGTCGCTCTTGTAACGCGTCTTTTGCCTTCAAGCATTCTAGTAACGACTTGGCATTTTCACACACTGCTCCTTTATATTTAGTAACTGTTTGAATATCAGTTTCAACTGCCACCAGTTCAGTTTCCCAATCTTCTTCCGTTTGAAATAAATCTCGTAAATCCCACGTCTGCTCAACAGGGACGTCTGAACGTAGTAAAGTACCCTTTGTCATAAAATTACCCCTTTCCGTATTGAGTTTACTAGATTCACGCTAAATGCTTCGTGAATCGAAATATAATTTTATTATAAAGCAAACTTACCGGAAATGAAAATATTTTCTTAAAAGTCAAAATTTTTGATGTGGAAACGGCTTATCGCAAATAAGAGGGAAGGAATCGCAAATAAAAAAAGCTTATCGCAAATGAACACGCGGTAACCGCAAATAAAAAGGTAAATAAATAACGAATTAACAATGGTAAGCCATTAATGTGCTATACTTCAGCCTTTTTGTACCATATGTTAGACTAATACTCAAGAGGTGAATGAAACGATGCAACAATTACGATTTGAACCAGCTTGGGACAGAACATTATCTACTAATGACAGACAACATATCGAAAATATTTTTCAAGAAACGAAGCACATCCATAACTCTAGTATTATTTTTTCACCTATTCGAGAAGCAGTGAACCATAGTGAGGCATTACTAATTACTGTTTTGATACATAACGGTATGGAGCAGACACTAACTTTTCATAATAAAAGATTGCAGTATAAAATACGTGATGAGGTCATTGGGGACCAAGTATTCACATTGCCCGCGCTTTCTATTCCATCCAAAGTAAGTACGCCTTGGACGTTTATCTACCCAAAAGGCAGTTATAAACAAAGTGTTCCTTTTAAAAATGGAAAGTTAAATATCATTTAATCTTCAAAACTTTGAAAGGGTATTTTGTGGAAAATGTCGAATTGAAAGGGTGAAGAAGTAAAAGGATGTGTTTAGAATGCAAAATACGAAGGAAATTTTAACTTTAAATAAAAGTAGTTGGGAAAAAGCGGCGGAACGTTTTTTTGGTAGAAATCCTCTTCCAGACTACGGACCTTTTTCACCTAGTGAAGAAAAGTTAAAGTTGCTTGGTGACATAAATGGGAAAACAGTATTAGATATTGGTTGTGGAAGTGGGCACTCCTTATTGTATATGGCAGAACAGGGTGCGAACGAGCTTTGGGGGTTAGACCTTACAACGAAACAAATAGAAACGGCACGTGAAGTATTGAAGGATGTAAAGGGAAAGGTGACATTAAAGGAATCTCCGATGGAGGAAAATCCGGGCATTCCGTTTAACCATTTTGATATTGCATACTCTATTTATGCGTTAGGATGGACGACCGACTTGAAGGAAACTTTGTCTCACATTCATAGTTATTTAAAGCCAGGAGGTGTTTTCGTTTTTAGTTGGGAACATCCGCTGCATGACCGGATTAGCTACGAAGATTCATCCTTTCTGTTCAACAAATCTTATAATGTCGAAGGTCCTGAATATAACGAGGCGTGGCATCAAGATGTCGTTATTTTTCACCGTAAATTAACTACTTATATTAATACGTTGATTGAAACAGGTTTTAAAATCGAAAAGGTTATGGATGATGTGGTTATACCTGCTGATGCAACAACCGATCCAGCAAGGTGGTATTTTCGGCAAAAGGCTGAATTAATGCCAGCTACTTTCATCATAAAAGCTACGAAAATGTAAGTGTTTTTAGAGAGATAGTTTATAATACATATATCAAAGCAAAGGCCTCTCAATTTTTTTGGGAAACTATCTTTTCTAGAAAGGATTGAATACCAATGGATTTTGAAACAGTGATGCAAGAACTAGAAACGCTCGGTAAGGAACGTACGAAAAAAATGTACATATCTAACGGTGCGCGTGAACCGCTTTTTGGGGTTGCTACAGGTGCGATGAAGCCGATGGCGAAGAAAATAAAAATAAACCAGCTTTTAGCGGAACAACTATATGCGACTGGAAATTATGATGCGATGTATTTTGCAGGAATTATTGCAGATCCAAATGCTATGACGAAGTCCGATTACGACCGTTGGATGGATGGGGCATATTTTTATATGTTATCTGATTATGTAGTAGCGGTAACTTTATCAGAGTCTGGCATCGCACAAGATGTTGCCGATAAATGGATTGCGAGCGGTGATGAGTTGAAAATGTCGGCAGGGTGGAGCTGCTATTGCTGGCTTTTAGGAAATCGGAAGGACCATGAATTTTCCGAAAGTAAAATTTCCGAGATGCTTGATAGAGTAAAAAACACGATTCACGACTCACCGGAACGGGCAAAAGCTTCTATGAATAATTTCCTATACACAGTTGGCGTTTCCTATATTCCTCTAAATGAAAAGGCCATTGTGACTGCTCAAGAAATTGGTATAGTGGAAGTCAAACGCGAAAACAAAAAGAGCAGCCTTTTAAATGCTTATGAAAATATTCAAAAAGACATGGATAAAGGCAGACTTGGTTTCAAACGTAAATATGTAAGATGTTAAAGGACGGTGGGACACGTGCTTGTTCATCCATTATTTGGTGGGACAAGGAACCTGTCCCTCTGTCCACTTTTTTTGTGTAACTTTTTTCGTATTCATCCGTGGATATAGTGAAAGGAGGGTTCGATGGGAAAGGGTGTAGATTTAGAACAAATATATTCGCTTTATGTAAATGATGTGTATCGGTATATATTTTCACTTTGTAAAAATAAAACATTAACGGAAGACGTTGTTCAAGAAACTTTCTATCGGGCCTACCTTTATGTTGAAAGTTACAAGATGGAAAAAATAAAACCTTGGTTGTTTAAAGTGGCTTATCATACATTTATCGATGTGGTACGGAAGGAAAAGCGAATAACGTATTATGATGATCTTGAACTTTTAAATACCGATGTAAAAGGTGGCCAAGGCAGAAGTGCCGAAGAAGAGTATTTCGTTAAAGATAGTATTGAACAATGGTTTCAAGCATTAGGGACTTTGTCCGTAACAAAAAGAAATGTCGTATTACTGAGAGATTATTATCAATTTTCTTATCAAGAAATAGCAGACATTTTTGATATGTCGATTTCAAAAGTAAAAGTAAACATATATCGAGGACGTAAGGAACTGGAAATGAAAATGAAAGAAATAAACTAAAAAGGAGGAAATGCGATTGAATTGTAACGACGTGAAGTTTAAATGGAAGTCGTATATAAACGGAGAACTTCCAAGTGATGAAGAACGAGCAATCGACGAACATTTGGAAAGTTGCCCCGAGTGTGAGCAATTGCTTAATGAAACGATGGAAGAGCAGGAAGAGAAAAGTCGTGAACAAATAGTAAAACAGGAAGACCCTTTAAACGAAATTCCTATTAAAAAGCAAGCTCAAATGTTACGTAAGGCAAAATGGAAAAACCGCTTGATGACTGCGCTGACTGTTCTTCTAATATTTATCGTCGTGAGTTTTATGACCGGTTTGTTTACTGCATCTTATTATGGTTTTGGATCCGACAAACAAGGTCGAGGGGAAAGAGCTGTTCAAGTAGTGAAAACAGCGACACAAATGTCGATGCCTAACGTGTTTTTAGGTAGTGGAGGTATGGACACAAATTTTTATTTCACTTTAGATATGGATTTTTCGATACAAAAACAGATAGGGAAGGATAATAAATCGATTGGAAAGCTCGATGGAAAAATGTTATTTAATTCCCTCAATGTAAAAAGAGAATGGGCAGATGGTCAATATGATGTTAAATTACATTTCCTACACCCAAACTTAGTAGCAAACGAACAAGAAACGGAGCTTGATTTTTACGAAGAGGTGTTGAACGAGACGTGGAATAGTTTAGACCTACTTCCAGAGGGTACTGTTTCTGAGCTTGCGATTACTTTTGACGGACTTTATGAAATCGATGAGGTTTATCAATTATTAGAAGGTTTTGATTTAGACATTGTTTGGTACGCAATCGATACAGGAGTCGAACAGGAAAGGGAAGAATATCGATCACCATATTTTAGTGCTAGTAATGGTATTTGGGGATTTCATGAACGAGCTGTTTTCGATTTCCCGCAACATGGTAATTCAATTATGGAACGTGGAGATGGTCAAAAGCGCGCAGAAATATTTAAAACGAGTTTACATTTCCTTGTTGAAAACAGCAAGTTAGCCAAAAAGTATATTTGGACAGAGCAAAGTTTCGAAGAAGTGTATAAATATGTGGAAGAGAACGGAGTAAAAACGTATGGAGTTGTCGTAACTGGACCATCGAAAGAGCTCCTGCGACTTCAACAAAATGAAAGTATTATTTATGCAACGATGGGGGAAGTAGATTTTTGGAATTGGTACAATACTCCATCAAGCGGAACGATATACAATTAAGACAGAGGGCCAGGTTTCTCACCATCCATTTTTTGGAGTGGTGTGAATTCTAGCCCTTTTTGCGCTTGTTTTTGTTATATTGAAAAAATAAATATTGAAAAGAGTGAAAATTTTATGTAAAGTAAGGTTATTAAAAAAATGTCGTATATTCACGAATGTGTACACGTTTATGAATAATTATGCAACTGTTAAATAACGAATCTTTATATAGGGGGATAATGATGAATTCAAATAAAGTATTTCAAGACATTGATAAAGTCTATCAAGATGTAATCGAATGGCGCAGATACCTGCATAAAAACCCTGAGCTGTCGTTTCAAGAACATCATACAGCGCAATATGTGTATGACATTTTGGAGAGTTTTGGAGGGTTCGACCTGTCAAGACCGACGAAAACAAGTGTGTTGGCGCGTATAAAGGGAGCTAGCCCTGGTAAAGTTATCGCTTTACGAGCGGATATGGACGCTTTACCGATACAGGAAGAGACCAATTTGCCATTTGCATCTGCTCATGAAGGCATTATGCATGCTTGTGGACATGACGGTCACACAGCAATGCTTTTAGGGGCAGCAAAAATAATAAAAGAACATAAGGATGAATTAAGTGGTGAGATCGTCTTTATTTTTCAACATGCGGAAGAACTTCCACCTGGTGGAGCAAAAGAAATGGTGGAAGCGGGCGTTTTAGAAGGGGTAGACCAAGTATTAGGGATACACTTAATGTCGACTATTCCGTACGGAACGATTGGCATCAAACATGGCTCCGTTACATCTGCCAGCGATACATTTAACATCGTTGTTCAAGGAAAAGGGGGACATGCCTCTACACCGGAATTGACGACGGATCCTTTAGCAACAGGTGCGCAAATTGTAACGGGCTTACACCATATCGTGTCCCGTTCAGTAGCTCCGTTAGAGTCTGGAGTTTTATCTGTAACTAGATTTCTAGGTGGAGGTCAAGCATTAAATGTTATTCCTGACAAAGTAGAAATTGGTGGTTCCGTAAGAACACTTAACCCTGAGGTTCGGGAACTAATGCAGTCAAGAATTACGGAAGTGGCGGAAGGAATTGCTAAAGCACATGGAGCTGAAGCTAACGTTACTTATACGTATGGTTATAGTTCTGTTGTTAATGAAAAGGAATTAACGGACAAGGTAGCCAATTTACTTGAGGCGAATTTCACAGATAAAAACATTGAATGGATCGACCCAATGCTCGGAGGAGAAGATTTCTCGGCATTTAGCGACGAGAAACCAGGTTGTTTTATTATGATAGGCTCCGGTAATGAGGAAAAAGGTATTACATTCCCTCACCACCATCCAAAGTTTGATATAGATGAAGAAGCAATGAAAGATGGCTTGAAATTTCATGTGCTTGCTGCATTAACTCTATCAAAATAAGAATCTATTTATAATAATGTGAGGTAATAACTGGTCACTTTCTTTTTGAGTTTTGGGTTTATGATACCCTCAGAGCTCAATCGTAGGAAGTGACAAGTTTTCACCTTAATCCTTTATTGTAGTAAATCTATAAAGTGGTACAACATAAAACGGTTTATAGGGAGGGAGTCTATGGCTCAGATTAGTAAGAAAGAGAAAAAATCATTTTTTGATCGCATGCTTGATTCCATCGAGTCTGCCGGAAATAAATTACCAGATCCGATTGTGCTGTTTTTCATTCTTTGCGGTATTGTTTTACTTGCTTCATTTATTACGAGCTATTTTAACGTGTCAGCTGTTCATCCAGGTACAGGGGAAGTAGTAGCTGCCAACAATCTTTTAAATGGTGCCGGATTCGCCGATTTTGTATCGAGTATGGTAACGAACTTCAGCAACTTTCCACCATTAGGTATGGTACTAGTTATGATGATTGGTGTTGGACTTGCGGAACAAAGTGGCTTTTTTACAAGTCTATTGAAACGTACGGTCATCGCGACCCCTAAAAGAATAATTATTCCAAGCATTATTTTAATTGCAATTGTAGCTAACGCTGCTGGTGATGCTGGTCCAATCGTATTGCCTCCATTGGCTGCAACAGTATTGATGGCATTTGGTTATCATCCATTAGTTGGTTTAGTCGTTGCTTACGCATCTACGTTAGGAGCATTTTGTGCGAACTTAATTATCGGTATGTCTGATACACTTGCCGCTGGTTTCACACAAATTGGTGCTCAGACGGTAGATCCTGAATATATAGCAAATCCTGCAATGAACTATTATTTCCTTGTAGTATCCGCTCTATTTTTAATGCTAGTTTCACTGTGGGTAACACATAAATTTACTATTCCACGGTTTGGAACGTATACAGGGGAACTTCCACAAATGGAGAAGGTCACCGATACGGAAAGACGTGGATTAAAATGGGCAGGTATTGCAACGATTGTGTTTGCTATCGTTATCGTAGCAATGCTCATTCCAGAAAATGGCGTCTTGCGGAATGCTGAAACAGGTTCCATATTAGCGAATTCTCCATTTATGAATGGAATTGTTCCACTATTAACAATGCTATTTTTCATTCCAGGTCTTTTCTATGGAATTGGTGCTAAAACGATTAATAACTCGAAAGACTTTGGCGACATGCTCGGTAAATCAATGAGTACAATGGGACCATACATTGTTTTAGTATTTGCAGCTGCTCAAATGCTAGCTTTCTTTTCAGCTAGTAATCTAGGTCCGATCATTGCTATTAAAGGGGCGGAATTTCTTAATGATATAGGTTTTACAGGTGTTCCGTTAATTGTTGCCTTTGTCATTTTTGTTGCGTTCGTCAATTTATTAATAGGCAGTGCCTCTGCGAAGTGGGCAATATTAGCACCGGTATTCGTACCGATGTTCATGTTTTTAGATTACCATCCAGCCTTTACACAAGTGCTTTATCGCATAGGGGATTCTATTACGAACCCAATTACGCCGATGTTGCCGTATCTCGTATTACTTTTATCTTTTGCGAAAAAGTATGATAAAAATATCGGCTTAGGTACATTAATTTCAGCATTATTTCCATACACCATCTTCTTCGGTATCTTTTGGATCATCCTCATTGTCGTCTGGTACCTATTCGGTATCCCAGTCGGCCCAGAAGGCCCAATCTATATGTAACGTGGACAGAGGGACAGGTCCCTCGTCCACACATTTTTTGGAAATAGGTCAAGCGAAAAGGACAGCTTCCTTATCTCTTTTTAGGAGAGTGGGGAATCTGTCCTTATTCGACTTGAATCATGATTTTCGTAACGTATTGTTCTTTATCGTTTACGACGACTGTATCGTAAATATATTCTTCAAATATGAATTCTCCTAAGCTTAATCGTAATCTCTCTATCTCTGCTATAAGCCGCTCGTATGTATGACCAATTGTTTTCTCATCTCCAATATGATAACCGACTAGAAATTGACCTTCCACTGCATGAAAATAGGAGAAGCCTTCTTTTGCATTTGGTTGTTCGATATATAAATAGCTATAGTTCGTAAATTCGCCTTTTATAATATGATCTCGTGTCGTAATAACACCAATTGGAAAGCCTGTATCAAGTTTGGAGACATACAGTTCATCAATAAAATCTGAAACTACTTCCACAAATTCCTCATCAGATGTATTTTCAATATTTCTACTCAAATATAACGTTGCTTCTGGAAAGTATTCCAACGTTATTTTACTAAAATCCGTTTGTAATGCCTCTTCCATTAGTTTTATTTTTGTTTGGATTAAATTTTCCTTCGCCTCCAGCTCTTGACGCATTTTTTCTATTTCCTTCTTCTTCTGATGCATTAATGTTAGAAAACTGTCAGGTGATTTATGTTGTGTATATTGTTTAATATCATGAAGTGACATGCCAACATCTTTTAATAGGTCAATAACCATAAATAGCTCAAATTGACGTAAAGAATAAAATCGATACCCTTTTTCGTTTCTTACTTCAGGGGACAATAATCCAATTTGATCGTAATAAATCAGCGTCTGTTTGTTCACTTTACAAAGCTTTGCAAATTCTCCTGTTGTTAAATGTTTTCCTTTATTACTCATTTTTTTAAGCACCACCCTTGACTATATAGTTACTATATACTTTACGATATATGAAGTAAATAAAGAATCACATCACGTTCACTCAGGTGAGGAGTTTGAGAAAGATGAAAAGTTATAAAGTTACATTAGGATTATTATTATTGAATTTATTTATAGCCTTTTTAGGGATTGGTCTCGTTATTCCTGTTTTACCAACGCTTATGAGAGAATTGGGTGTTACTGGGACTACTGTAGGTTATTTAACAGCTGCGTTTGCGTTAGCGCAATTAATTGTATCTCCGTTTGCTGGTAGGGCGGCAGATAAATTTGGTCGAAAAATAATGATAGTACTCGGCCTTTTTATTTTCGGAATTTCTGAGTTTTTATTCGGGATTGGGAAAGGTATCGAAATTTTATTCGTTTCTCGTATTTTAGGTGGAGTTAGTGCGGCCTTTATTATGCCGGCTGTTACAGCGTATATAGCAGATATAACCACTTTGGAAACTCGTCCTAAAGCACTCGGTTATATGTCGGCAGCGATTAGTACTGGGTTTATTATTGGACCAGGGATTGGCGGATTTTTAGCTGAATTTGGAACGCGGGTACCGTTCTTTTTCGCAGGGGCATTTGGTACGATTGCGGCCATTCTTTCGATAATTTTATTATCTGAACCTGTCCGCAAAAAGATTGATGCGCCACAAGCTTTAGAAACTAAAGGTGGGTTTAAACGTATTTTAGCGCCACAATACTTTATCGCATTTATTTTAATTTTCATCGCTTCCTTTGGATTGGCAGCTTTTGAATCGTTTTTTAGTCTATTTGTCGATCATAAGTTTCAATTTACACCAGGGGATATCGCAATTATTATTACTGGCGGAGCTATTTTTGGAGCAGCTGCACAAATACTACTCTTTGACCGGTTAACAAAAATTTGGGGTGAAATAAAACTCATTCGCTACAGTTTAATCCTGTCAGCAGTCCTCGTGTATTTAATGACTGTTGTACATTCTTATTTTGCTATTTTACTCGTTACATTCATTGTCTTCGTTGGCTTTGATTTATTTCGCCCAGCAGTTACGTCCTATTTATCTAATATTGCAGGGGACGACCAAGGCTTTGTTGGTGGTATGAACTCTACGTTTACTAGTTTAGCAAATATTACGGGCCCGATAATCGGTGGTATGCTTTTTGATATAGATGTTAACTATCCTTATTATTTTGCAGCAGTAATATTGGCTATTGGAATTGGTATTACGATAATTTGGAAGAAGCCAGGTTTGGATGCTCCTAAAGAGGCGAAGGCTAGTATAGTTAATTAAAGATGGACTATGAGGGTGGATGAGGGAGTGAATGTATTCCTTGTTCATCCTTTTTTTGTTGGATGCGAAACCCTCCGTCTCAAAGCTAATCATTTCTTTGTCCATCGAGTTTTATGTGTAAATGATCCACTACTTATTTACGTTTTCAATCACTTTTATCGCCTCGTTAATGGTTTTTACTCCGCTTATATGGATAGTGAGTCCAAGTGCTTCTTTCGCTTCGTTTGCTTCTGCAAGATTTGCATGTGGAACGATTATATGAGCATATCCATGTTCGTTTGCCACTTGGATTTTTTCCTTAATTGCTCCAACCCATTGTACTTTACCAGT
Organism: Sutcliffiella cohnii; assembly: GCF_002250055.1. Lineage (NCBI taxonomy): Bacteria > Bacillati > Bacillota > Bacilli > Caryophanales > Bacillaceae > Sutcliffiella > Sutcliffiella cohnii. The sequence continues at coordinate 1,677,441 of NZ_CP018866.1, forward strand.
TTTCGTGATAGCTCCTGTTACACCTATAGGGAAATTATTTTGTACGTCTCCTTGATGAATCATACCAGACAAGACTAAAGCGAGACCTGCACTATCTCCAGAAGAGTCTTCGCGGCTTAAAAACTCTGCTACTGATGGATTATTTGTATTTATGTAAGTCGAAACGTACTCGGCCATTTTGTCAAAGTCACGTCGATTCAAACCTAGCAATCTAAATATTTCTTTGTTTTTTGATGTATAACGTTTGAAATTAGTAGTTTCCATAATCTCGTAAAAAAATTTCACTCCGTTATAAGTAAACATTTTTCGAACCTCTTGTTCGTTTTTGACATTAGTGATTTGAGCAAGATTTATAGATAAAATAAATATGCCTGTTTCCTCAATTACTTCTTCAGGTTCAGAATAACTCGTTACTAAATATTGGACGTCATCTATAAGAATAGTAGGTAACTCATAAGCTAGTAATAAAAGAGACAAAAGTGTAGGGATTACAAATGCACGCTTAGGAATATTTGTTTTCTTTATAAGAAATGTAAAAATAAACAAAAGTATACTCATGAAAAACAGTGAAGTGACAAACTGAACACCTGAGCTGTAACCGAAAAGATAATAATATAGTTCTGTTAAATAGACGAAAGTCATCGTTAAAAAAGGGATGGTTACCATTTTTTCATTCTTGTTCATTGTTCAACCTCTTTATCATTTGGTTTATTTTGTAAAAACAAACACTGCTATTAAATTATATAGTTTGGCGAGAGGCAATAAAAGGAATATTTCTATTTATCTAAAAAATATTTTAAAAATTAGTTAACTACTTGTTATGAAAATGGAGGTAGGGAACTGAAAAACAATTTCTGTCGAAGAAGGATTACATGCTTTTAGGTTGAATGTAAATATGGATAATGAAAGTAAGGAGAAAGAAAAGATGAGTAATTTAGAAAAGTTAGTTTTAAACAAGTATGCCGAATATTCTTCAATTTTGACCTATGTCGCAGGTCAAGTAACACAAGATGGAGCATTACTTTTAATAGAAACCGCTGAAAGTGAGTTAGATTTTTTTGAACGTCCAGTGAAAAAGCGCGATTGGACAATCCGAATCATTAAAGAGGACGGAATCGACACGATTGTTTTAAAGAAAGTTCCACTCATCCCAACACATGTAGACATATTTTCTGATGGATCGCTGTTAATTGTACAGGGGCGATGCTTAAAAGAAGATAATTATATTGAAAGAAATGCAAGAAGGTATAATCCAAACGGACAATTAATCGACGCGTTTACTCTCGGTGACGGTATTAACGATGTTCAAATTGACAATAACGATACCATTTGGGTTAGTTATTTTGACGAAGGTATTTTCGGAAACTTCGGTTGGGATGAGCCGATAGGAAGTGATGGTGTTATTGCTTTTTCGATTACAGGGGAGAAGCTGTGGGGAGCAGGAGATTACGGGATAATAGACTGTTATGCGTTGAATGTTGCTAATTCGAAAGAGGTTTATTTTTATTATTATGATGATTTTCACCTTGTTTGTCTTGATGAGATGAAGGAGTCTGCCCGCTACCATGTGAGGGGACCCGACACACTTCAGCAATTTATTTTTAGCCAATCCGATCTAATTGGACTAATTGACATGTATACATTGAAACGATTTCGTCTCCAAGTTCGTTCTTAAAACCGACAGAAAAGATACAGATTGTTGATGAAAAGGGGAAGCGTATTATAGGTCCAATTTTTATGAGAGGAACGTTCTTATTTGCGTATGGTAAGGATGGAATATATGGGAGGAAGTTTTGAATAATAGGATGATAGAAAAGATTCGAAATTTAATTGTGTTTATGGTTATAACTATTTTACTAGTGGGCTGTCAGCCAAACGAAAACATTGTTATACCAGATATATCTGTCAATGATGAAGAGATTTCGTACATTATCCACAAAAATTATAATAATGTTTCTAACCCTGATGCACCTCCACCTTTTCATCATGAAATAGAACCTATAAAAGTAGCACCTAACACAAGAGTTGATGTAGTTTACGTTGATGAAGAACCAAATCATTTAGGGTGGAAGCAATGGCATGGTGAGGTGTTAATTGTGGATGAAGATTTCGTAGGCGACCATTTTTTTGCTCCGAGTAGAGAGGGAATCTACATATACAGTATAGAATCACGGTGGACTTGGAAAGAGGATATTGCAGCAGTGTTTATTTTGCAGGTGGAAAACTAAATTGGTAAAGGCGGATGGACATTGGGGCAGGTTCCTTGTCCATCCATTTTTTGGTGGGACGCGGAACCTGTCCCTCCGTCCACGGTATCTGTCCCGCAGTCCACATTTCATTTCTTCGTACAAGAAAAAGCTAAAACAATTGGTATTCTTTGTCTTCTAAGGAACTCTTCCTCATTGGAGAAATTCTCGCGTTTTGGTGTTCCTTCGCGTAAATCTACTATTGTAAATCCAGAGCTTGTGAGTGCTTTGAAATAATGTTCGATTGTTCGGTGGTATTTTACAACGATTTGTTCCATCCAAGGTTCTTTTCTTTCGCCTTCGAGAAAATAGTCATCCACAATCCAATTTCCCCGTTTATCCCCAGATTGTTTACTAATAAATGAAGAAGTAGTAAGGGGATGTTGCACACTGAAAATGAATGAGCCATTATCTTTTAATGTTTTATGTATGTTTTGGAACAGCGTTTTAATATTAGAAACATAGTGTATGGAAAAACGAGAGGTGACGATGTCAAATGTTTCTGTAGGGTATTTGTAGGTTTCCATAGAATCGTGGTGTATTTCCCCATTATCACTAGGAACATTAAATTTTGCTAATGCAACCATCTGTTCAGAACCTTCTACTCCAGTGTAATATGCAACACCTTGACTAAGTAATTCTTCCCCAAACGCGGCGTCTCCACAACCTAAGTCTAATAGCTTTTTGTTACGAAAATCACCGAGGAGTTCATAAATAATCGGACCTTCAATAGCATTATTGGGACTATCTTTTCTACTCCGCCTTTTCATATAATTAGACAAAAAATCCTCCTGATCATACACGGTTGAACCTTTATATTCCATCATATTAGCCCCTTCCAAAGAGTGAATGTACCGGTTTTCGTAACTTATATTTTCTCAATATCCACGGAAACAACAGTTTTACTATTATGAGCGGGATAACAGCCCATCGCGGGTAGTAAGTAAATTGCTCGCCACGGTTGAGTAGGTCGGTACCCTAGTTCACTTAGATCACTTTTCATAGATTCAAAGACATCTTCGGCATCTTTATAGTGGCCAACATGTAACTTTTGTGCACATAGAGTCGGTGGGCGTTTTACAAAAGAAATAGTAGGTAATTCTACTCGTAAAGTCTTTTCTACTTTATTTAATGCTCGATCATACATATCTTCAGTTGCACGATCTGAAACTAGCATCATTTGATCAACTAACCACTTGTCGTCATTTGTTTTTTCATGCCAAATAATTTCCGGTGGCATCAGTTTAAATTTGTATTCTAATTCATTTTTCGTAATTTGTTTTATTTGATTGACCACTTTCCAAGCTAACCACTTCTCATCTATTGGTTCCGGCCTACCGTCCCAATTCGTGTTAAAGGAAGTAACCATTCGTTGCGATACGTAAGTTAATTCTGGAAGTTCTAATATCACTAATTTTTCTGTTTTAGGTAAATAAATCTCAGGGTGCTTTTTTCGATAATCATGTGTTTTTAACATGTAACTTCCCACACTCCCCAATTGATAGACTAAAAGATTTTTAGAAAAAACCTCCATATTTTTCTAGTTTTTATTATAATGAATAACATAGGTGTGGACAAGGGGTTCCTTGTCCATAGATTTTTTGGTGGGACGCGGGACCTGTCCCTCCGTCCACAAGGGGGTTTAAATCGTGAAGAAGTTTTATGTTGCATCTAGTTTTGGAAATATGGAGATGGTTCGTTATGTTAGTAATGAATTTATTCGTAGGGGTTATGTTCAAACTTATGATTGGACGAAGAATGAAAGAGCTTCAACTACGGAAGATTTAAAAAGAATCGGCGAAGAGGAAAAAAATGCTGTAATGGATGCTGATTTTGTTATCGTTTTATTGCCAGCAGGAAAGGGAAGTCATATAGAATTTGGGATTGCGTTAGGACAAGGAAAAAGAATATATTTGTACTCACAAGACGGCGAAGTGAATAATTTTGAGACAACGAGTACGTTTTATCATGTACCTGAAGTTGAAATCTGTATTGGGACGGTTGAAGAGTTAGTAGAAACTGTAACGAAAGAGTTTAGTGTTCGATAATAAAAAAGGGATGATAGGATAAGAATCAATACTAGGAAACGTAAGGTGAATGGAATGAAATTGAACAAGGAAAGAATTATTAATATATTAGTTTTTCTAAGTTTTATAATTTATGCTTTTAACGTATTAAAAGAAACAACCGGACATTTACATATTCCACCTTTAACGGAGAGTTATTGGAGCTGGGAATATAATATTCAATTAGTACCATTCTTCTTTGTTGGGGATCTTATTAACCAATATAATAGTAGCGGTTTTAATTGGTATTTTTGGAATGCAGTTAAATTGTCATTTTATAATATTCTTCTACTATTACCATTAGGAGTATATCTCTCCATCTATAAGGTTAGTAGTATGAAGCGAGCAACATTCATTATTTTCCTAGTTAGTTTTGCTATAGAATTGATGCAAATGCTGTTAAGTTATTTTGGATACATATTCCCACGCAGTTTTAATGTCGATGATTTAATCTTAAATACTCTCGGAGGGGTCGTCGGGTATTTTACTTTTGAGCAAATCAAAAAGTTCTTTTATAAAATAAGAGGCAGGGAAGGATGACCTGCCTTTTCCTTATTTCCGTTTTTGACTTTTCAACTTGTTCATTTCAAGCTCAGCAGCGTATTCTTCTTGAGTTTTTCCTTGTTTTTGACTTTCAGATTCGATTTTTCTGAACTTATTATCGTTGCGATTAGGCATGTGAACACCTCCTTTGAACAGAAGTATTTTACACAATATCTTAAAAATTATTCGGTTATTCTCACTTAGGAAATTCAATAAAGTCCTTTTATATAGGAGGAGGTTATAATGTTTTTACTTCATTTCGTATTGGCGATTGTAGGAATGGTACTGTTAGTAGTGGTCCTAATCTATTTTATGACTGATATTTTACGAGCTAAGAAAAATGGTTTTTCGATGTTTATTTTAGTCATAATCGTTTTCTTTTTAGTACTGATATTATTGCAGGGTATAAATTTTATAAAGTAACAATGGATTGCTTTCCATTTTATGGTGGGACGCGGAACCTGTCCCTCCGTCCACGGTATGTGTCCCTGTGTCCCATGGTGTTTCGTGTGGTTGTTTGTGGTATAATGGATAAAACCGTAGATTGGAGATTATGATGCTAGCTAAACTAAAAAAAGTGAAGTTTGACAAGTCGGGTAAAAATCCAAATTATAAGGCTCTTTTATTATGTCCAGAAGGTAAACAGCTGTATATTCGTTTCGATTACACATACGCAACTAAAACGTATTGGCCATTAGAAGTAAATTATGCAGGGAAGGCAATGGACGCGAAATTAGCATGGTATTCTAGAAAAGTCGAAAAGACTACGGTACATGGATTTTTAGAAGAAATCGCAGACAAAGTTAATAAAAAGTATGGATTTGAAATGAAAGAACATTAAATTATAAGTTATCACTATATTTTTAGCGTGGACCAAGATAAAGGTTCACGCTTTATTTATTGTTTAAGAATAAATTTACGTTTTAAGAAAATACTCCATATTGTAAACTCAGTTGGAGGAGCATGCAAATGTATAAAATATTCTTTATTTCTATTAGTTTGTTCATTTTGATTCATATACAACCTCAAGAAATTAAGGCTGGGGAGCTTCCAGAGCTGTCAGTGGAGTGTATAAAAAAGATGGAAGAACGAGATGAACAATTTACACGTCTAATTATGCAAGATATTATTTCAAGTTTTCAGCTAGATATTGATGAACATGCGTATATCGAAGTATCCTTTCGAGAATTAGAAGCAGCTAAAATGATATATAACGGTAAAGAAAAAGATGATTACTACGATTCGCTAAAAAAGCAATTTATAGTGAGATCCCGCGGAGAACCAAGATTGTTTATAAGGCCTCAGGAGGCATATTTTTTATATAAGGAACCGAATAATACGGATGTTATGATTCATTTGCAACTCATTGGCACCACATGGGAAGAAGTAGATCAAAAAAAGAAAAAAGGTAATAATATTGAATATAAGCTACTCACATGCGAGAAAGAGTATATAGAAAAGAAGAAAAAATATTATCAAAATTAGAGCGCTGTGAAGTTTTTTTTACAGCGTTTTATATTTATCTTATAAAAAGAATTTGACTTCGTAATGATGTTTATAATAAAATTTGGTTGGTTGACCAACTAAATAGGAGTGTAGATATGACAAAGGAAGATAAACGCCAAAAATTAATTGAAGCAGCATACAAAGTTTTTAGTCAAAAAGGATTTAATAATACATCAGTGAAAGAAGTCGCACAGGAGGCTGGGATCACGCCTGGACTTGTCCATTACTATTTCAAAAGTAAAGAAGAGTTATTGTTTGCGGTTCAGAGAGATATTCAAAGTAAATATCACAAGCACTATGACGGGGAAGATACGTCTACTACGGAACCATTAGAAGTGTTAAAAGAAATCAAAACAAGAGTACAAAATAATCCAGATTGGTACCGTTGGAGATATGAACTTTATTCTTTAGGAATAAAGAGCGAATCGCTACAACGAGAAGTACAGAGCATGATGAAGTTGGGAAGAGATAGCCTTTCTCATCCTTTACAAAGCATAGTAAAAGAGCCAAAAGAAGCTGAGGTGATGGCAAGTATTTTACTAGCCTGTTTTGATGGCCTTGCCCTTCAAAAAATGGTTGACGATGAGTTTGATATCGATGCATCATACGACATGCTAGCCAAGCTTTTTGAATCGTACTTAAAAAAACAATAAAGATGTTTTTATTGCAAAAGGAGAAGAGAACATTGAAAAAAATAATCATGTTGGTAGGCCTTTTGGTATTTTTATTTTCGCCGCTTTCTGTTTTAGCTTCTGTAGACAAAAGTGAGAAATTACGAGCCTTCTTGGATGAAGCAGTTGACCAATATAATATTCCAGGAGCATCTTTAGCGATTATTGAAAATGGGGAAATTATTTTTGAAAATAATTGGGGAGCGTTAAGTGACGGTTCAACCATTACAGGTGATACGCCCTTTTTAATAGGATCGATTAGTAAACCAATTACCGCTCTGGCAACAATGATGTTAGTGGAAGAAGGGAGAATAGATCTTGAAGAACCGATCGAGACGTACCTTCCTTCTTTTACATATAAATCAGAAAGTCCGATATCTGTTCGCCACTTGCTTAATCAAACTAGTGGGATTAGTGCAGCTGATGGGTTTGAAATAACAGATCGTGCGTCAGCCGATTGGACAATCTCGGAAGCTATTAATCAATTAAGTGGAGTAGAATTAGTTTCCGAGCCAGGAGAAGTTTATAAATATAACTCTGCAAACTACACGTTGCTTGGAGGTATTATCGAAGCGGTAACGAACGAAACATTTTCGAAGTATATACAGGACCATATTTTCTCTCCACTTCAGATGGACGATGCAGCTGCAGACTATGAACGTGCCGTACAAAAAGGGCTTGTACCTGGTTATGCATCATGGTGGGGAAATCCAGTGAAAAGTGATAGCTTATATGACCATGCAGGAGCTCCATATGGGTATATGTCTGCGAGTACGAATGATTTAGTAAACTTCCTTCAATTCATGATGGATGGTGGAGACCTTTTATCGGAAGAAAGTTTAGCCCTCTTAACAACACATCCTGGTGAAGTAGGGAAATATGGCCTAGGGTGGCATTTTTCCAAAACAGAGCATTTCCCCTTTCACGGGGGTTCCACACCTCATTTTAGAGGTGAACTGTTCTTCCTCCCAGAGCAAGGGATAGGAGCTGTATTGCTTACGAACAAACACCATATTATGGAAGACGGAAATGTTTATTATATTATGGATGGCATCCGTTCTATTTTAAACGGTGAAGAGCCCAACCTACCAGCACCGAGTTACCTAGTACAATGGGTCTTGTTAGGAATTTTACTAGTAATCTTACTATTTACAATCAGTCATATTATAAAACTATTTCGCACAAAGAATCCGAATAAAAAGTTAGCATACACTGTAGGAAGTATTTCAATTGTTTTAGCTGCAGTCCTCATTCCTTTATTTGGCTTATTCATTGGAACTCCGTGGAGAACTATTAAACTTTTTGCACCTGACATTGCATTTCTCACTCATTGTGTTGTTGGGGTGTTAGGAGTATATGGAGTTGCTGCGGTGATTTTGATAAGTGTAAAGAGTAGAAAGCAAGTTTAATAGGAAAATAAAAGTCGTTAATCTGTAAAAAAAGGATTAACGCTTTTTTTGTGGAAGTTAATATTTGGGAATATAAAGAGGAAGGAGTGGCAAGAGATGATTTATCTCTTTTTTACCATTATAACAGTTACGCTCATTTCAATAGAATTGCAGTTAAGAAAAGCAAACCAACAAAACGCAGAAATAATGGAGTTGTTAAAAGAGAAAAATGAAAGATAGTACCTTGCAAGTTTCTATATGAAAGGAAGAAGAAAAATGAAAAAGGTTGTAGCATTGACGGGAATAGTATTAGTTGTTCTAATCGTAATTGTTTATATAAATAAACTATATTATCCATCTCTTCCGATAGATGGTGTATCGGCTAAAGAAGTTATTAATAAACTACAAAAATCGGACAGTAAATTTGTACAAATTGCAGAAAAGGATAATCTAGTATGGTATATAACACCTACTGAGAACCAGGGCATTTTAGTTGCAGATGAACGAATCATAAAGTTTCTGGAGTCTAGCGGCTGGATTTTTAAAGAAAAAGAAGGTAGTGGTTTGTTTTTTGAACAAGATGGTGAAAGAAAAATCGTAACTACTGAAATGTGGACTGGAAAATATGTGCTCGTTAAAGTTCCAAAATAAACATAAAGTAATATTTCACTAGTGTCAGAGACGCGTTCTTCTTAATCATTCAATGCCCTAACTTAAAGAATATCCTTATTTTGGATAGTAGTGTAAAAATTGGGTAAGATAACAAGGATATTTTTAAGGAGGTTATTATTTTGGCTGAGAATAAAGAGAACAATGTCTCAAACGATGATCAAAATCGTGAAACGTTAACAACACGCCAAGGGCACCCAGTGTTTGATAATCAGAACATACGAACTATTGGAGACCGTGGTCCAGCAACACTCGAGAATTATCATTTTATTGAAAAAATATCCCATTTCGATCGTGAAGAAGTGCCAGAGCGAGTGGTGCACGCGCGGGGAACTGGAGCGTTTGGCTATTTTGAAACGTACGGAAAAGTTGGCGATGAACCAGTTGAAAAGTATACTCGTGCTAAAGTATTTTCAGGAGCGGGAAAGAAAACGCCATTAATGGTTCGCTTTTCAACAGTAGCTGGTGCGAAAGATTCACCTGAAACGGCAAGAGATCCACGTGGTTTTGCTGTGAAAATGTACACGGAGGATGGCAACTGGGATTTAGTCGGGAACAATCTTAAAATCTTCTTTATCCGCGATGCGATGAAGTTCCCTGATATGATTCACGCGTTTAAAGCTGACCCAGTTTCGAACGTGCCAAATCCGCAACGGATGTTTGATTTCGTTTCCAAGACACCTGAAGCTACACATATGATTACGTTCCTTTTCTCACCGTGGGGAATTCCTGCTACATACCGTCACATGCAAGGGTCTGGAGTTAATACTTATAAATGGGTGAATGCGGAGGGCGAGGCTGTTCTTGTAAAATATCATTGGGAGCCGAAGCAAGGTATTCGCAATTTAACGCAAGAAGAGGCAGAGGCGATTCAAGCAAAAAATGTTGGTCATGCAACTCAAGATTTGTTTGAAGCAATTGAGCGCGGTGAGTATCCGGAATGGGAATTGTTTGTACAGATCATGGAGGATGATTACCACCCAGAGCTCGATTTTGACCCACTTGATGATACGAAACTTTGGCCAGAGGATAAGTTTCCGTGGTTACCAGTAGGACGGATGGTATTAGATCGTAATCCGAAAGATTTTCATGCAGAAATCGAACAAGCAGCCTTTGGTACAGGTGTTCTTGTAGATGGAATGGATTTTTCGGATGATAAAATGCTGCAAGGTCGTACTTTTTCCTATTCCGATACGCAGCGATATCGCGTTGGTGCGAACTACTTACAATTACCTGTGAACGCGCCTAAAACAGAGGTACATACGAATCAACAACGTGGGCAAATGGATCAACGTAGTCCAGAAGAATTTGGGGATAATCCACATATTAACTATGAACCGTCGATGCTTGGTGGCCTTAAGGAAGCAGATACAACGGGTCGTGCTCCACACCGACCAACGTATAATGCTGCGGCGATGACGGCACCAATTGATCGTCCTAATAACTATGGGCAAGCAGGTCATACGTACCGTAGTTTAGAGGATTGGGAACGAGACGAGCTTATTAAAAACTTATCAGATGCATTAGCGGTTTGTGACAAAAAAATTCAAGAGGCGATGATTGAGCATTTCACAAAAGCTGATGAGGAGTATGGGCGTCGCGTTCAAGAAGGTATTGCAAAGAAAATGAAAGAATTAGAAGCGATGCATCAAGAAGACCTTGTTCCTGGTCGTGAAGCAGGGCATACGAAATTTGGTCAAGGCACATTAGATGCAAACGAAGCTACTAAGGATGCTGTAAAGAAAAGTCACGAAGCAGATCCATATTAATAAATTCATAAAAAGGCTATCCAGATTGGGTGAGAACATCTGGTAGCCTCTTTTTATTTATCTGTATCATTAAATGTAAGTAATATTTTTTTTACTTCCAACATAATTTCATCTACATTTTTATAGGCAGCATCGGATCTGAATAGCTTTCGAATTAGTCGTTTTGTATCCTCCTGTATTTCTAATTCTTGCTCCCAACACCGCTCCATTTTAGAAGTAGGCTCAAACGTAGAGTATAGTAAAAATAAGAGAAAGTGACCTAGCGATTCGAAATCTTTTGTGAGAGCACTTTCCTTGTTATGAACTGCAAGTCCAAAATCAATGATATATAAACGATTGAGGTTCTTAATAATATTCGGAAGCCGCAAATCTTGATGGTTGATTTGCTTGGAATGAATGTATTTTACGATGTTTAACACTTGTGAAAATATGGTTAAGCTTTCGTGTTCATTATACTTTTGGCCATCGCTTAGCACTAGGTCTTCGAAGTTTTTTCCTTCTATATATTCCATCACAAGATAGGATCTTTTCTTCTCAGTAAAAATATCGATAAATTTAGGAATGGAAGGGTGTTGAAGAGATGCCAGAAATTCTGCTTCTTTAACAAGCATATTCCTACTATTCTTTTTCCATCTAACTCTATTCTGTTTTACTACGACTATATTTCTACTTGTTTGATCGAGAGCTAAATAAGTTAAGCCGTAACTACCTTGACCGATGAATTCTTTTAAAATGTAACGTTCATGTAGTAGTGTACCGTTTTTAAATGTTCTATTTAGCATTACACTCAACTACTACTGTATGATTTGAAGAAAGATTTGCGCTTCTTTTTATAGTATTTATGTCCGTAATGATAGCCTTTCTTATGGTAGCCACTACTTGAATAACGCTTGTAGCCTGATTTACTTTTAAGTACTTTTTTTAATATTTTTTTTAACATGTTTGTTCCTCTTTTCTAATAGAATAAAAAAAACACTCTACCAGATGGTAAAGTGCATAGAATAAGACCTTTACCATGGAGGCAAAGGTCTTGCTAACAACATTGGTTGCCAAATAAGCCGAGGAGCACAACTCCTGTAATGACGACTTCATTTGTAAAAGCTACTCCCCTTTGGAGTGTTTAATTGTATAATTATAGTATCAAGTGGCAAAGGTTTTTTCAAGAAAAATGAATTGGATAAGTTGTAAAAACCATGGAAGAGAACCGTTTATTTAACGATTATTGCGGTATATACATACTATAAACTACATGAAGTGTGCTGAAGAAAAAAGGAGGAGATAGAGTGGACGTATTGAAGGCAATTAGAACACGAAGAAGCTTTGGTCTTGTAAAGGATGAAAAAATAGATAGAGAGATAATAGAACAAATATTAGAAGCTGGAACTTGGGCTCCATGTCATTATCGAACAGAACCGTGGCGTTTTTTTGTTCTAGAAGGAGAAGGAAGAAAGAAACTTGGTGAGGTATTAGAGCAAATAGCAAAAAATAATGGTGAAGAGGATGAAATAAAGCTAGAGAAAACAAGAGCAAAACCATTACGAGCACCACTAATTATTACAGTAGCTGTAGAACCAAGTGATCACCCGGAAGCTCTCCATTTAGAAGAAATCGGTGCTGTATATGCAGCAATCCAAAATATGTTGTTAGCGGCGCATAGCTTAGGATTAGCAAGTATTTGGAGAACAGGGAAACCGACTTATGATCCTTTAATGAAACAATTTTTCGGTTTGTCGGAAGATGGAGAAGTCCTAGGCTTTCTTTATATTGGTTATCCAAAACGTTACATGCCTGATGGAAAGAGAAAGTCATTTGAAGACGTGACGAAGTGGATAAATTAAATATAAGAGGAACAGAAAAGACAGAAACATAAAAACAGGGCCAACTATATTTAGTTAGCCCTTGTTTTGTTTATGATTTTAATAGATTAAACTTTTTTCTTCCCAATTCCGTCATACGGTGCCACTTTCTAAGGAGGTTGTTGTACTTGGGGATTTTTTTATAATTATCAGGAGCTTCAATAGGATCATTCATGCCATTCACTATTAACGTTAATTTGAATCGTCGGTCAGGTTCATCGATATAGTAGGAGCCAATTTTAAAGATGTCAGCTTTGGAAAAAAGGTCATGCAGGCGTAGGTTGAGTTGGCGAAACGTCTCCATATCCACATCTCTTGTATAGCCAATATTTATAATGAGTTGTTTTCCATCGAAAAAATCTTCTGGTAAATATGGTGTCGTGATTAAATATTTCAATGGTTGATCTAACGAATCACCTTCAACCGTATGTATAAATAATGGTCCTTCGTATTGGTTAACAAATGATTTAATATCGTGTAAGTCAATATTCATATCACCTGTTTTGTCAATCAGTTGCAAAAGAGAGTCGATTGTGTAGTCTTCGATAGAATTAAAAATCATTAATGCATCACGAATAGGTGTACTACTGTCGATCATGTTCATTAAAGAATCACTATGAAAATACATAACTGCATCACAAAGTTCTTTCATTCTAAAATATTGGCACGCAGCTGTATGAGTTCGTTTTTTTCCTTCAAACGCAAACGGAAAGCGGAATACACCAATGAGTAATTTGTCTTTCTCTTTTAAAGAATGTAGATGGTTCACTAATTCTTCTGTCTCACTCGCGTTACCGCCAATAAATCGTACAAAGGATAAATGATCGGATTCGAGGATCGTTTCAACAGGCTTGTCCAATGAAAAAGAGTCACGCTGACAAATTCTTTCAATAGTTTGCATAATACCTTCTCCTATATCGATTTTTTTCCATTATATAAAAATCACGGAGAAAATAATGTCATATGCTGTTATAAAAAACAACTATTTTTGTAGAAAGGTTGAAATGTTCTAAAATATACTTATATTTTCAGTTCGTGAACGGTAAAAAAGCGATATATAAAAGAATAAAAACCTTCCTTTATCTAACGCTTAATGATTACCGGATATTCATCTTTCTAATGTCGTAACATCGGAATGGCTACGCTGTTTTCATCTTTTAATGAAAAATGTACTTCTTTCTGCTTATTAATGGAAGCAAAAAAGACTTTATGAAGCTCGTGTACTCCATGATTGGCCAACTGCTGTCTTAACCAAGCTTCGTCTAATTGGAATTCAGCTAAAACGTCTCTATATACAGTTCCTTCCATAATAACAGGAAGTGCTAGCGTAGAAGTAGGCTTTTGGATGTTCATATCTTCACGAGTAACTGTGTTTTTTTCAGGCTTTTTAAGAACGCTTAATGCCCCGTTTGGCTCAATAATCGCCGTTTCCACTTCGTTAATGTCAAAAACATCTTTTTCTCGAAGCATTTGCAATATGTTATCCATTGAATAGCGCTCTTTTTTCATATGTTTGTCGATAAACTTCCCATCTTGAATGACGATAGTTGGCTCAAAGGTTAGCAATCTCCCTACTTTTCGATTTGCAATTTTCCACCGTGCGATGAGACGCTGGAAAATTGCAACCGTAACAATAGCGATCGCAGTCGGGAGATGGTGAATGCTAGGATCGGCAATATCTGCACCAACGATAGCACCTAATATAACAATAATTAGGAAGTCAAATATCGGAAGCTCTCCAATCGCTCGCTTTCCCATAAACAACGTCATGAGTAATAGAAGAGGTAGAATGGTAATAATACGTCCGAAAATTAATAGTTGCTCCTGTAAAAATTCCAAAATAAAGTGCTCCCTTCCACGATAGATATGTAGCTTGAGTTCATTAATAACCCATTTTTGCCATATGGAAGGGGAACGATACTTTTCAAAGGGCATTATCTATTTAATTATTTAATTATATTCACTTTGCAACAACCCCATATGAACTATGTCATGCCATTGTCCATTTCTAAATAGAGCTTGTCGGCTAACACCTTCTTGTTGGAAGCCAATTTTTTGGTATAAGCTAATTGCTTTTTCGTTAAAGGAAAACACGCGTAACGAAACACGGTGTAAATTCAGTTCAAGGAAGGCATAGTCCAGTAATAGCTTTAACGCTTCCTTTCCATATCCATGCCCCCAATACTCTTTATCCCCAATATCAATAATACATTCCGCATTTCTGTTCTTTAGGTCGATGTTGATGAGAGAGGTGATACCAATCGCTTTTTCGCTTCTTTTATGGTGAATAATATAGCTTTTCGATGAAGAAGATCCTAAAATTACATTTTCTACAAAACTCTTCGTTTCCTCTAATGAGTACACATCTAACGATGGGTTTGTAGAAATCATGACTTCCATGTTATTTCGCCAAGAGTGGTATAACTCAATATCATCTATACTCATTTTTCTTAAACTAACTCTCTTCGAATTAAACAAAATCTTTTCCTCCTTTTTAAAGACGAATCTATTACACTATGATACCATTAATTGGATAAGTTGGAATGGGTAGTGCTTGCAAACATGAGAGCAAAATCAATATTTATGTTCAAATATATGAAATTTACGAGGGGAGTTCTTTTTATGCACATTAGAAATTCAGCTAAAGCGATAATTATGTCAGATAACAAAGTTTTATTAACGAAAAACGTAGATGATGATGGCTATTTTTATCTGTTTCCTGGTGGGGGTCAGGAGCATGGTGAAACACTTCATGAAACAGTAACGAGAGAGTGCATGGAAGAAATAGGGGAACAAGTGGATGTAGGGAATCTAGTACATATTCGTGAATATATTGGTAAAAATCATGAGTATTCTTCAGTTGATTCAGATTTCCACCAAGTAGAATTTTACTTCGTTTGTACTATTAAACAGGAAGGTTGTACATTGCCAAGTAATCCCGATAGTCATCAAGTGGGGATAGAATGGGTTGCTGTTAACGATTTACAAAATTATAGAATTTACCCAAAGGAATTAACACGATACATGTTGAATCTTTTAATTAATGAAAAATCACCAATTTATTTAGGGGATATTAACTAATAGTGTTCAAGCAAGGAGGAATAAAATTGAACAGTAAAATGTATAAAGTTTGCCTACTAATCTTACTTCTTTTGATAATGGCCGCATGTGGTAAAGGGGAAATAGTAGAAACGATTGAAGTTTTTGTTGTAGAAACTTCCGAAGAAAACGAGGAAGGCATTTACGAAACTACAGGCTATAAAAAGGTGAACGCTATCACTACTACCGAAGAAAGAAAAAACCATATTAAAACCGATATTAAAGCAATCGAAGATTATTACGATACAGAAGGAAACTACATAAAAACTGAAGTGTTTCACTCAAATTTTAAAAGCTCCACTGTCATTGATATAGATAGTGAAATGAATAAAAAAGAAGAACTTAAAACTCCTTCTACTATTTTAATACCGGAAGATAGTTCAACAGATTTTCTATTTAATAATTTGACCGATGAAGAAAAAGAACAAGTGAAAGAGCATGTTTTATCTTTTACAAAAAAGTTATAGGTAATTTAAGCGTTAATCAGTTCCTACGATTAACGCTTTTTTCACGGTTTAAAAATAATTTCAACAAACAATTGAAACAAATGAAAAGGTCACTCGACTTATTAGTAAAGGGGGGGATGGAAGTGAGTAGTGAGTTGGACATTGAAAAGTTGTATGTGCAATATCATAGAGATATTTATCAGTTTGCACTTTATTTCTCCAGCAACAAGCAGGATGCGGAGGATATTACGCAAGAAACGTTTATAAAAGCGATGAAAAATATACATTCATTAAATGATGCTAGCCGGGCGAAATATTGGCTACTTTCCATTACGAAGTATACCGCAATTGACCATTTGCGTAAAAAGAAATTAAGGTCGTTATTACCTAACGTAATAGAGAAGATTTCTAGACAAGAAAATAATGATTCATTGGATGATGGATTACTTTTAAAGGAGAAATGGGAAGAGATTCAAATGGTGCTTTTGAAAATAAAGCCTCATTATCGTAGTTTATTAATACTACGTGGAATACAAGAATTAACGATAAAAGAGACTGCGGACGTGTTAGGTTGCACAGAATTAAAAGTGCGAGTCGATTTTCACCGTGCTGTGAAAGTGTTAAAAAAGGAATTACACATATTGGAAGGAGGGAGTCCAAATGAACAAGAACGAAAATCCATTTCAAGAAGCTAAACAATTACTTCATCCAATAAAAAATAGACCAGATAATGAACCGAATCGTGACTTCGTCCATGAATTACAAAACAGCTTAAAACGAGAGAAATCAAAGAAAAAATATAGATTACAACTTATTCCCGTATTTGCAACTGCATCTGTTCTTCTCATTTTCACGATATTTATTTTATCTTCTAATTTATGGGGAGAAAGTGCCGACCAGGTGGAGAAGGTTTATGCAATCTCGGAAAATTCGAAGCTTACACTAGTAGATACATTTGATTATGGAAGCGAGGACAATCAAATTGGTTTGTATTATGAAGGAATGAATGAAACATTACCAGTTACGGTTAGTAGTTTCGACGTAAGCGGTGGTACCGTTTATATTTTAGATGAAGCGAGATCACAAGTCGTGATAAAAGGTAGTGATGGGGAAATGACTTCATTTCCAATTCAACAAAATGAATCGATTACAGGTAATCTAGAAGATATTTTAGTAAATGATAACGGAGACATATATATTCTCGATTCAATTGAAACGCTCGTTTATCAATACAATTCCGAAGGCGAATTGAAAGAGATATTTGATTTATCCAATATCGATATGTTTTTTCCAGATTCCATCATTGAATTAGAAAACAATGAAATTGCTGTAAGTCAAAGGCAGGAACAGTTTGTTAGTCTAACAACGTTGGATTTAATAGCTAGTGAAGAGGTCCCATTTCATTTTGAACAAGTAAATCGTAAGGAACAAACTTTACAATTAAGAGATGATGAAAAGGGGATAAGCTTATTCTCAAGCTTTGGAATCGGAAATCGGGCAGTTATCGATTTAACAGATAAACATGTTTTATATTCTCAAACTGTGAATCCACCAATAATGGAATCTATTTCAGAAACCCATTTGTATGCCCTTAATAGAGAGGGAGAAATTGTTGGAGGTATCCGCATACCTGAAGAAAGTTTTATGGAAAAACCAGAATTAGTCCAAAAGTATATTAAAACAGATGGCAGTAGCATCTTTCTCCTTATTCCTGAAAAAGAACATGTTGCTCTTTACGAAGTAACGTTAGGGAAGAATTATGAAAGCTTTGTTGAGGAGCAGTTAGAACAAGTAAATATAGGTTTTGAAATAGAAACGTTCGGCGAACCTTTTCCTGAATTAGAAGAGGAATTGAATATTCTATTTCAAAATGGATTAATAGAGTATGGTAATGAGCAATCACTAAATGGGGTAGCTATCGATGAAAATGGCACGGTCGTGATAGACTTTAAAGATTTTCTAGCACCGAGTCCGGCAAGTGCGCAAGCTCAACATTTATACGAAGTGTTGAAGTCTGTAACATTCGAGAAATTTCAAACATAAAACAAATATACTTTCAGTTTGATGGTAGCTTTAGTGCTTGGTGTTATTGGTTAGAAAGTACAGAAGAGCCTTGGAAAAGAACAGATGCGTTACGAGATTCTTTACAAAATCAGTTAATGCAAAAGACTGCTGATGTATTTAAGGATATTGAAAATCTTAACTGGGAAGGGATAGCGGCTCATGTTCACGAAGAGAAAGGATTAATCTTTTCGTTCTATGCGAACTTAGGAAGCTACGATAGTTATGAAGTAAAGTTTACGAAATTAGAGGTTGCTAATTTAGGAGAGGATACTAGATCTTATATTTGGGGCGATGGTTTCGATGAAAAATCCTTTGAATATACACCAAATGATTATGTGAACTCATATCTGCTAAAAGGATATTATTCAAAAGAGGTATTGGATTATTCTGTCATTACTTACAATGAAGCAGCATATGTAAGTGGTGGAATTATAAATACAATTCATGAACATTATCCTGAGGCAATATATGTAGATTATTTTGCTCCTGCTCCAGAGGGGGATGATGATAAGTTTCACCATTGGCAAGCATTACGTTTCGTGTATGAAGAAGTAGAAGGTGAATGGTATTTAATAGCTATTGTTAGAGATGTGTTTAATCCATAGCTTTAGAAAGAGAATGAAAATGCGTTTCTCCTATAAAAGGAAAAACGCATTTTTTGTAGAATTATAGGAGGATAGTATTGAATGATTTTTAAAGGAGAAAAAAGATGACGTTAAACAACTCTGAAGAATATAACGACCCAATTTTGTACGATAAGGAAAATGAAGCATATTTGCCGGAGTTACTCTTACTATTAAAATGGGCAGAAAAGCAGAAAGGGACAATCATTGATATCGCTTGTGGAACAGGAAGAGTCACTATTCCTATCGCAAAAGCGGGCCACAAAGTGATAGGAGTAGACATACATAGTGGAATGTTAGCAGAAGCTCGCAACAAAACTACCAATCTTAATGTTGATATAAATTGGATGGAACAGGACTGTTCTAATCTAAACTTAGGTTTGAAGAGTAATCTCCTATATACAGTTGGGAATTCATTTCAACATTTCCTTACCAATGAGGATCAGGATGGGTTATTGTCTTCCGTAAATAACCATTTAGAAATGAACGGCATTTTCATTTTTGGTACTCGTTTCCCAAGTGCGGAAGAGTTGCTACAACCAACCTCAGAAGAATATTGGCGTTCCTACACGGACAATGAAGCGTTAGTCGATGTGTATACGATCAGCCACTATGATTCGCTTCAGCAAATTCAACACTATACGACGATTCGAAAGTACAAAAACAAAGAAGGACAGATTATTGACGAAAAGAGAACAAACATTAGTTTAAGATACGTATACCCGAAAGAAATGGAAAGAACATTACGTTTGCATGGTTTTGAAATAATAAACGTATATGGTGATTGGAAAGAAACTCCCTTAACGAAAGATAGTCATGAAATGATTTATGTGTGTAAAAAAATTAGATAATCCTCGACTGAAAAAGCTTAAAAGTTTTTTTGTTTCTTGAAACCTTTGTGTAACGAAAGAATGTTAGAGGAGATGGTGTCAATTGTTTACTATTGGTTTTATTGATAATACAGACTTGGCTAATATGTTCATTGTCGTATTTGCTGTTATAAGTTTTTACTATACTCTTACATTTTTTGAAGATTTACGTAAAGAAGATGAACGAGTTATTAAGCAAACTAAGAGGTGGGCTATAATAAACTTTGCTTTAGCAATAATTATCTTAACCTTTAAATAGGTTCAGGGGAGGTACAATGAAAAAGATTATTATCATTGGCTCTGGAGGAGCGGGAAAATCTACATTGGCAAAACATCTAGGTGAAAAATTAGGAATAAAGGTTTTTCATCTAGATGCATTGTTGTGGAAACCGAATTGGGTTGGTGTTCCGAGAGAGGAACAAATCCAGGTTCAAAATGAATTAGTAAAAAATGAACAATGGATTATTGACGGCAACTACGGTGCGACGATGGATATAAGACTTCAAGCGGCCGATACAATAATTCTGCTCGATTATCATCGAACGATTTGTGTTTACCGTGCTTTTAAAAGAATGGTAAAATACCGTAAAAAAACAAGACCAGATATGGGAGAAGGCTGCGAAGAAAGGATAGATTTTTCATTTATAAAATGGATTTGGAACTATCCAAAAACGAAAAGACCCGAAGTGATAAATAAGCTTAAGCAATTATCAAAAGAGAAAAATGTCATCGTTTTAAAGACACCGAGGGAAACAAGGAAGTTTTTACAAACATTAAAATAAGGTAGTGATAAAAAGCTGTTGATAATTCAACGGCTTTTTATCTTTGATAGGGCTATATCTCAGCATATAATTTACATTTTAGTAAAGTATAACAATTATTAATGAGAAACGTTACGTTTGTCATCGAGCTCGCGACAAAGTTAGTTTTCCTTTACGTTGAATAACAGTCTACAGCTATTCTATCATTATAAATGAGTATTATTTATTTTTTAATGAATGAAAGGAAGTATACAATGGCTCAATCAAATATTAAAGTTGCAGTTCAGAAGTTCGGTAACTTTTTAAGTTCTATGGTAATGCCTAATATCGGTGCTTTTATTGCATGGGGATTAATTACGGCATTATTCATTCCTACTGGCTTCTTCCCGAATGAAAAGCTCGGAAGTTTAGTAGGACCAATGGTTACTTACTTGTTACCTCTATTAATTGGTTATACAGGTGGTAAATTAGTACACGACCAACGTGGTGGTGTAGTAGGTGCTATTGCAACGATGGGGGTTATCGTCGGAGCTCCTGATACACCGATGTTCCTAGGCGCAATGATTATGGGACCACTTGGTGCATACGTTATGAAAAAGTTTGACCAAACAATCGAAGGGAAAGTTAGATCAGGCTTTGAAATGCTCGTTAACAACTTCTCTGCTGGTATTCTTGGTGGAATACTTGCTGTTCTTGCATTTTTAGGTATAGGCCCTGCTGTGCAAGCGTTCACAAAAGTTTTAGTAGCAGGTGTTGACTGGTTAATTGCAGCGGGATTACTTCCTTTAACGAGTATCCTCATTGAACCAGCAAAAATTCTGTTTTTAAATAATGCTATTAATCACGGAGTTATGACGCCTATAGGATTAGAACAAGTTCAAAGTGCTGGACGTTCCATTCTATTCCTACTAGAGGCAAACCCAGGACCAGGTTTTGGTGTGTTATTAGCATTTATGATATTTGGAAGAGGAATGGCGAAACAATCCGCAGCGGGAGCTGGAATCATCCACTTCTTCGGTGGAATTCACGAAATTTATTTTCCGTACGTTTTAATGAAGCCGATGCTTCTCGTTTCTGTTATTTTAGGTGGTATGAGTGGCGTCTTTACACTAGTACTTTTAGGTGGAGGACTTGTTGCTCCGGCATCTCCAGGTAGTATTTTAGCAATTATGGCTGTAACTCCGCCAGAAGGAATGGCGTATGTAGCGAACATAGCAGCAATTGCTGTCGCAACAACTGTTTCGTTTATAATATCTGCCATCATTCTTAAAACAGGTAAGCAAACGGAAGAAGATATAAATGAAGCAACGAAAAAGATGAAGGAAATGAAAGGGAAAAAAGGTTCTGATTCAAATGAAACAGCAGTAGCGGCTAACAACGGAACTTTCCCAACAGAAGTAAACAAAATCGTTTTTGCATGTGACGCAGGTATGGGATCAAGTGCAATGGGTGCTTCTCTTCTTCGTAAAAAGGTGAAAGAAGCTGGCTTAAATATAAACGTTACTAATACTGCAATCAGTAACATCCCAGCTGACACGGAAGTCGTTATCACCCAAGAAGAATTAACACCTCGTGCCCAAAATAAAATACCAACTGCTTTTCACATTTCAGTAGATAACTTCTTATCTAGTCCTGAGTACGATCATTTAATTGCAAGGTTACAAAATGATATTACAGGAGAACAGGCTGAGCTTATCGAGGAATCACAAGAAGATGCAGTAGGCGTAGAGCCTAACATGGATAACGATGACGATATGTTATTAGAAGAAAACATCTTTATCGGAAAAGAATTTGCGAATAAAGAAGAAGCAATCCGTTTTGCTGGAGAAGTGCTAGTAAAAGCAGGATACGTTGAAGATAGTTATGTAGATGCCATGATTGACCGTGAAAATATGACATCTACTTACATGGGGAATAATGTAGCTATTCCACACGGTACAGAAGAAGCGAAAAAAGCGGTTATTAAATCAGGCTTTACGGTGATTCAAGTACCGAACGGGGTAGACTTTAACGGTGAACAGGCAAAACTAATCTTCGGTATTGCTGGTAAAGACGGAACTCATTTAGACATCCTTTCTGGTATTGCTATCATTTGTTCGGAACAGGAAAATGTTGATAAAATGGTACAAGCAAAAACGGTAAAAGAACTGAAAGAAATTATTAATAGTAAGTAATAGTTAGAAAGGCGGGAATTCCTGCCTTTCTCTTGTACTTTTTTCTACGTTTTCGCTTAAATAAATGAAATGAGTGAAGAGAATGTTTATTACCTCGAGGGAAAAAAACATTATCAATTTAATTGTGAGAACTTCTAGAAAGCATACCGTTTCAACACTATCTTCGTTTTTAAATGTTAGTGGAAGAACGGTCCAACGGGATCTAAAATCGATAGAAAAAATATTAGATAAATTTCATTTGCAATTAAATCGTACTGCTAACGATGGTCTTTTTATTGAAGGTAAAAATGAAGATATTTATAAGCTAATCCAAAATTTAGCTACTATACATCCGACTGATATAACTCCTGAAGAACGAAAGTTAAACTTGCTCCTTACTTTACTACATGAAGGTCCGTCCTTTAAAATACAAGGGCTGGCTCATGATATTGGTGTTAGTGGAGCAACTTTAGCAACATATGTAGATGAATTAGCAGAGTGGCTACGGAAATTTTCTATTAAGCTTATAAAAAAAAGAGGCGTTGGGATTGAACTCATTGCCGAAGAAGCGAACAAAAGGCACGCTCTAGCCAGCTATATTTTAGTTTATTTCTATGAAGAATTAATAGATAGCTTATATCAACTTCAACAAGGAAAATACACTAATAAAGAGATTCTTGGATATTTTTCTCCAAGAGATTTATTAATGATTGATCAGCTAGTGAATCAAAAAATGCAGAAAGATCAAGCGAGATTAGCAGACAGTGACTATATTGGCCTCGTCGTTCACATTTGTATTACCATTCAACGAACAAAAAATAATTATGTTTTAACTCAAGAGTATGATTCGGAAAATGAACTTACTGCTGAATATCGTTTAATAGAAAATATTTGTAATGAATTAGAAGAAAAACTATATATGCAGATTAGTAAAAGTGATCGGCATTTTCTAACTGTCATACTAAAGGGCTCGAAAGTTCAAGGTACAGACGTCGTATTATACGATAGCGTTCATTTAGGAAAATTAATAAAGAAAGTAATTGAAGACATCTCTACAAAGCTGCATGTAAATTTATCACATGATTTTTCGCTTTATCAAGGTTTATTAGCACATATGGAGCCTTCTATTTTTCGGATTAAGCAAAAACTAGATATATTTAATCCGTTAACAGATGAGATAAAAAGGAAATACCCAGTTCTATTTATGGCTGTGAAAAAGAGCTTGGAACAAGTATTTATAGACATCGATTTTCCTGAAGATGAAGTCGCTTTTATCGTTCTTCATTTTGGCTCAGCACTTTTAATGAATGAAGAGGAAGTTAAAATAAACGCTGTAGTCGTCTGCCCGACTGGTATAGGTGCTTCAAAAATGCTAGCAAGTAGAATTCAAAAAGAATTAATGGAAATTAAAGATATAGAAATACTATCTATAAATGATTTTCAAAGCGCTACTTTGGATGAATACGATGTTGTCATATCAACAGTAAGACTACCTTTTACAAATGTTGATTATATTTTAGTAAGCCCTTTGTTACGTGAGGAAGATATCGATACGATTAAAAGTTACCTTCAAAATAATATAGAAAAAGTAACACGGAAAAAAAGTTATTTAAACACGGATCAAAAAGATACGTTTAAACATGATCGAACGGATGTAAAAGTACTTCTACAAGAAATAAAAGATGTCCAGTCTAGTATGGATTCTATTTTAAATAATTTAAGAGTCGTTCGAAAGCAAAATGTTGATGATCACTGGAACACGATAAAAGAAGTAGTAAAAGACGCGGAACAAGAGGGATTACATACAAATACTTCTAGTGTTGTACAACAATTAATGGCAAGGGAAAGACAGGGCGGCCTTGGTATCCCTAATACGAATATGGCGCTATTTCATTGTCGTGATAATCATATAAAAGAACTTATATTCCAAATTGCACATATCGACACCCCTTACACAATTAAAGGAATGGATGGCCAGGAAGTACAAATGAAAAGCTTGTTGCTAATGCTAGCTCCGGTACATATGAGTGAAAGAGAACAAGAAATACTTAGCATGATTAGTACGAGTTTAATCGAAAGTGATGTATCGATGATGATTTATTCATCTTCCAACGAAGCACTCATTCGACGGAAGTTAGAAGATTTGTTTTTAGACTATCTTCAAAATAATTTGATAAAGGAATGATGAAGTTGAAACAAGCGGTTCACTTTGGAGCAGGAAATATCGGTAGAGGTTTCATTGGGGCATTATTTTCTCAATCAAGTTACCATGTAACTTTTGTTGATATTGCTGAACAAATAATAAATAAACTAAACGAAGAAAAAAGCTATAAAGTTGTATTAGCTACGAATCAAAAGGAAACGATTCAAATCGACAACGTTTCCGGATTAAACAACATGACACAAGAACAAGAAGTTATCACTGCCATTAAAGAAGCTACTTACTTAACGACAGCAATCGGCCCAAACATTTTACCGAGAATTGCACCTTTAATGGCTCGTGGAATTACAGAGCGCGTTGCTCAAACCGATGAAAAAAAGCTTTACGTTATTGCTTGTGAAAATCAAATTGGTGCAACAGATATACTTAAGCAACACATTTTAGACAATCTAGACGAAGAAACAAAAGCGAAAATCGAAGGGAAAGTTCACTTCTTTAATTCTGCAGTTGACCGCATCGTGCCAATTCAAGACCAAGATTCGCTCGATGTACTCGTGGAGCCGTACTATGAATGGGTTGTAGAGGCAAAAGAGTCGATTCCACATGTTGAAGGTATGACAATTGTAGAAGACCTTGCTCCGTTTATTGAACGAAAACTATTTACCGTAAACACTGGACATGCGGTAATCGCATATTTAGGATATTTAGCAGGAAAATCAACTATCGATGAGACCCTTGCAGATGACGCAGTTGCCAACCAGGTTAGAGAAACATTAAAAGAAACAGGTGCTTATTTAGTAAAAGAATACGGCATTGATGAAACAGAACACCTATCTTACATTAATAAAAATATTGAACGATTCAAAAATCCATTTTTAAATGATGGCGTAACAAGAGTTGGACGTTCTCCAATTCGTAAACTAGGTCCGGAAGATAGACTTATTCGTCCTGCAACACAAGCAGAAAAAGCTGGGTTACCATTTGAGAACTTGGCAAAAGCAATTGCCGCAGCTCTTCTTTTTGACAATCCAGAAGACCAAGAAGCGATGGAAATTCAAAGTATGATTAAAGAACATGGACCGGAATATGTTCTAAAGACAGTTAGCAAATTAGAGGAAAATAGTGAAATTGCGAAAGAAGTAATTCGTGCGTATGATATGTTGAAAAGTAATGCATCCGAAGCGTAAAATATGGAAAAAAAGCGGTTTAAAAAGTTAGTGGTGACTGACTTTTTGGGCCGCTTTTTTATTATTGTTTACAACATATATAAGATTGTGTCCTAATTTCATAACATACTGGGCTACCGCAAATAGAAGGGGTACTTATCGCAAATAACAGGGAGCTTATCGCAAATAACAGGGAGCTTATCGCAAATAACAGGGTGCTTATCGCAAATAAAAGATGATGTATAAAAGTATGTGTAAGACCTTTTGCTAGACAAATAAAAAAGGACAAAGTACTCTCTGAGTTATCACCACAATAACCTTTGAGAGGAGTACTTTATCCATGTCCCATTTTAACACAGATAAATTAGATTTAGCCACTATCTTAAAAATTTCCATGCAGGATCTCCTAAAGGAGAAAATAGAAACTATCTTGCGCGAGGAGATCAAGAGTGTACTAGAGAACGAACCTGTCGGAGAAGGAAATTCCCGTAATGGATACTATCCGAGGACTCTCGACACTATGTATGGCCGCGTTGAAGATCTGGCTGTTCCCCGCGATCGTAAAGGTGAGTTCACGACTAATATGTTTGAGCCTTATCAAAGGCGAATGGTTGCAGTAGATGAGCTCGTTGTTCAACTTTATCAACACGGGGTTGGAGTCCGTCAGGTAGGGAGTATCTTGAAAAACTTGCTTGGGGAACAATATTCCCCTGGCACCATATCGAATATCACATCTGCCGTGATGGAGGATGTGATTGAATGGCAGAACCGCCCTTTAAAGAAGCGCTATTGTGCTTTATTTCTTGATGCTTTGTTTGTAAAGATTCGTAGAGATACAGTAGCCCAAGAAGCTGTCTATATTGTTCTAGGAATTACTCCGGAAGGCCACAGGGAAATCCTTGGTTTTTATGTCGGAGGAATAGAATCTTCAAATGGTTGGAAGGAAATCCTCCAGGACCTGCGCAACAGAGGAGTACAGGAAGTACTGCTAGGCGTTTTTGACGGACTGACTGGTCTCGAAGAGGCATTTCGTTCCATCTTTCCAAAAGCTGATGTTCAACGTTGTGTAATACACAAGGTCCGTTCCACTATGAATAAAGCACGTAAGAAGGATCAAGCTGAGCTAAGTACTGATTTAAAAAAAGTCTATACATCAAGCACATACGTAGAAGCTGAAAAAGCGTTCGGAGAGCTCAGGGAGAAATGGAAAAAGCGCTACAGTCGAGAAATAGCTTCCTGGGAAGAAGACCTTCCAGTACTCTTAACCTTTTTACGCTACCCTGAGGAAATCCAAAAGTACATCTACACTACAAATCTTATTGAGCGTACCATTAAGGAAATCCGCAAGAGGTTAAAAACCATGAATAGCCTGCCGAACATTGAAGCAGCTGAAAAGATTACGTACCTGACCTCTATCGACTATAACGAGCGCTGGTCAAGAAGAAAACTAAGTGGATTCGGCCTAGCTCATGATCAAATTTTAAAAATGTTTGAGGAGCGGTATCCCAAAGCCTAAAAGTGGAGGATTCAGGCAGCCGAGGCTGCCTGAATCCTCCACTAACAAAACCATATAACTCATTGAGTACAAATACTTACACATAATTATTGACAGTACCAAATAAAAAAGGAGTATCGCAAATAAAAAAGGAGTACCGCAAATAAAATGGGGTTTATCGCAAATAAAGTGAAAGCAGTAGTCCATCCACAGCTTTTTTTTAACATAATAATTTCCTTACTAGCATTCGGGTTGGTGTAAGTTCGAGTTTATTTGAAGCAAAAAGGAGGAGAGCATAAGAAGATTTAAATTATGTTTTCAAAGTGGCAATTTTTTTTACAGAGGATTTTTCCATTTTATGTGGAAATTATTAGTTAATAGAAAGAGGAGTACGAATAGCAAAAGGGGGATCTATATATGGAATACGTAATGGAATTAAGAAAGTTAGTCGGGCACCGACCTTTAATATTACCAGGTTCGGTTGTATTAATAATAAATGAACAGAATCAAGTGTTGTTGCAACATCGCCATGACGGAGGCTGGGGGTTACCAGGTGGAATTATGGAATTAGGAGAAAGTCTAGAGGAAACTGCGAGAAGAGAAGTGAAAGAAGAAACAGGGCTAGATATTGGTGAATTGAAACTACTAGGAGTTTACTCAGGTGCTGAATTTTATTTAAAGGTCAGTAATGGGGATGAATTATATTCGGTCACAGCTGTTTACCAAACACGTGATGTGAAAGGAAATATTGAGATGGATCAAAGCGAGTCAAAAGCTTTACAATATTTTCACTTAAACAATTTGCCAGAGGGATTAACGGATGTATATAGAAAATATATGGAGTCCTATATTCAAGAGGTAACAAAGTAAGGTGGATGCGATGGATTATCTATTATTACTAACTTCCATCATACTATTACTTTTCTCATTAAAGAAAATAGCAATGATAAAATACCGTACCACAGATGGAATTGCAGCGGACATAAAACAAAATATTCTTTCACTATTATGGGGTATAGTCGTCGTATCAGCAATCTTAACGATTATATATCAAGTTTGGGTAGTAACCGGGAAGTCTTCATATTGGGATGGTGTATTTATTTTAGGTGGTACTGCGTTACTAACGTTTTTTTCAAGTTTTTGGTTTTACTACAAAAGCTCAGTGAAATTTAACGAAGGGGTGTAGCATGTATAGTGTGGAAGAGAGAGAATTGTATTTTCAAAAATTAGTGAAACAATTGGAGGAGTCTGATTTAGTTGAAGGAGTTGTTCAATTAGGATCAGGGGTAAAGGGCTACCGTGATGAGTTTTCAGATATTGATTTAATGGTATGCACGGTTGAAGAGGTAGAGCAGTTGAAAGATTACGTTCTCCAATGCTTAGGAGAGTTCAACGTTGCTTATATGAAAGCGAAAAGACATAGTGAGCAAGTGTATATTATTATTGCTATTTTAGAAAATGGTTTAGAGTTTAATATTTCAACATTACCGACTGCCTATTTAAATGTTCGATCTCCGTTATGGAAGGTGTTAGTTGATAAGACGGGTATTGTACTAAAAAATATGAATTTTGAGCACGAGCGTTTTTCTAATAGACAAGTAAAATATTACGTTACACCAGATATCGCTTTTGAGTTTGTGTATTTTATGCGAAGGTTAAATATTGAGTTAAAACGAAATAATCTTATTTACGCAATGAAAATAATTGAAATGTTACAAGGATTTATTCTTGAGGTGCAGGCGCTGAATGAAAACAAAAAACTTCACCAGTTTAAAGCCTACGACACTTTGGACCCTAGTTTTATTAGAAAATATCTTCTAACCTATCCAAATGAAACTAATAGTGAAAATATACAAGAGTCCGCTAAAAAGTTAAAGGCTTTATTTTTGGAAGTAATCGAAAAAAGCGATTTTGCAAGGCCGGATGAAAAATTGATGTGTTTACTCGAGGGAGGAGTTGCCAGGTGAATAAATTTAAAGTTATGCTAGTGTTACTTTTTTCTGTAAGTTTGATAGCTTGTAGTAATCAATTACCGAGTAAAAGTGTGATTCATTCGGAACAAAATGGTCCAGTGGATCACTCAATTGGGAGTAGGTTAGTAAAAATAGCCGATCGAACAGAAACACTTGATGATCTGTGGGGTGAATTTAACCTAGAAGGAAAAGCACCTACTATTAATTTCGATGAGTCTACTATTCTCTTTTTGCACACCATCGAAAGTTCCTGTCCGAAACGTGTTAAAAAGATGGAATGGAATGAGGATGAATCGATTTTAACGATACATACAACTACCCAATCAGACAATTGTAACGATATAGCAATTCCAAGAACATTCGTTTTGGAACTGGAAGAGGAAAAAGTGGGGAAACTCGCTACCGTTGTTTTTGAAGGCGAGCCGTTTAATATAGGGGAGCGCTAATCAAAGTAAAATGATTAGCGCTTTTTAGTGTATTGAGTGTTGTACGGGATAGGTGCATCGTCTAAGCTTGGGGCCAGCTTCTGGAAGTGCGTCAATTAATTTTCCAAGTGCAGCATAAAAATCACGAAGTGCATCAATTGTTTTCATAGAACACTAGATAAAAGCCGTATTCACCAAAAAAGGGAGCTATAGAGGATGGAACAACTACATTTAATTAAACCAACGATGAAACTCAAAGAGGAATATTTATCTTTCTACCAAGAATGGGTCGATAGTGGGGAAAATATGGTCCCTTGGGTTATCCAAAGGGACCCGTCAAACTTCGAAGAGATGCTTCAATTTATACAAGACCATGAAAATGGGGTAAACCTTCCTAAGGGCTGGGGACCGGACAGTACGTTTTGGTTAATTAATGAAAATAATAGAGTGCTAGGAGCGGTAAATATACGCCATCGGTTAACGGAATTTTTGTTATATCAAGGTGGGCATATTGGGTACGGAATTCGGCCGTCCGAAAGAAGAAAAGGGTATGCAACGAAAATATTAGCTTTATCACTTGAGAAGGCGAAAGACTTAGGCATTACTAAAGCACTTGTCGTTTGTGATGAAACGAATGAAGCGTCATATAAAGTGATCATAAAAAACGGTGGTGAACCAGATACAGACTTCGTTGAGGATGATGGTAACGTTATTAAGAGACTTTGGATTAATTTATCTAAATAAACTTGCAACTTTAATCATCAATAATCGTACATAAAGTAACACAGTTTCATAGGGGGAGTCTATATAAAAACGGAACAATGGAAGGAAATCGCAAAGAATAAGAATGTGAAATTCATACTAGCAATCCTTATTATTAGCATATCGATTTTTTATTTCTTCATCTTTTTTTCAAAAGGAATGGAATTTGAACAAAATATTAGTGCCGCATTCCCCTTCAAAATTCTATGATTTAGTGGGGGTTAGGCTCTAAGGTCTTACTCTCCTTGTTGTTCTATTGTGATCTTCTTCAAGCTGTTCATTATATTTTCAGTATCCCTTTATGTCGGTATTTTGTTACAGCAATTAAATGATAGGTCAATCTATAATAAGAATGTTTGTTCTATTTGTAATCACTCATGTTTAATCCCCTCATATATTTACAAAATAATAGGAAAATGGTATACTTCGGTATAGAACAAACGTTCGTAAAGAGGGGGTGGTTAGTGATGATAATGGCTAAAACGTTACGTCATAAGATTACGAATCATTCGAGAATTTTCGATCCCACATTAAATATTTATAACGAAGCATTAGCATTTATTATAAATGTTATAGACAACGAGTTTGATGATTTGAGTGACATTTCTACGAAGTCTATTGTCTCAGCAGTAGAAAAGCTAATACATACCACTAAATCAAATCCCCTTCCAAAATATAAAGAATTTAATCAGCGTTTTTATAAATTTCCTTCCTATTTTAGAAGAAGTGCAATAGCTACTGCTTTCGGGAAAGTAAAAAGCTATCGTTCGAATTATAAAAATTGGTTAAAGGAGAAGGAAATAACTCTTTCTGAAGGGAAGAGATTTAACAAGAGACCACCTCGATTACAACTAGAACACAAAGAATTTCCGGTGTTTTACAAAACTAATATGTTCCAAAGAACTTCAGACACTACTGCCCGTATCAAGGTGTTTCATCATAATGATTGGGTATGGGTGGACATAGAGTTTAGAAAACAAGATTTATATAAACGAGATGTCTGGAGCTGGAAAGAACATAACCCCAAGCTTGTTAAAGTTGGGAAAAAATATTTCTTAAACATCAGTTATTCGAACAGGGTGGCTCTAAGTAAGACAGAAATCAATAGCCAAAAAGTATGTGCAGTAGATTTAGGAATCACAAACTCTGCAGTTTGTTCCATCGTGGATGCAAAGGGCACTGTCTTGGCTCGAAAGTTTATTAATCAGGCGAAAGAAAAAGACCGTTTGTATCGGATGACAAATAAGCTTCGAAAAGTTCAGCGTGAATCCGGTTGGGCTGCTGCACCTAATTATTGGCGACAAATCCATGGTTTGCAAAAACACATTATTAATCATACGTGTCATGAAATTGTGAAATTTGCGAAAGAAAACAAATGTGAAGTTATTGTATTCGAATATCTTAACAAAATGAGAGTCCCGAAAGGTTTTTGGGGAGCAAAGAAACTTCGTTTCAAACTACGTTATTGGCGTAAAACAGCTATTCAAAACAAAGTCAAAGAAATGGCTAACTATGTAGGGATTAGAATATCCAGGGTAAATCCACGCAATACTAGCGCATTAGCATTTGATGGCTCTGGAAAAGTGGAACGAAACGATAAGAAAGACCTTGCTGTATTTACTACAGGTAAAGTTTATCATGCAGATCTTTCAGCTAGTTACAATATCGCAGCACGATATTTTATACGCGCTTACCAAAAATCCTTACCTGAAAAGGTATGGTTGTCTTTACAGGCAAAAGTTCCTGTTTTGGCAAATAGAACAAATCAGACCTTATCTTCATTCATTAGTCTAACAAAGGCAATGGAGGCACCGGCGGTGACCTATTAGCTTTGTTTGTACTGTATTTAAGATAAGAGATGCTCCTTCAAATTGTGTTAGCAATTAGTGGGAGAGGTTCACCAAACTTTTTTGGAGAAGAAAGTAGATGGGTCTACTACACACTACATTGGTAAACATACTTATGGGCCTATTCATCTATTAGTTAAAGAAGGCGAAGATGGGGAGACGAAAAATGTCACGTACCTTCTCCCTAGTAAAATAAAACGCCAATATACAGTTACTACGTCTACAAATAATTGGGGTAATGAGAAGGTACGTATAAAAGATGAAAAAGGATTATTGTTGTTCGAAGGAATGTATTCTCCAGATTACTTCTTTTTAACAAGTGAAAATGGGGAACCTTTTATAGAAGAGGATGCGATAATTCGCATTGGATATAATAACAATTCCCCGTTTACGAAAGATTATGTCATACCGCTTAAACATGTAGTCGATGTTGCTATGCATGAAAACGAAGTAATTCGTGGGGATGTACCGTTATTGCTAATTGTGTTCTTTTTATTTGGTTATACTGCTTTTGATAGAAAGTTTCCACTCTTTTTCTTTTATTTACGAAATTTTTTGGACGTTAGAGATCCCGAGCCATCTGAATTTTATTTGTCGATGCAACGTTTAGGATGGAAGGTTTTTCCGATAGTTGGAGTTATTCTATTAATCGTTGCAATTCTGTAATGTTTCATGAAAGGGTGTTTTTAAATGTGTGGCCGCTTTACGCTAATAACAACATTTGAATATTTAATTAGTGAGTTTGATATTCAGCTAGCGTTTGATGAAGAACTTTTCGCCAATAGTTACAATATCGCTCCTACGCAACAAATCGTGTCCATTATTAATGATGGAACAAATAACCGAATGGGGCATTTAAAATGGGGACTCATACCGTCTTGGGCGAAGGATGAGAAAATGGCTTCCAAAATGATCAATGCTCGTTCAGAGACAGTGGATGAAAAGCCAAGTTTTAAAAGGTCATTTTATCAAAGACGGTGTCTTATTCCGATGGATTCTTTTTACGAGTGGAAGCGGGATGGGAAAGCCAAAATACCTATGCGTATAAAAATGAAGGATGACTCGCTGTTTGGAGTGGCGGGACTATGGGATACGTGGAAAGCTCCTTCAGGGGAGGCGGTTCACACGTGCACGGTTTTGACGACAGAACCAAATGATTTATTGACTGATATACACGATCGAATGCCGGTTATTTTACCGAAAGAGAAGCAATCCATATGGCTAGATCCAGCAACTAAAGATAAGACGGAGCTAAAATCGTTACTCATTCCGTATAATTCGGATGAAATGATAGCTTACGAAGTTTCACCAAAAGTGAATTCGACACGGAATAATTCGATCGACTTAATTGAACGAGTTTAAAAAATAAATAACCATCGCAGTCTACTTAGTTGTGGACTGTTTTTTTTTATTAAAATTCAACACTTTCTATCATTTTTTGAATCTCGTTCAATTCCTTAAGAGAAATAGAGTATTAGAATTAAGTTGAAACTTCTTACCTTTTTACACGTATGAAAAAGATAGTATTTGTATAGGATGAAGGAGGGACCGAAAATGGGGGAGTTAATAATAGAAATTATATTTTTATTACCTTTGTATGGAATTTTAATTTGGACATATTTTGCTCCAAAGGAGAGCGCTTTATTATTACAGAGATGGAAGTATAAAGAGGAGCCAGAGTTGTCGGAAAATTATATTCGGTACATAAAATTTGCATCAATTAGTTCAATTGTTGTAATAACTTTCGTTACAGTTGCTATTATCGTTACTAGCCCCTTTATTCGTTTGTTGCTTTTATTTATGGTCATCGTATATTTCATTATGGCAGGGCATAAATTTTTAAAAAGTTTAGAATAAGCGAATGCAAAGTTAATCTTTTGGAACTTCGTAATTGGAGGGATATGGTTGCCAAAAACGAGTATTAAGAGGGAGTATAATACGCAAAGAACTTGCGGAGTCTGGTTAATGTACATCGGACTAATTATTATAATCTCTTCGTTAATCGGAAGAGATTTATTAATACAACCGTATTTATTTGGAATCGGATATTTTGTTGGCTTCATACTTATTTTGTGTCTACCTTTTGTTAATCGAAAATTGGCTTATGGGAAAAGTACTAAATTTCAAGATAATATGGATAATGTGTCCATATTATTAAATGTAGTACTATGTACAGCTAGCGGATTGATAATAGGCTTTAACGATTTAAGACTGTTCTGGTTATGTATTTTTATAGTCGTTGGAATACACTTTTTTGGTTTTTATTTCTCACAAGGAAAAATAATGTTACTGTTAGGATTTTTAACCGTTTTAAATGGAGTGATTGCTTTATTTTTGAATAGTGTTCCTTTTCTAATTTTTGCAATGATTGATGGTAGTTTGAAGCTTATCGTTGGTTTAATAATGTTAAACATGAAGAGAACAACTCATGTACCAACTTATTTACATAGCAAATGGCTGCCCAAATAATATGGACAGCCACAATCAAATAAATTATACGTTGAATAAAGCACCATCAATTGTGTAAGAAGATGAGCTCACATAAGAAGCTTCGTCAGAAAGTAAGAAGGCAATAACGTTTGCTACTTCTTGTGGTTCTCCGTAACGTTTCATCGGTACTGCGTCGTTGTAAGCTGCTTGTGCTGCTTCTGCTGCACCTGGGGCAACGTTTGATTCAATGTTACGCATCATTTGTGTATTAATAACACCAGGGTTTACTGTGTTAACACGAACGTTATATGCTGCTGCTTCTAAAGCAGCTACTTTGTTAATACCCATAACTGCATGTTTAGAAGAGTTGTATAAAACCATGCTTGGGGAACCGATTAAGCCTGCAACGGATGCAGTGTTAACGATTGATCCTGATTTTTGCTCCTTCATTACTGGTAGTACATATTTTAAACCGAAAAGTACACCTTTTACGTTAATGCCGTAAACGAAGTCAAAATCTTTTTCTGTTACTTCTTCAAGTGGTTTTGCTGGGCCTTCCACACCTGCATTATTTACAAACCCATCAATGCGACCGAATTTCGCAACTGTTTGATCAACGTAATTTTTTACGTTTTCTTCATTAGATACATCTGCTTTAACGACTAAACTATTTTCTTCCGTTAAACCAAGCTCAGCTTGTACAGCTTTAACAGCTTCCTCATTTAAATCTACTAATGTCACTTTTCCTTGTGCGTTAGCTAATTTACGAACAACTTCTTTCCCAATTCCACCTGCTGCACCTGTAACGATGACTACTTTACCTTCAAAGTTCATTTGATTTCTCTCCTTTGTTAATCTATTATCTTGAATTAAAGATATCGGCTACATCCTAAGCATAAAAGATGTATGAAAACGTTTCAATATGCAATAATGAAGGAAATGTATGTTATCGTACAAAAATATTAATTTTGTATGTTAAAAGTGTAAAGGAGGTATGTTATGTCTATTCCATATCCTGATAAACGTGTTATAAGAACGAAGGAAAAGTTTCATGAAGTTTTAATAGATTTAATGGAAGAAAAGAATTTTCACGATATTACTATTACAGAAATAGTGAAAACAGCCGGTTTTAATCGCGGAACTTTTTATGCACATTATGAGAAAAAAGAGGAGTTATTAGAAGAAGTAATAGAAAATATGTTTGATAAAATGAAAGAAGTATTCCGGAAACCATATGAAGATTTATCGGTAATAAACTTTCATGACTTCCCTTCCAATTCGATTATTTTATTCGATCATTTTATAGAACATAGACAGTTTTATAAGCTGATGCTTAGGCAAGCATCGACCACAAATTTTCAAGAAGGATTTTCCAATCAACTAGATAAATATTTTCGTGAAGAGTTTGAATTTGATGTTACTAACATTGATCCTAGTATTGACATAGAGCTTTTTATTACATATCGTATTAATGGTATTATCGGCATCATTCTCCAATGGATTGAAGATGATTTTCCAACGTCACCATCCTATATGGGGGAGCAGCTTTTACGTGTTTTAAATTTTTCTACTGAGAAGATATATATTAAAAATAAAAATGAATGAAAGGAGCATGTGTAAGTCGTTGATGCTCTAGCGGTTACGAAAGGAGGGGGACGACAATGCTCTCTCCAATAAAAATGTTTTTAAAGTTTTTATTTAAAACTGTTGACAACTTTTCGCTAAGCTAGTATTATTATCTCGAAGCCAAGATAATTTTTCGTTTCATATTTTTTGTTTAATATCTCGAATTCAAGATTGTTTCGATCTGCAGTTATATTTTTTTAAGTTTATATCTCGATTTCAAGATTTTGAAAAAGTAAGGAGATTTTAAAATGACTGATTTTATCCAATTAGTAAAAGAGAGACGTTCTGCTAGTAATTTTCTCCCGAATATTTCAATTAAAAAAGAAGAGTTACAGGAAATTTTTGAATTAGTAAAATTCGGTCCTTCCGCATTTAACTTGCAGCATAGTCATTATGTTACTGTTGTAGACCAAAATAAAAAAGAGCAGTTGCGTGAAGCGGCAAATGGACAATATAAAGTATCATCTGCTTCAGCTGTTATCATTGTCCTTGGAGATAAAAAAGCATACAAACAAGCCCCAGAAATATATGAAGGCTTAAAAATGTTAGGGATTGTAAATAAACAAGAATACGATCATATGGTTCAAGATACGGTTTCTTTTTACGAGACAAGTGGTGCACAATTCCAACGAGATGACGCCATTCGTAATGCATCACTTTCCGCGATGTTATTTATGTTAGCCGCCAAGGAAAAAGGTTGGGATACATGTCCAATGATCGGATTTAACGCTGAAAAAGTGAGAGAAATATTAAAGGTTGACGAACAATATGAAATAGCACTGATGATTACGATTGGAAAAGAAAAGGTAGCTAGTCGCAAGCCTCGAGGCTATCGGAAGCCAGTTAGTGAATTTGTTACGTACATTTAATAAAAGGAAGTGTTTAAAGATGGGTAAAAAAACAATGGGAATTCATCATATTACAGCGATTGTCGGTCACCCGCAAGAAAACGTAGATTTTTATGCAGGTGTGTTAGGATTACGTTTAGTGAAACAAACCGTTAACTTTGATGACCCTGGAACGTACCACTTATATTTCGGAAATGAAGGTGGAAAGCCGGGAACGATTATTACATTTTTCCCTTGGGCAAATGCGTATAAGGGTAGAATCGGCGACGGACAAGTTGGAGTTACGACTTACGCAGTTCCGGTTGGAGCTCTTTCCTTTTGGGAAAAGAGATTAGAAAAGTTTGATATTACTACAACAAAAGAAGACCGCTTTGGCGAAACCTATTTACAGTTTGAGGATTCACATGGACTCCAGTTAGAAATAGTGGAAAGAGCAGACGGAGAAGTGAACAGTTGGACGTTTGGAGATGTAACACCTGAAGTTGCGATTAAAGGCTTTGGTGGAGCAATTCTTCTTTCATCACAACCGGAACATACAGCAGAAACGTTAGATAAAGTAATGGGACTTGAGTTTGTAGGAGAAGAAGGCGAGTATAAACGTTTCCGTTCAGAGGGTGATATCGGTAACGTAGTGGATGTAAAAACTACGAAAACCGGCCGCGGACAAATGGGCGTAGGTACTGTCCATCATATTGCTTGGAGAGCAAAGGATGATGAGGATCAGCTTGATTGGCAAAAGTTTGCTACCGAACATGGTTTTGCTGTCACACCAGTGCAAGATAGAAATTATTTTAATGCGATTTACTTTAGAGAGCATGGGGAAATTTTATTCGAAATAGCAACAGATCCTCCAGGGTTTGCTCATGACGAATCACTTGAAACGATGGGAGCACAATTAATGCTACCAACTCAATATGAGCAATTTCGCGACAGAATTGAAAGTGGGTTAATACCATTTACAGTTCGTAAGTTGGACTAACTTTAAAAGGAGGCATTTTCTTTGCTATCACTGAATCCAGAAAATTTGTCTGAAAGAGAGAATTATAAATTTCTAATTGGAAGCATTATTCCAAGACCTGTTGCTTTTGTTACGACTCAATCGAAAAATGGTGTGTTAAATGGAGCACCGTTTAGTTATTTTAATATCGTTTCCTCTAATCCTGCGATGATTTCATTATCAATCCAACGCTCCTTAGGTGAACGAAAGGATACTGCTAGATACATTATCGACAATAAAGAGTTCGTCGTTCACATTGTTGATGAGGAGAATGTAGAGAAAGTGAATAAAACAGCGGCAAGCCTCCCACCTGACGAGAGCGAAATTACATTAGCACAATTAACACCGGTTAAAAGTGAACGAGTAAAAGTGGCTGGTGTGAAGGAAGCGAAAGTCCGCTTTGAATGCTCTTTAGTCCAAGCAATTGATTTAGGTGGCTGTGATCTTTTTATTGGAAAAGTTGAGCAGTATCACGTCGATGAGTCCATTTATAGTGATGGAAAGATAGATCCGCGTGGATTAGGAGCGGTAAGTCGATTAGCAGGTAGTAATTATGCAAAAATCGGTGATATTTTTTCAATAGAAAGACCGAAATAGGGGTGAGTAGTTATGTTAAAAACAGCAGGTATTCATCACATTACTGCCATGGTGAACGATGCGCAAAGAACGATCGATTTTTATGCGAGCGTATTAGGTTTGAGACTTGTGAAAAAGACAATAAATTTCGATCGCCCTGAAGTGTATCACCTTTACTTCGGCGATGAAGCTGGTAACCCAGGGACTGTGATAACGTTTTTTCCTTGGGAGAAACAGTTAAAAGGACGAATCGGTATGGGTCAAGTCGGTGTTATTAGCTTTTCCATTCCAAAGAGCTCTTTCCCATACTGGAAAAATCGTCTAGAAACATTCGATATTCCTTATGAGATAAAGAATCGTTTCGGAGAAAGCTATATGCAGTTCATTGATCCAGATGGATTAGTGTTAGAGTTAGTCGATCGAGATACTAATGGTGATCATGCAATTCAAGGGTTTGCCGGTACGACATTAATATCTGCCCAACCGAATAAAACGGCAGATGTTTTAGAAAAGATGTTAGGTTTTCAAATGGTAGGGGAAGAAGAAGGTTATTTAAGATTCAAAAGTAGTGCAAGCATAGGTAACATAGTCGATATTAAGTTATTGCCATCCGTACGAGGATTAATGGGTGCTGGTACTGTTCACCATATTGCTTGGAGAGCTAGTGATGAAAGCGAGCTAAGCGAGTGGAAGATGCTACTTGAACGTAACGGTTATCACCCTACTGAAATAAAAGATAGAAACTATTTTAAGGCCATTTACTTTCATGAAGGTGGAGGAATTTTGTTTGAAATTGCAACAGACCCACCAGGATTTACTGTTGATGAACCTATCGAACATTTAGGAGAGAGTCTACAATTACCGTCGTGGTTAGAAGAGAAGCGGAAGAAATTAGAGGAAATGCTACCTTCTGTTCAAGTTAGAACTTTAAAGGGGGAAGAATGATGAAACATATATTTAATAAAGGAAAAGACGCAAGCAAACCTACACTATTAATGCTTCATGGTACAGGTGGAAATGAATTAGACTTGTTACCGTTAGCAGGGATGATCGACGACGAAGCATCGGTTTTAAGTGTACGTGGTAACGTATTAGAAAATGGAATGCCTCGCTTCTTTAGACGATTAGCAGAAGGTGTGTTTGATGAAGAAGATCTGGTGTTTCGTACGAAAGAATTAAACGATTTTTTAAATGAAGCTGCAGAAAAGTACAATTTTCAACGTGACAACGTAATAGCAATCGGTTATTCCAATGGAGCAAACATCGCAGCTAGCCTATTGTTCCATTACAAGAATGCTTTAAAAGGAGCAATTCTTCATCACCCAATGGTGCCTAGAAAAGGAATTGAGCTTCCCGACTTGACAGGTACGCCTGTTTTTATTGCGGCTGGAACGAATGATCCAATCTGTTCGCCAATGGAATCAGCAGAGCTACAAAAATTATTAGATGATGCGGGTGCTAATGTTGAGCTTCATTGGGAAAATAGAGGTCATCAATTAACACAAGAAGAAGTACAAGCAGCTGCAATATGGTATCGAAAATTATAAAGTTATATTACATCACGGAGGTATAGTTACAATGTTTAAACATGAAGTAGGAGCACTTATTTTACGTATTACGCTTGGAGTATTATTTTTCTTACATGGATTAGATAAATTCCAAGGAGGAATTGAAAATACAGTTGGTTGGTTTGATAGCATCGGAATACCAGGTTTTATGGCATATGTTGTTGCAATTATTGAATTAGTCGGTGGACTTGCCTTAATTATCGGTTTTGGTACAAAAATTATTTCTGCACTTATCGCATTAGTCATGATTGGAGCAATGATAAAAGTAAAATTTGCAGTTGGTATTTTCGGTAATGGACAAATGGCTGGGTATGAGCTAGATTTAGCATTTCTAGCAATGGCTGTCTATCTGTTGATTAATGGAAGCAAGCTATTTTCTGTGCATCACTTCATTTTTTCAAAAGAAGAAGATGTTAAAATTAGTAAATAGAACGAGATAATATTTAACGAAAAGCAGGGGCTAATCTAGATGATTAGCTCTTTTTTATTCAATTAATTAATTTTTTCCATCTAATTGGATATGTTAATAAAGTACAATTTAATTAGGGGGGAGTTTATTGATTAGTAAAAGACACCTGTTTTTCAACATGATCATCGTTATATTTCCTTGGCTAACTTTGTTATTTATCGGGAAAAGCAACTTTAAACGGTATTCTGTTGCAGGAGTTTTCATTATCGTTTTTGAGATTTTTAACCACTTGTATGGAAATAAGAAAAAGTGGTGGAAGTTTTATGATAAGAAAGATTCATTTCTAAAAGATGAGCTCCCATTTAGTATTGGGCCCTATGCGCCTTTTTCCATGTGGCTGCTAAAATACTCGTACGGAAGTTTTAAAAAGTTTTTGCTACTTAACGTTCTGGCGGACGGAATATTTGCCTTCATTATGATGGATATCATGAAGAAATTTAAAATCATTCGATTAAATCGCTTAAGTAGAATTCAGTTCTTCTTTTACATACATTACAAGGCGTATTTATTATATGGAGTACAGTACTTGTATGAGAAATGGAGAAGTAGAGGGAGAAGGATTGAAAGTTTGGTGTAATAAACAAGGATGAGAAAAAAGTCGCTTAGACATTTCTCATCCTTTTTCTAATTATTAATGATGCATTTCCTCGGCAAGCATTGCTTCTGCTTTCGTTTTATGAACAGTCCCGAATGGATGTTGAGGTGGTGCGTAAATTGAATATAACTTCAACGGTTTATTACCGGTATTTGTTAGGTTGTGATACTTGCCGGCAGGGATGACGATGGCAAAGTCGTCTTTCACTTTACGTTCAAACGTTAAACGGTCTTTTTGATCGCCCATTTGTACGATTCCTTCTCCATCCTCAATTCGTAAAAACTGATCAAGATGCGGATGAATTTCTAAGCCGATATCTTCCCCAACAGGAATACTCATTAGTGTGATTTGTAGATGTTCTCCAGTCCATAGAGCAGTTCGGAATGTGTTGTTCTGTTTCGTAGCTTCTTCGATGTCAATAACGAATGGACCTGGTCCGTAGTCACGAATGGTCACTCGTTTTTCTTCTCTAACATCAAATCTGGCTGCAACCTCTTGCTCCTTCGCAAGGGCAGACTGAAATACTTCTAGTACCTGTTGTTGATTGGTCAAAGAGCAGCATCTTTTATATTCAGAAAAACATTCCGCTTCGATTTCAAAAGCTCTTTGAACGCCGTTTTCGAAGTTATCATATGGTATATGCTCCACTTCCAACGTAGATTGACTTCCTGTTAATTCCGCATAAAGGTGCGAAAAGGTTGTGACAAGATCTTGCTTTTCCTCAAGCGAACGTAGCAAATTTTGTTGCTCTTGGACAGTTGGTGCTTCACAAGCTAAGCGATAATACAGATTATAGGCGGATGCTTCTCTTTTAACGGCTGTGAGGATAGCAGCTAAAATTTCTTGCTCTTCCTCATTACTTCTAAAACTATTTTCCTCATTTTCATTGTTAAAATACGGGTGTGGACGTGGACTTGCGTAATAAGACATTTCCTCATTCCCCTCTATTTTTATCAACACTAATATATGCCTATATATGGAAAGTGTTCAAGGTAATTAAGCTTTCTTTCTCCATCCTCTAAAAACACTCCATGCAATAATAAGTATAATAAGGGTGATGACGATATAGAAGTAAACGCTTGTAAAAATATTCATCATGTGAAAAGGTTAAAATTCTCACTCTTCATCAAGAAGCGTGAGAACGGCTTGTTTGTTCGTTTTGTAGTTTCGGTTCTATTACTATTTTTGCTGGGATTTGTTTCGCTTTAAAGTACGTAAATAAAAAACTTCCTAATATAACAATACCGCTGCCTATTCCTTGAACAATCGTTATTTCTTCTCCAAGTAGGAAAAAAGCTAACATGGCAGTGAAGATAGGGTTAAAGTTTAAAAATAATCCGGATGTTGTTGCACCAATCTTCTGTACACCGATGTTCCAAAGTACCATACAAACGACGGTGGAAATGACTCCTGTATAAAGAATTGCTCCGATAAAAGAAGGATTAATATTCGTAACAGTAAGCCCGGTAGTATTAAACGGAACTAAAACAATTAACCCGAACACTCCAGAGTAAAGAATTGCCATCATCGGAGAAGTAGTAGCAGATGCCCATTTGTTACATACAGAATAAATTCCCCAAATGCCAACAGCTGCTAACATCCATACGTCACCACTGTTGAATTGAAGGGAGAGCAAGTATTCGAGATTTCCTTTCGACATAACAAGTAGGACACCTAATAGAGAAATTACCATAGATCCAATTTGTAATGGATTGATTTTCTCATTTAAAAAGATAAAGGAGAATAATGCAATCGAAACGATATTCAATGTAGATAGGAGTCCAATATTCGATGCTGTTGAGTTTTCTAGTCCGATAAAAAGAAAAATATTAAATAAGGCTGCCCCAGTGATTCCCATTAAAAATAAAGGAAGAATAGCTTTACGCGAGGGTAAGATTTTTTTCTCTTTCCACCATACGATAGGGAAAAGGACGATAACGGCAATTGCCCAACGTAAAACAGTTAATGTCATAGCGGATGCGTGATCTACTAGCCCTTTACTTACGATGAAGTTTCCTGCCCAAAGAAAGCTTGTTAAAAGTAGTAAACCATAATATTTCGATGCCATGGATATATCCCTCTCGTTCTATAAATGCTGATGGAATAATTTTAACATTATAAATAGAATGGCAGAATATTTTATTATATAATGAAAGAAAAACGAAACTTTTTAAAGTAAACATTGATAATAATTAGTTTTATTCGCATTGTGGTGACCGTTTCTTCGCATGTACAGAATAATTGAAAGGAGTTTTTTATTATGGAATCGTACGTAAGTAAAGTTTTAGATGAAATTGACTTAAAAATATTAGATATTTTACAAAAGGAAGCGGGGCTTAATAATTCCGAAATTGCAAAACAAGTGAATTTATCACCACCAGCAACACATGCTCGCATTAAAAGATTAGAGGTGGAAGGCTACATCGAAAAACGTGTCTCGATTTTAAATCAAGAAAAGCTCGGGTTTGATTTGTTAACATTTATATTTATTAGCACAAATATTCACCAAGCGGAAATGCTGGAAAGATTAGAAAGAGAGCTAGAATTGTTACCAGAAGTGATGGAAGTACATCTATTAACAGGCGAGCATGATTATTTTTTAAAAGTGTTGTGTAAAGATCGAAAACAACTAGAACAGTTTATTAGAAAATTAAACAAGCTCGGAATTACAAGAATTCAAACAAGCTTATCATTAAGAGAAATAAAATATTCCACCGTATTACCAATTGGAAGGGAATGACTAGTGTGATATAGAAATAGTAAGAAAAAGGGAGTGACTGTCATTGGATAACATTACAATTGTAAATCTAGTTCCTAAGTTTCTAGATTTTTATGAAAAAGCGAGTGTAAACGGAGTTGGAGAACAAGAACGATGGGAATTGTGGAAAGAGCATTATCATTTCGCGGCAGTCCCACCTGGTGAAAAAGGTTTAAAAGTTGCAAGGGAATTATTAAACAATGCATGGGAAAAGTACGGTGAGCATATTTCTAACATAGAAAAGGTAAAGCTAGATCAGGAGGAATTGCAACAATTTTTATCAAAAGTAAAAACTTTGTTAGGATATAAAAACTCTATAGAGTTAACACTCGTTTATTTTGTAGGTGGATTCGAAAACAATGCGTTTGTTGCACCTACTAATAGTGGTGGAATCGCTCTATGCCTACCAGTGGAGGGTGGTCCCTCTCTCATTACGCTTGCACATGAACTAACCCATGTTGTTCACGCTAAAACTTCAACCTTTAACGGTCAGTGG
Source organism: Sutcliffiella cohnii (assembly GCF_002250055.1). Lineage (NCBI taxonomy): Bacteria > Bacillati > Bacillota > Bacilli > Caryophanales > Bacillaceae > Sutcliffiella > Sutcliffiella cohnii. Next base: position 1,722,362 of record NZ_CP018866.1, read on the forward strand.
GAGCGGACAATTGCTGCGACCATTTTACAAGAAGGGTTAGCTACACATATAAGTAAATATATAGTACCGGGGCATCGAAACGAAGATTATATAGTAATGCAGGAAGGTTGGCTTCACTCATGCGAAGGAAAAAGAGAAGAAATATTCAGTGGAATATACCCTTACTTAGAAGACTCCAGTTCTGAAACAGTCTACAAGTTCACGATGGGAAATGGTACGACTAATATTGAAAGGGAAGCGTATTTCGTTGGATGGGAAATAGTAGGTCGTCTATTAGCGGAAGGAAAAACATTTCAGGAGATTGCTAGTGTTAAAGAAAGCGATATGGCTAAATACATACGTCAAGTATTATTGGATTATAATTACATCGATACATCTAACAATTGATTTTATGAAGAAAAACAAGGAGGTTTCTGCATAAATGATAGATCAAGCTTTTATAAACGAGCTAACGTCAACTGCCACCACTAAGAAAAATATATATGGAGCATTATTATGTGTGGAAAAGGGGGACGATTCCTTTTCCTACGTAAGTGCAGCAGGGAACATATTAGCACATACTCCTTACTATATTGCTAGTGTTACAAAACTATATGTTACTGCTGTTTTACTTAAATTAAAAGAAGAAGGCCGAGTTGATCTTGAACATAAAATCTCTAATTATCTCCCTTCTGACACACTACTAAAACTCCACTACTTCAAAGGTCATGATTACTCCAACGAAATTACAATCAAACATTTAATGTCCAATACGTCAGGAATTCCAGACTATTTCACTGCAGAAGCGATTAAAGATTTAATTGGAGGAAGAGATAGTGCTTGGGGGTATGAAAAGGTAGTAGCGAGTGCGAAACAGGAAAAGCCTAAGTTCTCTCCTGGGGTAAGAGCCCAATATTCTGATACAAACTATCAACTTCTCGGTAAAATTATTGAAACAATTACGGAAAAAGATATCCATTCCGTTTTTAAAGAATATATTTTTAATGAACTAGAATTAAAAGAAACGTATCTTTATGAGGATGAAACTGATTCAAAACCAGCACCATTCTATTATAAGGATAAGAAACTCCATTTACCGAAATATATGTCTTCCATCGGACCAGAAGGCGGTATTGTTTCGACGGTGAAGGAATCGATGATATTTTTGCGAGCATTTATGAATGGACGCCTTTTTCCGAAACAATATTTACATGAGTTGAAAGACTGGAAGCTTCTTTTTGGCCCAGGGTTGTTTTATTATGGAGTAGGAATTGCGAGTCAGCCTGTTTCTCTTTTTGAATTTAAAACAGGAATGATTGGCCATTGGGGACAAACTGGTGCCTTCGCATTTTATCACCCTAAAACGGACCTATATTTCACAGGAACAGTAAATCAATTTTATGGTCACAGTGTTGCTGCTAAGATGATGATAAAAATGATAAAAGCTTGTAAAAAAGTGTAAAAGGTTAGTGGAAGCGAAGAAAATCGACTGCCTTTAATCGAAACGAATGCTCCTGATAAAATTGTCATGAACTTGCCTCCTTCTAGTTAAGGAGGTTATTAGTTTTGTGAAAAAATCATGGTATAATAAGGACAAATCAGCTTATGGAAGGTTTACGAAAATGAGAATATTTACAATGATACTTACTTTATTTTTAATAACTGGATGTATGAATGACACGGCAGAAGATAAAACGATTTATGTTGCAGCAGCATCAGATCTTTATCATGCTTTAACGGAAATGGGTGAAGAATTTGCGGCAGAAACAAGTATTAACATTGAATTTACTTTCGGATCAACAGGACTATTAACTCAACAAATAAAAGAAGGTGCACCTTTCGATTTATTTGCCGCTGCTCATGAAATGTATATTGAAGAGCTATTAAATAGTGACTCGGTTTTAGCAGACTCCAAAGAATACTATGCAATAGGCAGAATTGTTTTAATGGGTAGTGATGAAGAAGGTAGTTTGAAAGAAAAACTACTAAGTTCCAATATAAGGACGATTACAATTGCAAATCCTGAACATGCGCCATATGGGAAGGCTGCAAAAGAAGCATTACAAAGTTTAGGGATTTGGGAAGAGGTTGAACATAAAATTGTTTATGCCGAAAACATTAGACAAGCCTATCAATATGTGGAATCAGGCAATGCAGATGTCGGAATCGTTGCGTTAGCATTAGTAACTGGAACTCAATATCCTTACGAAGTGATTGATGAAGAGTATCATCAACCTATACTACAAGCGTTAGGTATTCCTTCACAAACTGAGAAGGAAGAAATGAGTAAACAGTTCGTACAATTTATTGTAGGACCTAGAGGGCAAGCGATATTAAAAGAATATGGGTTTGATATACCGTAATGGACTCCATTCTAACACCTTTATTTTTAACTTTTAAAATAGCAACGATTGCAACGTTCATCGCATTTGTTTTCGGAGTTCTTTTCTCGTGGTGGTTTGCCTTTAATAAAAATAAATTAACGAACTTTTTATCGATCCTCGTGACAATACCGCTTGTTATTCCTCCAACTGTTTTAGGATATTATTTGCTCCTTATGCTAGGCAGAGGAAGTTTTATTGGTCAATGGTACGAACGGATTTATGGACAACCAATTGTTTTTACATGGAAAGCAGCCGTAATCGCGGCAGCCATTGCGGCGTTACCTCTTCTCATTAGGCCGATTCAAGCTTCTTTTGAATCTATTAGTAAAGATACAATTGGAGCGGCGGAACTTGACGGGGCAGGGAAACTTCAATTGTTATGGTATGTTGTCATGCCACTAGCTTACAAAGGGGTATTAGCGGGACTAGTATTAGGTTTTGCAAGAGCGATGGGAGAATTCGGCGCGACATTAATGGTAGCTGGTAATATCCCTGGGAAAACGCAAACTCTTTCCATTGCGATTTATGACGCCGTCCAAGCGAATCGAATGACTGATGCTCATATGATGGTTTTTATATTAAGTGTGTCAACGATTCTCTTTTTATATTTAATTAATAGATGGTTTAAGTAGGACAGAAAAATGCATTCCTGTAAAGGATGCATTTTTATTTTTTTGTTGCATCAATACTACCTTTTTGGTATTATCGTTTCATAGCTAATGATTTTGAATATTCTTGGGGTGGTGACACTATTCATACATTTAATGAGGATGGAGAATTGCTTCCCGTAGAGAAAAGTACAATTAACAGATTGACGAATCTCCCATTAGATTCATTGAACTTAGAAGCAATAGCTGTTGTGACCAATATTTATCGTATTGCCCAAGGTTTAAGAAATAAAATGGAACGTGAAGTTTTATCGGAATATGGACTCTCTTGGACATCGTTTTCTATTTTGTATGACCTATGGGTAGAAGGTTCGTTAGAAACGAAAAAATTAGCACATTCTGCTGGGGTTTCAAAAGCAACGGTAAGTAATATAACGAATACGTTAGAACGAAAAGAGCTATGCTATCGGAAAACAGATACGAGAGATAGAAGAATTACTTACGTAGCGATTACGGACAAAGGTAAGCAAGCGATGGAAAAGCTATATCCAACCTTCCATCAAAGTGAAGTGGAGATTGTTTCGAGTCTAACTGCAAGTGAACAAAAGAATATGTCCAATCTCCTAAGGAAAGTTATTCGGGAAAATGATTTTTAATATTATATATAAAAGCAAAGACGGGAACTTAAGTAGTAGTTATCTCCCTGTTTAAGAGAGTCGGTGGTTGGTGTGAACCGATACAAAGATAACACGAATTACACTCCTAGAGCTTTCTTTATGAAGAAATTTTCATAAAGACGGACGAACCGTTATTCGAACTGAGTGGGAGGTTTTTTGCCTCCAACAAGGGTGGTACCGCGTGCAAAACCACGTCCCTTTATCTATTAGGATAGGGACGTGTTTTTTTTATTTATTTTTATAGGAGGAATGAACAATGAACGAAGTGATGAAACAATTATCAGCCGAACAGCTAAAAGAAGTAGAAAGACAAATGGCCATCTACACTCAAGGGGTGCAAGAAATAATTCCTGTTGAGGACCTGGAAGTAAAAGTAGCGAAATCGGTATTAGAAAATCGCCCTTTAAAAATAAAATTAGGATTAGATCCATCCGCACCAGATGTTCATCTTGGTCATACAGTCGTCCTAAAGAAAATGAGACAGTTTCAAGACAATGGTCATAAAATCCAATTATTAATTGGAGACTTTACAGGCAAAATTGGTGATCCGACTGGAAAGTCTGTCGCAAGAAAACCGTTAACGGATGAAGAAGTAAAGCATAATGCAAAAACATACTTTGAGCAATTCGGAAAAGTGATGGATATGGATAAAGTAGACTTGTACTACAACTCTGAATGGTTAACGAAATTAAACTTTGAAGATGTGATTGGATTAGCAGGAAAAATTACGGTTGCTCGATTGATGGAAGGAGATGACTTTGAGGAGAGAATTGCGACAGGAAAACCAATTTCACTTCATGAGTTTTTCTACCCGTTAATGCAAGGATACGATTCCGTTGTATTAGAATGTGATATTGAATTGGGAGGAACTGATCAGCATTTTAACATCTTAATGGGAAGACATTACCAAGAAAAGTTTGGAAAAGAAAAACAAGTTGCGATGCTTATGCCTTTATTAGAGGGTCTTGACGGTGTGGAGAAAATGTCGAAGTCTAAGAAAAACTACATCGGTATTGATGAAAGTCCAAATGAAATGTACGGAAAAGCGATGTCGATACCGGATGAGTTAATGGTGAAATACTTTGAATTAGTGACCGACCTTTCCCTTGAGCAACTGGAAACGATGAAACATGATCTAACGTCAGGCGATCTTCATCCTCGTGATGCAAAAATGCTGTTAGGGAAAACGATTGTTAGAATGTACCATGGGGAAGAAGCAGCAGAAAAAGCTGAGCATCATTTCGTTTCCGTCTTCCAACAAGGTGCAGTGCCTGATGAACTACCGGTAGTTGAGTGGAAAGGTAGTAAGGAAGTGTTAATAACAGACCTTTTAGTCGAACTACAAATGTTAAGCTCGAAAAGTGAAGCCCGCAGGATGATTGCTAATCGAGGAGTAAAGTTAGATGGTGAGAAGGTAGAAGATGTAGCTTTACGAGTATCGATGACAGCCGGATTAGTTGTACAAGTAGGAAAGCGTAAATTTGCAAAAATAAAAATGTAATTTTGATGAAGGTGTAACGCTAGTATTAGTTACATCTTTTTTTCTATAAAGAAGAAGGAGTTATAAAGTCTTTGTGGAATGTATGTAATGAGATTTACATATATTGTTACTTGGAGGAGTACGATGAAATATATAAAACTACTAGTATTAATTTGCGTTTTCTTTGTGGTGATGGTCGGCTGCAGTAGTAATAAAGTACAACCTGATAGTACCGAAAATGTAGCCTGGCTAATGAAGTTAGCAATCGAAAATGATGATTATGAAGCATTCGATTCTTTGTTTTCTGAAGGTAGAAAGGGAAGTGTTTCTAGAACTGATTTCAGCGAATTTACGAATCTAACAACTGCTGGTGCAAATTACAAAAAGTACGAATTAGTTACCTTTGAAAATGGTGAAATGCTGCTAGTAAGACTGACACCAGAAAATGAAGACAATAAATATGAAATAGAGGATGTTATTGTTGTACCGGAAGAGATGAAAGTACTATTTAAGGATTAATGGTGATTGTTTCCATGTTAAGGATAATTAAAATTATTTTAGCATTAGTGGTTATCACTCTAGCCATTTATGGGTCAACGACAAAAAAATATGAACTTCAACTATTTATGATATTTTTCGTGAGTATAATAGTTTTAATCTATGGAATAGAGGAATTAAATTTAGGTCGGAAAGAGCAAGGTTTGATAAATATAGGTGTTTTTTTGTTACTCTTATTGGCAGTTGTGTTCGAGAGTTTCAATTAATATGGATACAATGATGAATGGCCAAAGTTTAGGACAAAAGTAGAAACCCCATTCTAACCAATATTGTTAGAATGGGGAAAAGATTAATAGTTTTCTTCTGGGGCATTATACGTAACATATGTACCAGCGATAAAATCATGTAACGAACGCTTATCTTCACGTGCTGCAACCATAGTAACACTTACAATAAGGGCAATTCCAAAAGTTATTCCATAAATGAGCCCCGCTACAAAAGTACGAAGAAGCATGTTCCCAATTTTTACGTCTGAGCCATCCATACGCACAATTCGTATGCCGAGAGCTTTCTTCCCGATTGTATATCCAGCCCAAACAACAGGAACAACAACATAATAAGCTGCTTCAAGTAAATATAATACCCATGATTCTGAACCTAATGGAATACCTAATATTAAAGAAAGAATGAAACTGATCACAACTAAGACTAGCAATCCATCTAAAATACCGGCCCCTAGCCTAACCCAAAAACCTGCTGGATCTGAAACTTCATACATAATAAACACCTCCTATAAATATATACGCAATTAACTGAATTTTACCACATGTGACAAAAGAACTATACTAAAAAAGAAAACTATTAACATTAAAGAAAAGCTAGTTTCCACATGGACATACCTTGAAGAATGATGAATAAAGTGTAATGAAGGAATGTAGAATGGGGTGGTAATTTTGGAAGAATGGAAACAAGTATTGTTTAGACTTATAGAAGCAACTATTATGCTGGCTATTGGTCTTCTCGTTACGTTAACGATACTAAAGCCTATATATGAACATTTCGAAATTCCCTTTTTAGGTAATGTGTGGGTGAACTGGTTTGGTGTTTCTTACCTATTTTTTGTCTTTTATACAGTAATAGGTCGTTTTTTGCTTTGTAAAAATAGTGAACTTTTTAAACACCGAATTAAATCTGTCCTTTTTTGGTTGTTCTTTGTCGGAGCGACCTATGTTGTCTTTATTCCTTTTATTAAAGGAGAAAATCCATTTTAGTTATTTATAATAAGTTTGGTAAAATAGGATGACAGGAACAGAAAGTGAGGGAAGGTTTTGATTAAATATAAATGTCTACACCATGTCAGTCTTAATGTAACAGATTTAGAGAAGGCAAAAGACTTCTATAGTAAGATACTTTGTTTGAAAGAAATAAATCGACCAGACTTTGGGTTTCCCGGTGCGTGGTATGATATCGAGGGGCAGCAGCTACATTTAATTGTCGACTCTAAATCACAAACCATTCGGGAAGATAAAAGCTTATCGAGTAGGGAAGGCCATTTTGCACTGAGAGTAGAGAGCTATACTGAAACGTTAGAATGGTTAAAACAAAACAACGTGGAAGTGTTGGAAAAGCCAAATTCTAAAAGTGGTTTTGCGCAAATATTCTGTGCCGACCCTGATGGAAATTTAATTGAGTTAAATGTAGAGCAAAAAGATTTAAATTAATGTAGGAAACCGCTAAAATGCTGTACGTGCATTTTTGGCGGTTTTTACTTTTAATAGAAGCCAATAACGAAAAATCATTTATACGAAAAAAGGTAATTCGTTACCAGTGCCGAAATAAAATAACATTTAGAAAACATTTAAGATATTACAATCTATATGAATTGCCATATTAAGGGGGAATATCGTGGAAGGTAATTTTATTACACTAAATAATAATAAAGTGTACGTGACTACTATAGGAGAAGGAGAACCTATCGTCTTTCTCCATGGTGGGCCAGGAAGTGAGCATCGTTTTTTTCTTCCTTACGTTAAACCACTAGCCGCTAAATATAAATTAGTGCTATATGACCAGAGAGGATGCGGAAAGTCGGATCCTATTGCAGATAATCAATATTCAATGGAAGAAGAAGTTAGGACGTTAGAGTTACTTCGGAAGGAACTAGAGTTAGAACAAATTAATTTGTTTGGAGAATCGTGGGGAAGTATGCTGGCCTTATTATATGCAACCTCCTATCCAGAAAAGGTTAATAAAATCTTTTTAACAGCTGCAATTGGAATGTCAGCAACTGGATTTAAAGCATTTGAACAGGAATTACTGAAAAAGATGTCTTTTAAAGATAAGGCAAAACTATTTTTGTTAGATAAAAAAATGCAAAGGGGAAAAGCCACGATTGAAAATATACTAGACATTTTAGATCCCTACTATGTTTTTTCCAAAGACACACTCAGGAATAAAGTAAGATACAACATGAATAGTACAGTTAATCATGTGATCGGTGAAGATATAAAAAAACAATACTATTTAACAGAAAAGGCTCACAAATTATTAGACATCCCGATTATGGTTGCGCAAGGTAGCCATGATATTTTACCGCCAGAAAAAATTCATAGTTTGCTAGTGAAGTACATTCCGCATGCAAGATTAATGGAAATAAAGAACTGCGGACATTGGACGGTAGTGGAGAAACCAAATGAGATTAATTCTTTAGCCTTTCAGTTTTTTGCTAGGGATAAGTAAGGAGAAAATGGAAACCTTTATGAAACAAGCAGAATTGTTGGAAGAAAGTATTGAGGTACCTTTAAAATATTGAGTTAAAGTTTTCCCTATTAAATACAGTTTGAACACCTCACTCAAGAATCAACTAATAGCTAAGAGAGAGCAAAATCAAAAAAATAAAAATAGCCTAAATTTCTATAACGGGTTCGGTTTTTGAGTAGAAAAACTAAATTTGCTCACGAATTAGCAGTCCTATTCGCAACTGAATTGGACTGCTTCTTTTTGATGATAGTTCAAGGATTATATGACTTTATGGATGTTTTAGCACGCATATTTGCACCCCTTTTGATAAGGTAACAGAAATTATTGTCATCGTGCGAATTCGTATGCTAATTGCTATGTGAATTTGTGCGTTAAAAAAGCGAGTAGGAATTTGGATATATATGTTAAAATAGTATAAAGGCTTATTTAACTAACGGAGCAGTTTAGTGGAAAAGTCATGATTGATCTTTGTTCAGCAATCGGGCTATTATATGTAGAATGATAATTGTTCATATTTATCGTAAATAATGATAAAAAAAATGAACCATTTCAATGTTTTGACAAGGACATGACGAACAACTAAGGAGGAAATATAATGTCCAATGAAGGAAAGTCAAGAAAAATAATTTTAGATTTAGCAGTTACTCTAGATGGATTTATTGAAGGGAAAAATGGTGAAGTTGATTGGTGCATAATGGACCCTGAAATGGAATTTAATAATTTTCTAAATCAGATTGATACAATTTTGTATGGAAGAAAAAGTTACGATTTATGGGGACAATATACTTCCACGATTGAAGATACTAATGATGAAAAAGAAATGTGGGGATTGGTTCATAGTAAGGAGAAATATGTGTTTTCCAGAACGCAAAAAGGGTATGACAATAAAGCAATATTTGTAAGTGAACATATTCCCGAGGAAGTAAATAAATTAAAGAATAAGCCTGGTAAAGACATCTGGTTATACGGAGGGGCAAGTCTCATCACAACTTTTATCGATTTAGGCCTAGTTGATGAATTTAGATTATCTGTTCATCCTGTGGTCTTGGGAGAAGGAAAACCATTGTTTATTGATATAAAACAAAGATTGAATCTGAAATTGGTTAATACAAGAAGTTTCTCCTCTGGCGTTGTTCAACTAACCTACCATTTGAATCAAGAGTAGTATTATTAACCCCTCAACAATCGGCGCTTTTCCTACACATTAAGGAATTAAACTTTATAAGAAATGATTGTGAATATTTTCACTTAAATTAACGGGTGCTTATCTTCTATAAAGTAATACGATAAAAAAAGCTCGAAGCGTATTGGCCCCGAGCTTTTTTGCGTGCTAATTTCATTGTTAAAGTGTCTGCTAATTCAACTGCTAATTACCGTGCAAAAAGCACTGCTAATTCAAATTTTGTACTTCAAAACCGAACCTGTTAAAATTTCTATAGTCTGCTTTTTATTTTACGATTTTTATTTTATATAGGAGTAAGTTTGTATTATATCTTTTCTACGATACACACTTAAAATAAGCCCTAGTATAGCCGAATTGAATAGCAACATACTTCCTCCATAACTGATAAAAGGAAGAGAAAAACTTACTAATGGCAATAGTCCAAGGCCCATAAAAATATTCCAAATTGTTGGAACAGAAATCAAGCTCGCGCCCCCAATTACTAACAGTCTTCCAAATAGATCCTTTGTCTTAAATGCGTTTGTTGAAATTCTTCCTATAAAAAATAATAATAGAAGACAAAGGAAAATTCCAAACACCCAACCGAAAGAATAAACAAGATAAGGAAAAACAAAATCCGTAAAAATGTCAGGTAAATTTTGGATGAATGTATCATTTGTAAATCCATTTCCGAACCACCCAGCTTGACTATAAGCATTTTTTAAAACCATGTATACCCATCCATATCCACCTGGGTCCTTTTCAGGATATAAAAATGCCGAAAGTCGTTCTGAAAAAAAGTGACTACCACGTGGAGTAAAAAGTAACGGGACAAGGAGGATAATTCCCGTACCAACACTCGTAGTGATTATTTTTATTGCTAAACTTTTATGGACTTTTGAAAAACAAAACATGATGCATACACAAGAAATATACATGATTGTTAATGTGAAGTTTGGAAGCATCATATAGAAAATGATTGGTATCCAAAATAAGAAAAAGAGTAACATTTGTTTCTTCCAACTTTTAAAAGTATTTATACGATAAAGGATACCTATCCAAGCTAGAAAAAATAAAAATAATGTGCAGTGTGTCGAGTTTATTACAACTCCGGATACCTCAATATGGTTCATTGCTCCCATTTTCATAACGCCTAAAAAATATGTATATAGGAGTAAAATAAATCCAAAACAATAAAGATAGGGCCAAAAACGGAGTAGCTTTCTATAGTCCAAAAACAAAAATGCAACGAGTACAAGTATACTAAGAGATAACCAAATTGCTTGGCGTGTTACGAAATAGTTGTCTGGAATCGCTTCGTTCTCGAACGTCCATCCTGATACAGGTAGAAAGCTTATAGCAGCAATAATCCCAAATAGTAACAGAAGGACCCAGTCCAATTTTGGTCGGTGAATGCGATTTAAGTTCTCTCCCAGATTAAATGGATTACCCATTTCTTGAACTGCTTTTTCATCTGCTTCGTCTTTTGAGAAATCTCTTCTTTGGAAAGATTGACTTAACTCTTTTAAGTGGTAAGAGAGTTCTTTTTTTATTAATATATGTGCTTCCTTGGATTTTACTTTTGAGGTTACTTTATTAAGGAAGTCATCAAAATTTGATTTACTCATAATGATGCCTCCTCTAGTAAGTGTTTAAGTGAAAACTTTTGTTTGGGACTAGTTTGTTTGTAAGAAGCTAAACATTTTTGACCTTTTGAAGTTAATGAATAATATTTTTTTTCTCCTTTCCATTCAGAGGTTATAAATCCTTTTTTCTCAATTAAATGTAAAAGGGAATAAAGCTGTCCTTCATTGTTTTGAAAGGTAAGATCGTTGTGTTGGATAAGTTGAATAGAAAGGTCATAGCCTAACTTTCCTTCGTACTGTAATAATTCAAATAGTAAATATAAAGTTTCTTCCTTCCAAGAATGGAGGTGATTGGGTGATTGTTTTGCTCTTATAGCTTCTTTTACAGCAACTTTTCTTTCGTTAGAAAAGGAAAAATCTTTAAAGACAGTTTTTTTCATTGAATTCTTTAAGTTAGAGAATAGGTTATCCATTTTTTATACCTCCTCTTCAATTTTACTTTTTACTAACTCTTTTGCCCGTTTAAGTCTCGTTTTTAACGTATTTACATTCACACCTGTAACGTTACTAATCTCTGATAAGGTTAATTCCTCAAAGTAGTGGAGAAAAATTACCTCTCTAAACTTAATTGGTAAAGTCATCACTGCATTAACTAAGCTTGTTTCCTCATCCTTTTGAATGACTGCATCTTCTACTTGCTTTTCTTTTGATGGAATAAAATCAAGAATTTTTTCGTTTAAAGTAATTTTTCTATAGTACCAGCTTCTTAAATAATCTTTACAGTGGTTACTTGCAATACGAAAAGCCCACGTTTTAATGGAGGATTGTTGTTTAAATGTATGTAATTTTTCGTAGCATTTAATAAGTACTTCTTGTGTTAAATCTTCCGCAACCGTGTGATTTTTAACGTATGTATAAACAAAATGTAAAATGTCGTCACTATAATCATTTATTAATTGATTGATAATATCTCCCTTGTTAGCTAAGCTTTCGATTGTTAGCGGCATTTGCCTTAATTCACTCATGTGCATTTTCACCTCTTCCTCCATTTTAGACGAAGCTAGCAGGTTAGTGGTTTGGAAATATGGAAGAAAAATAAAATTTGTGAAAGAAACTCCAGTTTTACGTAGTATAAATGGAAATGGAATATCCGCAAAAGTTTAGTATAATGAAGTCAATATAAGAATTAGGAGCTGAAAATATGCAAAAAGTTACTCCCTTTTTAATGTTTCAAGGGCAAGCGGAAGAAGCAATGAATTTGTACACTTCTTTAATAGAGGATTCCGAAATTACAAGCATCACCCGGTACGGTGCAAACCAACCAGGAGATGAAGGAAGTGTCATGCAAGCATCTTTTTCGTTAAAAGGGCAAGAATTTATGTGTATCGATAGCAATATTAAACATGACTTTTCGTTTACTCCTTCCTTTTCGATTTTCCTCACATGTGATTCGGAACAAGAAATCGATGAGCTTTATGAGAAATTAATAGACGGAGGAGCACCTTTAATGCCACTTGGTGATTACGGGTTTAGTCAAAAATTTGGATGGATTAATGACAAGTATGGTGTATCTTGGCAGTTGAACTTACCAATTAATTAATGTTGTAGATAGCGTTATTCCTTTAGGATTAACGCTTTTCACATGTAAATAATAAAAATGGGAGAGTGGGTTCCATGCAGTTATCAGCAATATTTATTTTTGGACTCGTTTGGGGAGGACTAATGATCTATTTTTTTACACCTACTAGAAAAATAGAAAATGTCGATTTTAAAAAGGACTGGAATTTCCAGCATGCCTTTAAAGATAGTTTAATAAGCATTGGGCTACAAAAAAAGGCGGTGCCAGTTTTTCTAATGTTAGTCATTGCTGTACTAGCTATTTGGTCCTTTCACTCTCAACTTAAATGGCATAATGAAGCACATGGAGGCGGGGAAATGACTTATGATCCAACGGTACGAGCTGTTATATACATCGTTGGTTTCATTGTATATAGCACAATTTTATACTTGTACTTAGCATATAGGAGAGCTATGCTTTTGTTAAAAAAATGAAAGGGTGATATAAGAATGAGTTACAAGCAAGCATTAAAACAATACATAGAAGCTACCAACACTCATGACTTCAATAACGTAAAAACACACCTTCATGACCAAGCAGTTTTTTGGTTTACAAATAAAACATGCGCTTCCATGACCGAAATCCAACAATACTTTGAAAATGCTTGGGATACGATTAAAGAAGAAGTGTATACCGCGAAGGATGTAACATGGATTGCAACTTCAGATAGTTCAGCTACTTGTTTATACACCTATCATTATGAAGGCTACCACAATGGTAAGTTTGTTTCTGGGAGCGGACGAGCTACTAATATATTCATAAACTGTAACGGTGAATGGAAGCTTATACATGAACATTTGAGTAAGGGTGTAAAATAGGAAACTACTAATGCGTTAGTCTATGGAAGATTAACGCAATTTTTGTTGCAATAAAAGAATTATTATTCAGTATGCAACATTTATTACTATACAGTCGTCTAAAACTTAGATGTTAACATGGGGGCTAAAAGATGAAACCGAAAGATGGTTATCGAGAAAATGAAAATAGAGAACTCCTCGAGCTTTTAATGGATGAGTATGGAGACAGTATAAAGCGTCTTGCATATTCGTATACAAAAAATTGGGATATGGCCGAAGATATAACCCAAGAAGTGTTTATCACTTGTTACATAAAACTAGACGGATTTAGAGAAGAAAGTTCATACAAGACATGGTTATATAGAATTACTATTAATAAATGTAAAGACTTATTAAAAACGAAATGGTTACAAAATATCGTGCAAATAGATAAGTTTATGTCCTATTTTAAATCTAATTTAACCGTAGAGGAAGAAGTGGTGAAAAAGAACGAAGAAGAGGAACTTGCTGCGCTCATTTTTGAGTTACCGTTAAAATATCGTGAAATTATTATTCTATATTACTATGAACAATTAAAAATTAGGGAAATACATTCGTTAACAGGGTTAAACATAGAAACAATTAAGTCGAGGTTAAGAAGAGGGAAAAAGATGTTATATGATAAACTTTTGGAGGAGGAAGAAGAGTATGAGAAAAGATTTAAACAATCTTAAATCAATATTGAACAATACTATTTATGAAAATACTCATTTCAGTGAATCCTCAAAAAATAAAGTTCGTAAAAGAATAGACGGTAATCAAAGTGTTAAGTTTTATTATAAAATGAAACCGATTGTATCATTTATCGTTCTTTTTTCAATTACTGCATCACTAGTAACCTTTACTTTTAATATGGTGAACAATAAAGATGTAGTTGAGCATGAAAATTCTGCGTTAATAAAGTCTAACGGAAGTTCCAACTCTGACGCCAAAGATGTTGATGCAAATATAAATACCTCTAAAGAAATAAAAGAAAATATAGTTGCACATAACGCTATTAAGTCCTATCCGTACATAATATTTAATAACTACTACTATAAAAAAACAGACGAAGAAATTACAGAAGATCAGTTAGGGGAAATAATGGGAGAAGTAAAAAGAATAGGAGATTGGAATTTTAAAAAAGATGGCGATTCAAACGAAATCCCACCTGGGCGCTCGATCTATTCAGTAAAGGATAAAGATAAAAATGAATACATTGCAGCAAAAGGTGTAGTGTACAAAAATCAAACGAATATACCAGGGTATCTACTATTTAAAAAGGAAGAACCAGTTATTCACCCCGATCAAAGTTTAATATTAAATGCTAAGTCTGATCCGGAAGAAACAGAAATGGCATTTAAAAATGTGCAAAGGTTAGTGCCAAATATTTTAGGCTTACAAGAATTGGAGCAACAATACACACTTTCTTTCGTTTCATATTTAGAAGAGCACGGACCTGGTGTTAATCTTTATTATTCAGATAATAGTGATACCAATAATGTAATATATTTATTAGAATATAAAAACGGTTTGTTTCCTCATAACTCACGAATGGTTGAAAATCCAGACCCTAGAAATCCATGGGAACCTCCAGTTCTATCTGAGACATTTGAGCTTAACGGTTTTAACTGGGAATACTATGAAGATAAATATTATGACGACTTTTTCTTATTAGGTGAAAAAAATGGCTATATTTATGAAGTAACATTTCAGGGAGAATTCTCATTGGATGATTTAAAAGATATTGTAATGCAATTAAAATAAACGAGAAGTTTGGGTGCGTTGGGCCATAGCCTAACGCTTTTTTATGTAGGATTAAAAATCCATGGTACAATATGGATGGGTTACAATTTTAAATTATTTTAGCTTTATTAAAAAGGAGCGTAATTAATGCTAAATAAAATAAAGCAACTACCAGAAAAAACTTCATTTATTATGGGATTATCATTAATTCTATTAAGCGGAATCCTATTTTTTATCCTGTCTTTTGCCTTTACTTTAAGTTCCTGGATCGTATTGCTTATGGAGAGTGTTATGATTGGTTTCGGATTTATACTAATAATTAACGCTTCCATGAAAAGACATGCTCGTAATGATAGATAACTAGAAAGAACTACAAATAAAAGGAAACTTTTCGAATAGATGTCCGTATATATATTAAGGAAGCTATTACATTTAGCTGGAGGTAAAGATGAAAAAATTTATAACCTATCTAGGTTGGACCGTACTCTTTGGTGTTATTTTATACATCGGACATCAAATTCAAGTAAATTTACGTGAGGTAGGAAATAGTACTTATAATCTCGTTCCGTATGCTGTTTTTTTCACATGTTTTCCTGTCTTAGTTGGAATTTTGCTCCGTGCTTCAAAGTGGGTTAAGGAAATAAAAGAAGGAAGTAGATGGACATTCAATGTTCCTAAATTTCTCGGAATTTGTTTACCAGCTCTCTACATTTCATTTGTACCGCTTATTGCTTTAACTTCTGGTGGACAATATATCTTATTCTATTCAGAACTCGTATTGCTAGCTAATACGAATATAACCACGATAACCGGTCTAATAGGTGGGTATGTATTATTAGATTGTATAAGAAAAAAATAATGGACTTTATTCTATAATTTCATCTGATATAATAAATGAAATGTTAATAGTATCAGGTAGGTTAAATAATGAAAGTATATAAACTAAAATCACAGTTTAAAGGATATAAAAAAGGAACACAGTTTTATTTGATCTCGGAATCTGAATTCATCGGGGTTAAAGAGTTTGTATTAAGAACGAAAGATTTAACATCAAGTATATCACTCAGTGAAAGAGAGTTTCTTCAATACTTTGTTTTTATTAGAAGGATCAATTAAAAGCTTGTAATTATCATATTATGAAACTAAAAGTGCGTTATTCCAAAAAAAGGATTAGCGCTTTTTTTGTGGAATAAGTAAGCAACTATCCAAAAGGAGAAGATGCTATGAGAATTAACTATATGTTCTTTTTAGTCATTGTTGTTTGTACTGTATTATCAGGCTGTAGCAAAGAAGAACTAACTGAAACTGGTTTAGTTGCAAAAGAGTATTTAGATGAAAAAGGGTATAAAATCTTATCTTATGAAAAACAAGTGGAAAGTTACCTATTAACAGAATCAAAATTAAAACAACCCCCGTACGATCTACAATGGAGCGTAGCTGGTAACAACCCAGAACCCTACTTTGATAAAACGGTGTATGTAGAGAAATTTATTGTAAAAGGTCACCCTTTAGATAATTGGGAAAGTAATGGTGTTAAATCAAAAGGAAAAGTATATGTTCATGTTTTTGTCGTCGATGGAGCGGTAGTAGGAGGAATATCCTACCCTGATATACCAGCAAGACACGGAATGGTTGGTGCAGGGTATTCATTAGATGGTGAATCGTAAAAAGTTTTTATGTCACATCAAAAGCTCATTTGAAAGTGGCAAATCAAAAGGGGGGAATTTAACATGAGTTATGACCATAAACATAAAACAATCTCAACAGATAGACTAATCCTTAGACTGTTTCAAAAGTCAGATGCCGAAACAGTTGCGAAACTATGCAACAATTATAATATTTATAAAAATACGTTGTACTTACCATATCCTTATTCCGTAGAGGATGCACTTTCTTGGATAGAACGTCATTATAATAATTTTATATCAGATAGGGCGTATGAGTTTGCAATTACGGATAAGGGTAATGGGAAGTTATTAGGGGCGATTGCATTATCTAATAACCTACCATTTCAACACGGTGAACTTGCGTACTGGATTGGTGAGGAGTTTTGGGGAAATGGGTATGCGACAGAAGCAGCGCAAGCTATTATACAGTTTGCATTTGCGGAAAAAGGATACCATAAAGTTTTTGCCCGCTATTTCGACTCCAATCCAGCTTCAGGAAAAGTACTTCAAAAGATAGGGATGAAGGAAGAAGGAATATTAATCGATCACGTTAAGAAAGAAAATCAATTTGTAGATTTAGTATACTACGGAATTATTAATAGGTTAGATGAGTAAGAGGTGTGTAGAATGAGGAAAAGGTTATTACATGGACTCGTTTCGGTCTTTTTATTATCGGTCGTCGTAGCGTGTTCTTCTGATGCTTACCCAGCTTTAATGCCGGAGAAGAATGGGGAGTACTCCTTATTGTGGGTTAGAGATAGAAATGAGGGAGTTACACCATTTCCACCTATTTTTAACGAAGTAAATAAAGTGACAATGCCATCTAGTTTAGAAGAAACAAACAAAAACTATCCGGAGTTAAAACTAGAAAAAGTCCCCGCATTCGTTATTTTCGATAACAGGGGAGTTGTTTTCAAAACGTATGATCAGGATGAAGCGATCAACTTTTTAGAAGATATTTTGAATGACTCGAAATAATTTTTTGATTTTTTAAAAATTTACTATTTTTTGTAAAGATTTTATATATAATAGCTTTAGGTAGGAGTGCTTTCTGTGAGGGTACTCTTTTTTTGAGAGGAGGAAAATGAAATGTCAAATGAACATGACGCTGTATTAGATACAGAAAAGCAAAAAGAACCGCCAAAAGTGAAAGTGGAAAGAAAAGAAGGAGAACCGACTGCTGCTTTCAAAGGTGCTTCATGGGGAGCGTTACTAGTTGGTGTAACGGCTTATCTTATCGGGCTATTTAACGCAACAATGGAGCTGAACGAAAAAGGCTATTACTTTGCCGTACTAGTTTTTGGGCTGTATTCAGCAGTTTCGTTGCAAAAAGCAGTAAGAGATAAAGAAGATGGTATTCCGGTTACTAACATTTATTACGGTATTAGCTGGTTAGCACTTATTATTTCTATTTCTTTAATGGGAATCGGTTTATATAATGCGGGCAGTATCATATTAAGTGAAAAAGGCTTTTATGCAATGGCTTTTGTTTTAAGTTTATTCGCAGCAATAACAGTTCAAAAGAATATTCGAGATACAGAGAAAGCTAGAGAAAGAGTCTAAACTTATGGGGTATATTGAAGATTTACGAAAAGAAGTTGGCCATCGTCCATTAATTTTAGTAGGTGTGGCAGTAGCAGCCATAAATGAGAAAGGGCAGTTGTTATTACAAAAACGTAGTGACGGCATGTGGGGAGTTCCAGGAGGTTTCATGGAGCTTGGAGAATCAACAGAAGAAGCTGGTAGAAGAGAAGTGTTAGAAGAAACAGGGATTGAAGTTGGTAAACTCGAGTTAGTCGGTGTTTTTTCAGGAAAACAGCACTTCGTTAAATTACGTAACGGCGATGAATTCTACCCTGTAACAGTAGCGTACGTAACAAAGGAAATTATCGGTGGAACGTTAAAAGCAGATGGTCAAGAAACTACAGAAGTGAAATACTTTCATTTAAAAGAACTACCAGATGAACTTAACCCACTTATAAAAAATCTAATTAAACAATATTCTCTTACATTATCTATCTAAAGCAAGTTTAAAAGCCCCTTTCAGCCAAATTAGCTGATTTTAAGGGGCTTTTCTTCCTTATACACTTTACTCTTTATCGTAGCAGGTTCTTTATTCAACGCTAAGATGAAAATCATAAAAATAATACAAATAGTTCCAATCCATTGAAAATGGCCAAAAGGTTCATTTAACCAAAATACAGTTGTAAAAACAGCTGCTAGTGGCTCAATACTTGCGAGTAAGCTTGATTCTTTAGCAGATAGGCTTTGTAAGCTCTTAATATAAAACCAAAAGGCAATCATTGTTCCAAAAATGATGACGAATACTAAGTAAAAAATAGCTTCTCCTGTTAATGCTTGAAAGTTCATTTGCCAAGGAGGATGAATCCAGCTTAAAAAGAAACTGCCAATAATCATTGCCCATCCAACAATTACAAGGGAATCAAATTGTTTTAGTAATGGTATCGCATATAAAGTATAAAATGCTAATGCCACGCCAGATAAAACACCCCAAATAATAGCCGGTGCAGGTACAGATAATTGCGAAACTGATCCGTTTGTTAATAAGAAAAAGCAGCCTATTAATGCAAGTGTAACAGTAAAAACATCTCGTCGTGTTAACACCGTTTGCTTTCTGAAAACTAAATAAACGATAATCATAACTGGTGCTAAATATTGTAATAACGTCGCAACCGCTGCATTGCCATGTTCGATGGAAGCCATATACGTATATTGGACGGCTAGCATTCCGAATAGGCCAAAAATAATTAACGGAATTGCTATTTTTTTCGTTTTCCAAACATCGAATATTTGAGCACGATCTTTGCTAAAAAATTGAATGGCTAATAGTAATAATCCAGCAATAAGTAATCTAGTCGTTACAAGCCATTCTACATTTATATTAAAGTCCTGAAAAAGCTTTTTAGAAACAGTTCCACCAATTCCCCAGAATAAGGCACCGGTTATAACGAGAAATATCCCCTTTTGTCTACTCATTTTATTACTCCACCTTTAAATATAAAAATAGTGATACAATAATCCCTATAATAAAGGTAAAACTCATGAAATAATACTAATAATGGATAAAAAAATATAAGTATATTGAGGTGGGAAGGTGCAAATAAAAGATTTTCGAGTCGACAAAAGCCTAAAAGAATTAACAGAGCATCGTACGGTTGTGTTACCAATCGCGTGTTACGAAACGACCATTAAGCAAAATATTAATGGAAATATTCCATTTCATTGGCATGATGAATTACAGTTTGTTCTCATTGTGAAGGGAGAAGCTCTTTTTCAAATTAACGAAGAGAAAATTACTGTTAGAGAAGGGGAAGGGTTATTTATCAATAGTGGTTGTTTACATGCAGCAATAGATAAAAATGACTCTGGTTGTGTTTACATATGTTTAAATGTTTCTCCTAGTTTCGTTTTATCTCAAGAGCTGTTTAATTCGTATGTAAATCCGTATATACAGGCGACGAACATCCCGTTTTTGCACATATCACCAAATGAAACCTGGGGAGAAAACATTTTAACCTCTATTAAGAAAATAAATGAGTTATTTAAACAAACCCAACCTTACTATGAAATCGATATTAGTCTACAGTTAACGTTAATATGGAAAAATTTAATAATGAACGGTATTCCGTTACAATTTGTACAGACAGAATTGTTAAAAAGCCAAAGGATGAAGCAAATGCTAAATTGGATCCACCATAACTATGCGGAAAAAATTCAATTAGAAAATATCGCAAAGGCAGGTCATTTAAGTCGTTCTGAGTGCTGTCGATATTTCAAACGAATTTTAAAGAAATCACCATTAAATTACGTAATCGATTACCGCATTCAAAAAAGCTTACTATTACTTCAACAGCCTGAATCGAATGTAACAGATGTTGCTTACCAGGTAGGATTTAACAGCACCAGCTATTTCATTGAAAAGTTTCGAAAAACGATGAACATGACACCATTAGCATATAAAAAATACAAAAATAAAAGCAGAAAATACGAGCAGGATTAGGTCTTCTTATGTGGAAGTTATTTACTATAGCTTTAGATGATTGATACTAATAAAGAGGAGTTGATGATTATAAATTTCAAAGTTGTATTTCCATTTGTCTATTTTTTAATCGAACCGAATCGAGTACTTTGTTATAAAATAATATGTGATAAATATGTAACTTTTTTGGATTTGAGTACGTATAACGAGTGGGAAACGTATGAATTAAATGATGGAGAAGAATTTGAGTTTTTTAACCCTGACAATAAGAAACAACTCAAAGGTGAGGGGTGCTTTATTTCACAAGATGACTTAAATAGAATGGTAGATATAATAAATAACTGTATCCAAATACACCGTCGTTCAATTAACCTTTCAGACATGACAAGTGTTCACATCGTTTCCCCAGAATATGTAGCGGGTTCATTAAGAGTAGGTCTAGACAATCCTAAAACTGTTATTGGTTTTCCAGATTTCTTATCCATTGGACCGTTGTGGAATTTCCATGAAGAAAAAGGACAAACTCTCCGAGAAGAATGGCTATTTGATAACATCAATTATGAGCTTGATGATTTCGATTATCGTAATAAACTAAATATTACTATTCATCAAATAGTGGATATACCTAGTGATGTGCCGATCAATCTTTGGTATGGAGAAAATGCTGATGAACAAATAGGACTTCGTTTTATCCTATATGCGTTAAGAAATAAAGATAATGACATTTTTCTAATGAATTCTACAGAACTTTATAGAAAATATATTAATGCCAAAGAGCCTTTACTTCATACAGGTCAGATCGAACCTGAAATATTAAGACTGCTTTTTGAACAAAGTAAGAAAAATCCACCATTATCACAAAAATTCAGATTAAAGCTTTTAAAAGAATGGGAGGCTTTATCTCAAACGAAAGAAGTGCTTCGTGCTTGGGACAACGGTAAAGTAGTTGGCTTACCGAGTGACAACTATGACAAACAAATTATCGGGACTTTGGCAAGGTTACATAAAGAACAAGAAAAAAGAGACTTTATAAAAGTTGGGCAGGTTATCGGTAATTTGATCGAGCATTCGAATGTACCTGTTAATTCGCACTTTTTAGAATATAGAATCCGGTATTTAATTTATCATGGGGTATTTGAGTTGAAAGGTATACCGAAATCGATAAGGCATTATAGTGTTAAATTGCGTTCTTAATAATATTGTAGGTGGTTATTAGATGTGGAAGGACTACTTAAGCAATATTTCAGTAGAGTGTCAGTTTCAAAATCCTGTAACAAAATTTGAACTACAATCAGTTGAAGATAACTTACATGTAAAAATCCCAGCAAAAATATTGGAACTATACAAAGAGACAAATGGTGTATTTGGTCATTATGGGATTTCATACATTTGGTCAACCGAACAAATGATACGTGAAAACCTGTTTGCTAGAAACTTACATAATAATATGGATAACTTTTTATTTATTTCAGATGCAGGGAACGGAGATTTATTTGGCTATTCTTTTGTAGACGGAATGCAGCAAAATGAATGCATATATTGCTGGAATCACGAGGATGGTCGTGTGAAAATAATCTCCCCGTCGTTAGAAGAGTTTCTAAAAGGCTGGATACTGGGCGAAATTTCAATTTGATACTATTAATTGAGAGCCAAAGGAGGAATTATGCGACTTTTTCACGTAAGCGAACAACCTGACATTTCAAAGTTCGTACCTCGAATACCTACTAGACAAGATATGGATCAAAGTAAAGGGTTAGTTTGGGCAATTAATGAAAAATGTTTACCTAACTTCTTAACACCTAGAAATTGTCCGAGAGTTACATATCATTGTAACGAGCGTACCACAGAGGACGATAAAAACCGCTATATGTCTTCTAAAACTACAAACCACGTTGTTGCCATTGAGCATAAGTGGTTTTCTACTATGAGAGATACTACATTATACTTATATGAATTTAACAGTACTGATTTTTATCTACTCGACAGGTGTGCGGGCTATTATGTAAGTGAAAAAACTCAAGTTCCTATCAATAGATTTGTAGTGAATGATTTATTGATGGAATTAATCCATCGAAAAGTAGAAGTAAGAATAGTTGATAGCCTTTGGGATTTATGTGAAAAGATTCAAACAACAAGCTTTGATTGGTCCATGTGCAAAATGGGAAATGCACAAAGGAACTAGTTAATATTTATGGCTAGCAGACCCTACTCGAAAAGGGTTTGCTGTTAAGCAAGGGGGAGAATGGAAAGATGAAAATTAGACTTGCACAAACAAAAGATATTAAGCAATTAATACAAATGAGATGGGATTTTACGATTGAGCATGATGAAAGTAAACGAAACGCATCATTTGAAGACTTTGAAAAAGAATGCCACTCTTTTTTAGAAGGTGCTATAAACGGCAATCAATGGTTCATTTGGGTAGTCGAAGAAGATGAAAAAGTTGTATCTCATATTTACATCGAATTAATCCAAAAGGTTCCGCGACCTGGTAGGGTAACTTATCCGTTCGCCTACATGACAAACGTATACACTGTTCCAGCATATAGAGGGAAGGGTGTTGGTAGTGAACTTCTAAGTTACATAAATAAATGGATAGAAGAAAATAATTACGAATTCGTCATCGTATGGCCAAGTGACGAAGCTATTAATTATTATAAGAAAAATGGTTACAAACATTGTACAGAGCCGATGGAATATTTTCCTGGTTAAATTGGATGTTTATGAGAAAGGTAGTGAACTGTCTTGTTTAAGTTTTTCTTTCAACTCGGAGTAGCAATGATGATCCTATTGTTTTCTACTTTTGTTTCTTGGTACGAAGGTAGCGCGATAATCGATCATCCGTGGGAATGGGAATATTCCACTCCGTTTACTCAGCTTAATGGAGAAATTCAGAATGGAAACCAAATATCACAGCTAGATTATTTTGTTTATGCGGCGAAATTCCATCCGACATTTCCATTAGTAATGTTAATCAGTTTTTTGTATCTATTAATTCTTGTTAGTTTCCAAGTCCTTAATACTAAACACTTTATATATTTTTTAAGTTTTGTAGCTGCATCCTTATTTTTTCTAAGTTATTTAGTTTCTAATTCATCAACAATAGGTGGGAACGTCTTTTTTTACTTTAGTATGTTAACTGGTATTGTATGTATTGCCACAACGATTTGCATGAAGTTTTTAGGTAGCAAAAGGGAAACTACTGCATAAATTATAATTTCATATGAACAAGAATAATTTGTCAACAAGCACAATTGTAAAAGGACTCAAATACAGAGTCCTTTTTTAATCGTAATAGAGTTTTATGAAAACTTCTTTAACCGGATGGAGCTAAACCCAGTATGTGGATGTACGTTGGACTGGACTTTGTAATATTCATATTCCAACTCTGAAAGCGTCAAATCAAGTAATGCATCTTCTTTTTTATAAAATTGATGATGTTCTAGTAATTTTGAAATGATCTCCATTTTTCTTACTTCTACAACTTCGTTAAGTAAACTCATAAAATCCTCTCCTTAAAATATCCATGTTTTGAAGACTAATAAAAGATAAGAAGATTTTAAGAAATGTAATGAAAACCAACTTATCTTCCAAGTGAAAAACTTGTAGGATTTAGCACAGTGTTCAAAAGGAACCTGTTGCTGAGGTATCATCGGGCCAGTCCCTCTACCTCTCTTGATAAGTAAATATAATATTATGATATACATATTATTCCGATTTGTCTACTATGAATTAATGGTTTGTTACATGTATCTTAAAGATAGTGATAGTCCGGGGTGGTTTAATTAATGATATTGGTTATAATTAAATTAATATTAAGAAAATCCATATTTTGGCGGTGAAACAAAATGGAACCTAAATGGTTAGAATGGGCAAAACAGCTTCAATCGATTGCCCAGGCGGGATTAACGTATTCAAAAGATGTTTATGATATGGAGCGGTTTGAGCAGATAAGAGATATTAGTGTAGAAATAATGTCTCAACATACAGATATAGACAATTCAATAATAAAAAAATTATTTGCAAACGAAACTGGTTATGCTACTCCAAAAGTAGATATAAGATCAGTAGTTTTTAAGGAAAATAAAATTTTATTAGTTAGGGAAAATGATGGGGAATGGTCTT
The DNA here is from genome assembly GCF_002250055.1 of Sutcliffiella cohnii. Taxonomy (NCBI): domain Bacteria; kingdom Bacillati; phylum Bacillota; class Bacilli; order Caryophanales; family Bacillaceae; genus Sutcliffiella; species Sutcliffiella cohnii. The sequence continues at coordinate 1,747,467 of NZ_CP018866.1, forward strand.
TACCAGGCGGTTGGGGGGATATCGGCCTAACACCGAGTGAAGTGGCTGTAAAAGAAGTAAAAGAAGAATCTGGATATGAAGTAAAAGCTAAAAAATTGATAGCGGTAATGGATAAAAAGTGCCATCCGCATCCTCCGTCACCATATCATGTTTATAAAATGTTTATTCAATGTGAAATTATCGGGGGCCATGCACAATCAGGGCTGGAAACTAGTGAAGTTGGCTTTTTCGATGAAAACGAACTACCCAAATTATCTGTAGCAAGAAATACAAAATCCCAAATTCAACTAGCTTTTAAACATCTACATAATCCTCAAGAGCCTGTCTATTTTGACTAATTATTCGGTATTTAGAGATAGTGACTTATATTGATGCAGGAGGTGTTTTGAATCAACTCTTTAGAAACTGTAAGTATTAACGGAGATAAGCAATGGATTTATATAAGAAGTAAAAATGAAAATAACCCAATTCTTCTTTTTCTACATGGTGGTCCAGGAGCCGCTCAAATTTATTGTGTAGATAATTATTTTAAAGATTTAGAGGAAAGTTTCATTGTTGTTGATTGGGACCAAAGAGGTTCAGGGAAGAGTTACAATAGTAAAATTACTAAAGAACCATTAACGATTAATCAATATTTGGAGGATACAAAAGTTTTAGCTGAAATGCTAATGAAACGCTTTAACAAGAATAAGATCCTTTTAGTCGGTCATTCGTGGGGGAGCATCATTGGCTTGTTAGCGGTACAAAAATATCCGCATTTATTTCAATGTTATATAGGAATTGGTCAAGTTATTAACTTATTAGAAGGCGAAATAATAGGTTATGATTACGCCTTAAAACAATCTAAGTTGAATAATGACATTTCTAATCGAAAAAAATTAGAAAAAATAGGACCACCTCCGTATCCAACTCTATACAAAACTGCTCTATTTAGAAATATTCTAGATAAGTATGGCGGCTATAAGTATCAACAAAAAACGAGCCTATGGAATGATTATTTAAAAGAAATGATAGAGTCTAAGCATTATAGATTAACAGATACGTTTAAGTGGTTCAGAGGTACAAACTATTTAGTAAAAAGTCTAAGGGACGAGATGTTGACGATAAATTTTAAAGAGCAGGTAACATCAGTCGCTATTCCGGTGTATTTTCTAGCAGGGAAGTACGATTATATAACGCCAACTACAATAGTAGAGGAGTACTATGAGCTAATTAAAAGCCCAGCGAAAAAATTAATCTATTTTGAAAAAGAAGGACATGATCTTCATTTTGAAAATAGTAAAAAATTTATGGAGATTTGCCAAGAGATTTTATTTAGTTTTGAAGATAGTAAACAAAACTTTATATAGAGTCATTGTTTGGTGGGACCTTTACTTAGGAAAAAAGCTATTATAATTAAAAAAATGAAAATAGGCTTAAGGAGAAATAATGTATGAAATTTTACAATGTAAGATATGGTTTTTACATATTAGCTTTATTAATTACTGTTCTTTTAATATTCATCCCATTAATGGGAGACTACTCCGTAAATGCATTTGTTAGCAAAACGTTCATTTCTGTGCCGATTGTATTAATAATTGGAGGAAAAATACTAGCTATATTGGAAAAGAGAAGAGAAAAACGAAACGTTGTAAAAGATGTAAGTATTAATATCGGTTTAACGATTGCATTAGTTTTGTTTATAATAAATTAATTTTGAAACCATTTTGTTCTTTGTATCGTCTGATATTTTAAATTTATTTATTGGAGGATGATGTATGGGGAGAAAATGGTTTTTGTTATTAATAGTTGTGGTGCTCGTACTAGTAGGTTTCCAAACAATCGTAAAAGCTGGAGAGATTAGCCTTACGAAAGAAGAAGAAGGAACAATAGAAAAATACTTAAAGCAGGAAGTAATAGAACCGAACTTTGGAGGAGAAATTTTTACTGCCTACGAAGTGCTAGCTTCGAATGAAAAACTAGGAGAAATATACGTTTGGGCGTTAATTTCTGAATACTACATAGAGGATAAAGTAATAGAGTCCGGTACATCTATGTCGGTTCCGCTCGTTCTACATGTTAATGATAGTGAAAGAGGCTTAGAAATCTTAAGTTACACAATGCCTGGTGACGGCTCCTATTATGAGAAAGATATTAAAAAATTGTTCCCTAATCGTATCCATAGTAAAATATTTAATTATTCATCTGTTCATATAAATAAATTAATGAAGGAGATGGATGAAAAGGTGGAAAACTGGAAGTCCTAACGGTTATTTGAGCGTGCGTAGAACCACTCAAACTTTTTAAAAAAGTGAACAAAGGCTCGATTGGAAAAGTCAGCATATATGATATGCTTGGGATTTTTCTTTTCGGGCATTTTTTATGGGATTATTAGACAAAGTGGATGATATATAAAACTAAACGAATCAAATGAGTAAAGGTAGTAATAATAATACATATTGTTTTACAAAAATGAGGTGTTCTTGTTGTTCGTTCTCTATCTTATAATGGTCATTGTATTTCTAGTTATAGCTATATTCATACCTAGAAAAAAACCTATACAAGAACTTATTATTACATTACAATTTGCCATCATATTGAATTTGTTAACAGATATGTACCTTGATAACAAATACAATTTATACTGGTATTTTGATGAAATGCTAGTGGAATGGAAATATTTGTTCATCGTTGCAGGAGAGGCGATTGTATTATATATAGCTTTTAACTATTTTCCTCTATTTAGTAATCAATTTCGAAAGTTTTTATATATTTCAGTTTGGACTATTATATTTGTTTTACTTGAATTATTTTCAGTTTACATTAACGTATTACATTATAGAAATTGGAGTGTTGTTTACTCAGCGGTTATTTATTTTCTCTCCTTATATGTACTTTATCTAGTGTTTAAATTTGCGAGGAGAATTAGACATTAGCGTTGGTCTGTCATGAACCAACGTTTTTGAGTTTAATTCGGATTATTCTATTATTTATAGATTATAAATTAGTTACGCTATGATAAGATAAAATCACAATAAAAATAAATAGTTTTACGTTTCGTAGATTAAGAGAGTAATTGGGGAGAGAAAAATGAAAAAGAAACTTGTCATTATTTTATCTGTTTGCGTCATTTTATTAATGGTTGCTTACGGCTTAATTGGTAATTATTTTTATAATTTTGCACTGAATGCAAATGATGAAAAAGAATATTTAGATGAGAATCCACATTTGGAAGATAGCGAAGCTCTAATGGCGATGGCGGACGTAGCGGAAGAGGCACGGGTCGCTGATAATCAGTTTAAACTCGAGTACCCGCCGACTGCCATGTCCATCGTTTCAAATGATAAGCTTCAATTAAAACTACATGCTGATATGTATAAAAACGGTGATTCAAACTCTAAGTGGGCAATTGTGGCTCACGGATATACGAGCAGCGCGGCAGGTATGACAAGGTGGGTTCGCAATTTTTATGAAGAAGGGTTTAACGTACTAGCACCTGATCTTCGTGGACACGGTAATAGTGAAGGTAACTACATCGGAATGGGTTGGCATGATCGACTAGACATGTTGCAATGGATTGATGAAATAATTGCATTGGATCCAGAAGCTGAGATTGTCTTGTTCGGTATTTCTATGGGTGGCGCAACAGTAATGATGGCATCAGGTGAGGAACTACCTTCTAATGTAAGAGTTATTATTGAAGATTGTGGTTACACATCAGTTAGTGATGTGTTTACGTATCAGTTAGATGATTTGTTCGGTTTACCACCCTTTCCAGTAATGAATGCGGCTAACACAGTAACTAAATTACGTGCCGGCTACGATTTATACGAAGCGTCAGCAGTTGACCAAGTTGCTAAAAATGTAACACCGATGCTTTTCATACATGGTGATGCCGATACATTTGTTCCGTATGAAATGTTAGAAGAAGTATATGAAGCAACAACCGTGGATAAAGAAAAGCTTGTCATTCCTGGGGCTGGTCACGGAGAGGCGGAAAAAGTAGATCCAGAAACGTACTGGAACACAATATGGAAGTTCGTTGGGAAGTATATGTAAGGATGAGATTGGCAGAGACAGTAAATGTCCTCTGCTTTTTTTATTAATGAAACATTTTTAATTTTTTCAGCGTCAAACTTATTATTAGTCTAATAGGTTGGTGATAGAATGAATAGGAAAGAATTCATTGTAATATTTCTTTTTATGTTTGCATTTCTTTCTCTAGCAGTTAATTGGTCGGTCATGAGAAGCAAGATGTATGATTATAATACATCAGAAGTTATGAAAAAAATCGAACGTTCTAACTTTCCCTTAGATGTAAAAATTCCTACTAAAGTTCCATTTGAAGAAATGAGCATGCTAGAATCTGGGGCAACCGATCATCAACTAAGAGTGAGACTTTTAAATAAAAGATAAGAATGTAATTGAGTATCGAATTACAAACATCCCCATTACATATTCTAATGAAATAAAGCAAAGGAAAGTTGTCATACACAATAACATAGAAGCAGTGTTTATTCCGAAAGACACAATGAAAAGAATCCTTTCATGGCAGGATGGAGATCTCTATTACGAAATCACATATTTCTCAAAAGTTACTCCATCAGAACTTAGTAAAAAGCAGCTCGTTAAAATGGCAGAGTCTTTTAATTAAAAAATATATTCGTATCATAAGTGTATTCCGGCATAGATTTGCACAAGTTAAATGGGAATAATGACCTGAAGGGATGAACCGTATGAATTTTAAAAGCACTCTACAAGAAGCACAAGACATAATCCATCAAGCGCATCATCATTTAAAGCAAGTTAGCTCTAATAGTCCAGAAGCAGAGGCGTGTCACTTTGCTCAAAAAGAACTTGAAAAAGCTCAACAGAAAATTCAACAAGTTCAACAACAAATTAATGAATAGTGGCGGTCCCCAAATCAGTTAAAACTGACTTCGGGGACCTTCTTTTATGGCATAAGAGTAATTGTACATAGGAAACGAGAAGTGGTGCATACCCTCACCGGTTGTGGTGCATAAGCTACCGAAAAGTCAGCATAAAGGTAGTGCTGGTGCATAGGAAACGGGAAGTGATGCATAGGTTAGGTCAAAGTAGTGCATATCCTCACCGGTTGTGGTGCATAAGCTACCGAAAAGTCAGCATAAAGGTAGTGCTGGTGCGTAGGAAACGGGAAGTGGTGCATAGGTTAGGTCAAAGTAGTGCATACCCTCACCGGTTGTGGTGCATAAGCTACCGAAAAGTCAGCATAAAGGTAGTGTTGGTGCATAGGAAACGGGAAGTGATGCATATGCTTGGTCAAAGTGGTGCATACCCTCCGATTTTTTAAGCATAAAACTATGTAAAGTCAGCGTGAATATGGAACTTGGACAAGCTCGTTTATTTTAATTGCAAACAAGCTTTAAATATTTATCAAAAAATCACAAGTGATATAGAGGTTTTTCAAACATTTTGTCGAAAAATAAAAAAGTAAACTAACTAAAGAAAGAAGATAGGACAATGACAAAACTAGAAAAGATGAGTAAAGACGACATATGGAATGCAGTAATACAAATAATAAGTAGTAATGATTATCCAACAGAAAGTAAAATGCTCAACGAATTATTTATCGTCTTTCAGTACTATTCAGAGCTAGAAAGCGGAGGGCATGAAAGTTTCTTCAATTGGATGCAGGGGGATATTGAAGAAGTAGGTGTATCCGATTATTTAAACGATTTAATTTACGTTTTAGTAAAAATAGGTGCCAATGAATGTGCAGTTATTATGAAAAAGTATGGCTACGAGATGTGGCAGTTTTTTAAAGCTCTAGAAGCAGGGGAAATGGTCGAGGACAGTTTTTATCAGGTCATTGAAATAGCTGATCGAGAATATTACTCTCAAGATGGTAAACTAGAACAGCTATTAGAAGAGTATTTTGTAAAAGTATATCCACAATTAATCAATGAGTAGTATAGGAAGGGGGGGAACAGTTCTTGCTAAGAGAGTAAGAACTGTTTTCCAATTACTCTACTTTTCTCAATCCTTTCCCATCCAACATTTCCTGTACACCTTCCTCACACACACCATATGTTCTCCATGAACAAGACTCACAAACGGTTTGTATATCAGTTGGCACTACATGCTGACGAATTCGAAATTCAATGTCTTTCCATTTTAGCATTTGCCCAATTTTTAAATCCATCTTTTCTAAAATAGCGGCATCCCGCTCATATATGGTTTTGTCTTTACAATGATATTCACCGGTGTTAGGATATTTTTCACACAATTGATCTGGTCCTTTTACGATTTGAATCCATGTTTCAGGATCGTTTCGAAGCGTTTGATGCAATTTCGTCATATTCTCCACATACTCTTTTGAATACCCCATCCCTCGATAGCCAAGTAGGCAAAATAAATGATGTCCGCGCAATCTGTACATAATTACCTCCGATCACTTCTATAAGTAAACTGAAATTTAATCAAAGTTAACATATTTTTATAGTATCATAATTTATGAGTATTTAAAATTCACTAATGTTGTTAACTTTCTTAAAGGCCACACATAGAAACTAGTTTATGAAAGTGGTACGGCTTGTAAATGTTCAGAATGTTTGTTAACATCAAGATGTAGTTAAATAGTGTAAAAACACTAGGGGTGCTTTTTTAGCTGAGAGAGACAATCTGTCTTAACCCTTTAACCTGCTCTAGGTAATGCTAGCGAAGGGAAGTGGAGTATATAGGACAGGTATGTCTCTTTCAACTATAACCACTTTCTTTTAGAGAGTGGTTTTTTATTTTTAAAAAGGAGAGGATACAAATGAAATTTACTGAGAGATTAAAAGAGAAGTTAGAGCCAATTTGGAGACAAAATCATTCCCATCCATTTGTGGTGGAAATGGGGAACGGGACACTAGATAAAGAGAAATTCAGATTTTATATGGTCCAAGATTATGTGTATTTAATTGACTATGCTAAATTGTTCAGTATTGGGGCATTAAAAGCAACAGATGTGAAAACGATGGAGAAATTTGCAGCGCTATTGCACGGAACGCTACATGAAGAAATGGATCTTCACCGTAGTTATGCAGCTCAGTTTGGTATATCTCCTGAAGAGTTAGAAAATGCGGAGCCGTCTCCTATCACTTTAGCTTATACACATTATATGTTACATAAAGGACAAAACGGGACGTTGGCGGAACTCGTAGCAGCCCTTTTGCCTTGTGCGTGGAGCTATTGGGAAATTGGGAAAGAGTTAAGTCAAATTCCTGGTGCAACGGATCATGAGTTGTATGGTGAATGGGTTCGTATGTACAGCTCAGAGGAATTTGGTCAGCTTGCAACGTGGTGTATTGATTTAATGGATGAATTAGCAGAAGGAAAATCGGACACTGAGCTACTAGAATTAGAGAAAATCTTTTTAAACACAACACGATTTGAATATATGTTCTGGGACATGGCGTACAACAACCAAATGTGGCCGGGAGAATAACTAAGATATACTAGAGTAACGATGCTTCGTTACTCTTTTTTTCGTTTTAACGTAATGAAACTTCTATACTTAATATTTCGTACTATTAGTATAGAAGTATTAAGGGGGAAACAATTTGTTCACAGACTTAAATGAAAAGTTAATAGTATCAAAAGAAAAAATGCGTAAAAAAGTAAAATATGAGGAGCATATCGAACGGTTACATGCATCCTTACAGGCAGAAGAATCTAAGAAAAATAAATTAGAAAAGCAATTGTTGAAAGAAAAGGAAGATGTTACTCGATTAGAAAGCTTCTCCTTATCAAATATTTTTTACACAATAATCGGTAGAAAGCTTGAAAAGTTAGATAAAGAGCAGCAAGAAGTATTAGCTGCGAAGTTAAAGTACACTGAAGCGTTAGAAACAATTTCCGATATGGAGCGAGAGTTAGAAGAATATAAGGATAAGCACCTCGATGTTGCGTATGCCGATATAGAGTATGAAAAAATTATTCAAGAAAAAGAGCGCTTAATTCATGACAAACATTCCATATGGAGCGAAAGACTATATACACTTGCTGATCGAGAAGCAACGATAACTGCTAGTTTAAAAGAATATGAAGAGGCAATAGATGCGGGTAATAGCACTGTTTTGGCATTAAATAGAGCGTTGAATGAATTAAATTCGGCAAAAAATTGGTCCACATTTGATATGTTCGGTGGAGGGATCATTTCTACCGCAATGAAACATAGTCGGTTTGATGAGGCAAAACGTTACATACATCAAGCTCAAAGCCGTTTACGCCAGTTTCAAGAGGAGTTGTTAGATATTGAAAGTCATTTTGATGCGAATTTCGAGACAGGTGGATTATTAACATTTGCAGACTACTTCTTTGACGGCATCATTGTTGATTGGATTGTACACGGAAAAATTAATGACTGTTACGACCAAACAGAAAAAACGAAAATAGACGTATCTAGAGTTTTGAAAATCCTCTTAGAGCAAAAGAGTGACTTGGAGAAGGAACTAATTAATGTACAAGCAGAAAGAATAGAAGTGTTGGAGAGTTAGTAGGAAAAAAGTTAGGAAATGGAGTAGAAAAACGCCGGGATGAATATGAACATCATAACTTTTTAGAAATACTTAACAGGAATCGAAAATTACTTAACAGCTTTTCAGAAATACTTAACAGGAATCGAAAATTACTTAACAGCTTTTCAGAAATACTTAACAGGAGTCGAAAAATACTTAACAACTTTTCAAAAATACTTAACAAGGATCGAAAATTACTTAACAGCTTTTCAAAAATACTTAACAAGAATCGAAAATGATCCAAAAATTACTGAACTCCATTATCGAGATTTAACAGATAAGGAACAATATGCTCTAAAGCTAGATGATTATGAAGCAGCCCTGCAATTTACACCTAAATGGGTCTCCATAAACGAAGCGATTGTACAAAATAACAAAATAATAAATGAAGTAGAGCAGAACAGCTGGGTGAAACGAGAAAATTATGTTTTAAACGAGTTAAAAAAGTCCCTTAAGTAATGGTTGTGCTACAGAAAAAAAGACCGACTACAACAGAAGCAGTCGGTCTTTTATGATGGAACCAAATCGACAAGGTTCAACATATTTCTTACATAAAAAGGATTTTTTTAAGCCGTATGGAATTTATAGTAAGAGAGATTTTGTCGTCTCTTTACTTTTTTGGGGATGAGGGATTTTGGTGATATTAAGGAAGATAATTGCGTTTATTTTAACAAGCTTACTAGTCCCGTTATTTTTAGTAGTTTGGGGTGGTGACTCATCTATCTTTTGGGGAATGTATGGGGTATTTCTCATGTATGGGACACCGTTTATTTTACTGTACGGTATGCCTGTTACGTTTTTAGCTGAAAGGTTAACGAGAAATATACAGAAGAGGAAAAGGCTTGCAGTATCGTTTGGGATTCATCTTTTTTTCGGTCTAGTTTGTGTGTTTATCGTCGGTTTTATTTTTAAGGAACCATTTGGGGAATGGGGCTTTTTTGGGGGGATTTTGTTTATCGGCTCAACTTTAGCTTCTATTATTCTTTGGAGCGTTGATGAGCTATTAAGAAAACTTGTTGATTGGGAATCGATACAGAGTGCAATGTAATCTTTTAAAGAAATATATGTAGAAAAGGAAAACTTTTTCATTCCATTTACCGTCTAAGAAGATAGAAGTTATTATTTTACCAAAAAAGAGAAATAAGATTTAGGTTACATAATGATATAGGGGGAAGTCACTTGAGGAAATTTATGTATTTTATGCTTATTGCACTACTGTTTAGTTTTTTAAATCCTACGACCACCAATGCAGAAACTAACGTAGAAGTGAAGGTGGAATATGGGGTTGATAATAAAGTTCAACAGTTTAAAGGATTCCCAGTTAGGGTCCAGCTAAAAAATAACGGTGAGTATATAAAAGGAGATTTAGTCGTTTTCTCGAGTCCGAGTTACAATGCATCAGGTAGCTACGTTGTGCCAGTAGAAATAGGAGCTGGAGAAACGAAAACAGTAGAGCTGTCTGTAAAAGGGATGAACGAATATTTCTCCTATTATGGCAACACACCTCCAAATTTTATTAGTTTTTATGAAGGAGGAGTAGAAAAAGGGAAAGAAATTAAGCTAAAAGGTAATGCGTCCGCAAAACCTCGTTATTTAGGCGACAATCGGTTAGTTGTTGGAGTGCTAAGTAATAACTTCGATGCAGTAAATTATTTCAAACTAATTCGTCATCAATCGGAACCTATTGAGTTATTAAATGTTTCAGCCGATAACATTCCTACTCAATCGTTCGGTTTAGAAATGTTCGATGTGCTACTTGTACATGATTTTGCTGTGTCCACGCTTACTTCTGAGCAACAAACTGCCATCAAACAATGGGTAGCTAGTGGTGGATCCGTTATTTATGATACGAAAATTGGAATTTCCAACGACTTAGGAGAATTACAAGATTTTTTACTTTTCCAACCATCGAATGAAGTTGCATTGGATACTCTCGTTGAAGATGGAAGTTTACCAAGCGGAATTTCTACATTTACTGGTCAGGTAAGTGATGAAACCTCTCAAGTAATCGCAAAGGATGGCGATGTTCCACTCGTTTATCATAAATCAATTGGCCTTGGTAAGGTTACGCAAGTAAATAGTAATTTAGGATCAGATGCTTGGAAGGATTGGGAGCATTTAAATCTGTGGTGGAGGGCCATTTTACAAAAAGCTTCTAGTAAAAATGTGAACAGCTACCACCATCCTAGTTTCTATGAAAACCTTTACGAACTGACAAGTGTTGGAGAATCGTTTCCAGGCTCCATTATTTCCGTTCCATTATTAATTGGGGCATTTATTCTTTATTTAATTGTTTTAATACCGATCTTATATTTTATTCTTCACAAAAAGGATAAACGTGAACATGCGTGGTGGATTATTCCGACGATTGCGATTATGACTAGTGTGATGATCTTTGTAATTGGTGCGAAAGATCGAATCGCCGGAACGCAAATTAACGAATCTACTATATTGTTAATGAATGAAGACTCGTCTCAGCCAGCTTCAGGTGTTGGTATTGTATCAATACTAACGAATAGTGGTGGAGCGTACAAAATTTCTACTGAGCATGAAGGAGTAGATTTGTTCCCAATTGTGTATGGTTATGATAATAACTTTGAAACAGCAAGACGTCATGCTTACATTCAGACTGGCGTACAAGGGACAGAAATTACGTATAACAATGTTGACTATTGGTCTATTCGTACTGCACTAGGAAAAGTTCAATCTGTTCAATTAGGTGATATGAATGTTGATCTCGGTATTGAAGGGGAGAAAATAGTCGGTACCGTTGAAAACTTACTTCCTTACGAGCTAAAAGACGCACACTTATTAGCTGGGAGCAGTGCAACTAAATTAGGGGACATAGGAATAGGTGAAAAATTTCAAGTGAACGCGGAATTAACGCAAAAAAACGTGGCAAACGCCTTAACGGCACCTACTCAATTTGTTAGTGGTCGTGTTTTTCCTGAAATACACAAAAAAATGACGAACTCCTATTATGGTACTAATATTGAAAAAGACGAGTTAGAAGAATGGAGAAAATATCAAATGCTTTCCATGCTCCTAAATAATAATCAAGTATTCTCGGTTGATCAACCAATATTGATTGGATTTGTTCATCAATCTATCTTGGAACCGAAAGTTAATGGGAAGAGTGAAAATAGTACTTCTATGCATTTAGTCGCTATTCCTGTAAAAATGAAAATAGATGAAGTGGGAATCTTTAATATGAAAGAAGAACATTTCTCTCCAACGATTTCTGTAATGGAAGGTGAAAGAGGCACGATTTACCATAACGGATTGGATTACGGGGAGCAATTTATCCATTTAGGTCCAGGTAGCTATACAATCCAGTATCAGTTGCCAGATATTATTAATAAAGAGAAAGATGCGATAAATGAAATAAAGCTGAAACTTAGAACGAGAAATGAAATGATTGAATACTTTTTATTTAATAGTAAAACAAATGAGTTAGAAGGTTTACCGAATGAACATACCGTCAAAATTGACTCGAATGTAGAAGAGTATATCAATGAAAATAACTCGATACAGATAATGGTGAAAATTGATCCATCTACTGATTCAGAAATTACTGTGCCAGCAATCGAGATCGAGGGGGAACTGAACAATGATCGAAATTAAAAATCTCACAAAAAAATATGGTAGTTTTACAGCACTCGATTCCCTCAATCTTACTATTGAAAAAGGGACAGTTTTCGGGTTTGTTGGTCATAACGGAGCTGGGAAATCGACGACGTTTTCCATTCTCGCGACACTTCTTGCACCAACATCAGGTACTGCGTTCGTCAACGGTTTTGATGTCACGAAAGAACCGCATAAAGTTAGAAAACATATTGGATATATGCCTGATTTCTTCGGAGTGTATGATCAATTTAAAGTGGAGGAGTATTTAGATTTTTATGGTGCTAGTTATCAAATTCCTTACGAAGAACGTCAAAAACTAATTCCGCAATTGTTAGACTTAGTTAGTTTAAGTCATAAAAAAGATGCATACGTTGACTTACTTTCTCGCGGAATGAAGCAACGACTTTGCTTAGCAAGATCACTAATCCATGACCCAGAAGTATTAATTTTAGATGAGCCAGCATCTGGACTTGATCCGAGAGCGCGTATTGAAATGAGAGAAATATTACGAGAATTAAAACATATGGGGAAAACAATCATGATTTCATCACACATTCTTCCAGAGTTAGCAGAAATGTGTGATGTACTAGGTGTTATTAATGGTGGAAAGCTAGTTGCGACAGGAAAGGTAGAAGAAATTCAGCAACAGTTACAATCAAATAAAGTGTTAAAAGTATTGTTACTAAGTGATGTTCAACGAGCTATTCAATTTTTTGAAGATATTCCGGCTGTATCGAACATTCAACGGAGTGAACAAAAGGAAAATGTTATTTCTTTTGCATTTGAAGGGACAGACGAAGATCAAATCAATCTTTTAAAAACGGCATTAAATAATGAAATTATGATTTTGAGCTTCAGTCAGGAAGAATCCAATTTAGAAGATATCTTTTTAGAAATTACGAAAGGGGTGGAATAATGAAAGCCCAAATGATTAATCCGATGTTAAATAAAGAATTTAAATTACGCTTTCGAACGATTAAAAGCTTCCTAGCCATCCTATTATATTTAGTTGTGTTAGGAGCCATCGCCCTTTTCTTCATTTACATGACAACGAGGTATAGCTCGATGGGAATGTTTAGACCGGAACAGAGTAAATCCATGTTTATGGTTATGGCTTTCGTACAACTTGCGTTAATTTTCTTTATGACGCCAGGTTTAACTGCTGGTGTTATTAGTAGTGAACGAGAAAAACAAACATTAAATATTTTATTAACGACGCAGCAAACGTCGACAAGTATTATTTTAAGTAAGCTAGGATCTTCGTTGTCGTTTTTATTACTAATTGTTCTTTCATCACTTCCACTTTATAGTATCGTTTTCTTATTTGGTGGAATATCACCGTCGTTATTATTTATAACGTTCGGTACGTACCTTTTAACGATGCTCACATTGGGAAGTATTGGGGTATTCTTTTCAACTATTATTAAAAAGACAATTGTCGCTATGATATGTACGTACGGTGTAGCTTTCTTTTTAGCAGCAGGTACAGCAGTACTCACGTTTTTTACAATAGCGTACACACAACAAGGTATGACTACGCCAAGTACAAATCCAGCACCGTATTTTATTGCGATGTTTAACCCGTTTATTTACTTAATGTTAAATTTTGAGCAACATTTCAAAATTGAGTTCGAAACAATTACTGGTATAACAATGTCTTTAGGAATAGGAATGCTCATTTCCTATCTTTTACTTTCGGCTCTATTAATCTTTATTAGCATTAAAAAGCTCAGACCAAACATGAGACCAACGAAAAGGAAAGGGTAATCATGAACGATAATGAGAAGCTAACGAGTCTTTTACGAAAGGTTCGGCGGAAGTTACGTGTGCAATTTTTTAATCGAAATGTGCAAACCGGAATGATATATGCGAGTTTGTCCATCTTAACTGTTTTCTTATTTGCGCGTATCGTTGTTACCCTCTATGTTTTGCAAAAAGCGTTATTTATAGGTTTACTAGTACTTCTAGTTTTTATTGGTTACTATTTATGGAAAAAGCCATCTATTTATGATGCTGCATCGTACGCCGATCAATTCATGGGGGATAACCGTCTTTCTACAGCACTTTCATTTAGTAAACAAAATTCGTTAATGGCACAGCTTCAGCGGAAAGAAACAGTAAGCAGACTTAGTGAAAAAGAAGACGTAATTTTGAATGAGAAGCTGCCATCTCTTTATTGGAAACGGCTGTTCATCGCTTGTTTTGCTATTTTAATATCGAGTGTATTATTTGTTTTACCTAACGAAACGATGTCAGAAGCAAAAATGTTAGAAGAAGATAAGAAAATTGTGAAGGAAACGAAGGATGAGTTAAAAGAATTAGTAGAAGAAAAGCTTGAAAAAGAACAGGTTGATGCAGAAGTTGCGAAACTAGACCCGTTAAAAGAAATAGAAAAATCCGACGAGCTCCTAAAAGAATTGATGAAAAAAGAAAATGATTTAAATGAACGTTTAAAGGAGCTTGAAGAAAAGAAGGAAGCATTGAAAGATTTATCCGATAAAAATCCGAAAAATGAGTTAGCGGAACTTGCTCTAAAAGGAAATTATGATGAGTTGGATAAAAAAATGAATGAACTAATGAGTAACCTCGCAACTTTAAACGACGAGCAATTGGAACAGTTAAAACAGCTTGCAGAAAGTTTGCTTGATCAAGACAAATTAGAGATGGATCAATTAAGTGAAGAGGAATTAGCTGCACTATTAGAAGAATTAGAGGCATTACTTGACGAACTAGCCTCTTTAGAAGAATTAGAAAGTTTATTAGCTGGTTTACAATCGTTAGCGACTAATCAATATGGAAAGATGTCAAGTGCTGGCTTAAATCCATCAACCTTAGCACTTTCGAATATGAATCAACCCAACAGTAATCCGAACCAACAAAATAGCCAAGGTCAAAGTCAAGGTCAAGGTCAAGGCCAAGGTCAAGGCCAAGGTCAAGGCCAAGGTCAAGGACAAGGTCAGGGTCAAGGCCAAGGCCAAGGTGGTTCAGGTGCAGGAATTGGAACTGGATCACGGGAATTAACGTTTCCTTCCAATGTGGATGGAGAAGGGAATACAGAAATTGATGGTGGCCCAACAGGAGAAGGAAATTCGGAATATGAGGTTGATCCGAATTCACCAGTCATTAGGGGACAAGTGCAGTCGTATGAAGAGTATTATGCGACGTACGAGAAAACATATCGCGAATCACTTGAGCGAATGAAGTTGCCATCAAAACTCGAAGAAATCGTAAAAAACTATTACAGTGAGATTGATCCGAAAGGGGAAAATTGAGTGATTAGCTTGGAAGAAAGAGAAAAAGAACTAGCGCTTTTGCAATCACATATTAAACAGGTGAAGGCAGAAATAAGTAAAGTAATTGTTGGTCAAGAAGAAGTAATTGAACAATTAATTTGGGCAATGGTAGCAGAAGGGCATGCGCTGTTAGAGGGTATGCCTGGAGTCGGTAAAACGATGCTTATTCGGACAATTTCGGATGTAATGGAGTTAAGTTTTTCACGGATTCAATTTACGCCAGACTTAATGCCGTCTGATATTACAGGAACAAAAATGATTGAGTTACAAGATGATGGTAAACAGTCATTCGTGTTTCATGAAGGTCCTATTTTTGCCAATGTGGTACTTGCAGATGAAATTAACCGGGCTACTCCGAAAACGCAGAGCTCGTTATTAGAGGCGATGGCGGAAAAGACGGTAACGATAATGGGTGAAACGAGAAAAGTTGCGGCTCCTTTTTTCGTATTAGCTACACAAAATCCGATTGATATGGAAGGTACGTATCCGCTACCAGAGGCGCAAATGGACCGCTTTCTATTAAAAATAAATATGGGATACCCTAGCAAGCAAGATCTTTATGAAATTATTAATCGTACAACAGGGGTAGAAAG
Organism: Sutcliffiella cohnii; assembly: GCF_002250055.1. NCBI lineage: Bacteria > Bacillati > Bacillota > Bacilli > Caryophanales > Bacillaceae > Sutcliffiella > Sutcliffiella cohnii. The sequence continues at coordinate 1,763,502 of NZ_CP018866.1, forward strand.
CGCAAAACCAGAAAAAGTCATGAATCAAGAAATGATTATGACGATTCAACAAAGTGTAAAAGAAATTTTAGTTTCTGATGAAATAGTAGATTATGCAGTAAAGCTAATTATGGCAACACATCCAAGTGATGAGCATGCAAGTGATAAAGTAAAACAATATGTGCGGTATGGTGTAGGGCCACGTGGATTACAAAGTTTAATTCGGATTGCAAAAGCAAGGGCATTTTGTGCAGGGCGTTTTCATGTTTCGAAAGGAGATATAAAACAAACTGCCTTTCCAGTTCTTCGTCACCGCCTCTTCTTAAACTTTGAAGGTGAAGCATCCGGTGTAGAAGTTGATGATATTTTAGAAGACGTTATGCAACATATAGACTAAATTGGAAAAAAGGTGATTACCTTGTTAAGTGCTAAATTATCAAGGCAACTTCAAGCGTACTCGATTCAAAGCGGAAAATTGAAGAGAAGCTGGCAAAAAGGTTCTAGGAAGTCATCAAGATTCGGTACTTCTCATGATTTCTCCGATTATCGAGTCTATCAGCCTGGTGATGACTTAAGGCAAGTAGATTGGAACATATATGCACGAACGAACAAGCACTATATTAAAAGATATTTAGACGAACAAGAATTGAGTGTAACCATCTATTTAGATTGTACAAAATCAATGAGCCTTCTCCCTAAAAAGTGGGAGTTAGCAAAACAACTTACCGCTAGCATCGCTTATATAGGTTTATGTAATGATGATCGGATTTCGATTATTCCTGTTCATAGTGAAGATGCTCCTTATCTATATCGAAAAGGAAAGTCGTATTTGTATGAGATGGTTCGTGTAGTAGAAAACATAAAACCGAAAGAAACAACCGCTCTTTTTAGTGAAGAAGTTGCACAAACAATTCAACGAAAGAGTAGTATTTCTATTGTTATTACGGATCTAATGGAGCCGATTTCTTCTGTTGAACTTACGTTAAAAAAAATTCAAGCAAACCGACAGCAAGTATTATTGCTTCATTTAGTAGATAAAGAGGAATTAGAGCCAACTTTTACGGGTGATTTTTTGCTGGAAGACAGTGAAACGAAGCAAGGTGTGAATGTAACTGTTACGGATTACACGCGAAAGTCATATGTAACGAAAATGAACAATCGGATTGAATATATGAAAAGTTTTTGCTTTGAGAGAGGCATCTCTTACTTACTTTGCTCGTCTTCTGAAAGAATTGAAGATATATTGTTTAAAAGAATGACCTCTCAAGGTTGGATAAGGTGATATTAATGGGATTTTTGCATCCACTATACTTTTTATTTACTATATTTTTACTGTTTGTCATTATGATGTATTTTTTTCGCAAACAATACGAAACAAAAACGATACCTTCCGTCTTATTGTGGAAAGAGTGGATGTATGAATATGAAGCTCAAGCTTGGTGGAAAAAGCTTCAACATCATCTTCTTATGTATTTGCAATTATTCATATTACTCCTACTCATTTTTGCTCTAATGAAGCCTTTTTATGAAACAAAAGGTTTAGAAGGAGAGCATATCGTCTTTATTTTTGATACTTCAGCTTCAATGGGCACTTTAGAGGTTGAAGGGAAAACGAGATTAGAATTAAGTAAGGAACAAGCTATACTGCTTATTAGTCAAGTGGACAACCAGAATATTACCGTGCTTGAGGCAAAAAGTACTCCAACTCTTTTTAATGAAGCCGGTAATACAAGAAGAGATTGGTTAAATACAGTGGAAAGTCTACAACTTAGTTACGCCCAGTCGAATATTACTGATTCAATCGTTCTTGCACAAGGGCTGATTGGGGAATCGACAGGACAAATTTATGTATTTACAGATCAATATGATAAAAGAGATGAATTACCGACAATAAACGAAGGCATCTCTCTCCATGTTCAAAATGTTGGAAGTGCTAAGGAAAATGTTGCTGTACATACATTTGGTGTTGCAAAGCGTCATGATGAAATAATTGGGATTACGACGATTTATAATGAATCACTAAAAGCAAAAGAAGTGGAGCTTATTATTTATGGCGATGGAGAAAAGATTAATGAACAAACAATCGATGTGGATGCTCAGTCTACAGTGACCGTTTCATTACAGGATCTTACCCCAGCCTTTTACTATGAAGCTGTTATTACAGGTGATGAAGCTTACAAGCTCGACAATAATCAATTTACCTTTTTAATAGAGGAACAACCTTCGGACGTATATCTACATAGTGGAATTCATCCGTTTGTTACGAAAGCCGTTGAAATTGGCGGTGCAAATACGATCCACGTATCTGGTTCTTCAAATGGTGAAAATGCAGGGGTACATTTCGTGAAAGGTCTCGATCAAGAGGAATGGCCGGTCGGTCCGAAAGTTGTATTCGGACATAAGGGAGCTAAAAATCCGATTGAAGGAGAATATCGTTTAGATGCCCAGCATAGGTTACTGCATTTAGTAGATATGCAAAATGTTTATATTGAAAATGCTTATGATAAGAAGATGGAAGGGTTAGAAACGATTGTAGATGCGGAAGGTGTACCGCTCATTCAAGCTGGTACGTATGAAGGATATCCAATCGTCGTGCTAGGTTTTGATATAGAAGACTCCGATTGGCCATTACACCCTAGTTTTCCATTGTTTTTTTATAACACGTTACAATTTTTATTAGAGAAGAGCAGTTTAATAGGTTATTTTATTCCAGGTGAAATAATGAATTATGATGTTTCTCCACTAGTAGAAAACCTAGAGTTAGTAAATGGGGATCATATTATAAAGATTGAAGGTTTGGACGAGCCGATTGAACTACCTGTCGAACCAGGTTTGTATACGATTCGCGAAACATATGAAGATAAAGTAGAGGAAAAATATCTTTATATATTGTTAGAAGACAGTGAGAAAACAATCACTCCGGCAACTAGCTTTTCTATTGGTGCTGACAATGTAGAGCGAGAAGAGGGGTTAATTGTAAAGGATGTTAGTTTTATCTTTTTACTGTTAGCACTTTTCGTATTATTAATAGAATGGGAGGTTTATCGCCGTGCTATTTCAAGTTGAGAAACCTCTCATGTTGCTGCTGCTATTGCCAAGTATAGTAAGTTTAGTTTTCTTTTTAAAGATAAAGATGAAAAAAGGTGTGAAAGAATATACGATACTAACTTTACGAACTTTCGTATATTTACTTCTAATTTTAGCGCTTAGTGTGCCGCAACTATTGTATCCTGTTCAAGGACTTCATACTATCTTTATCGTCGATCAATCCGAAAGTGTGAAACGAGTAGAAAATGAAATGCTTAAAGCAGTTAACACTGCAGTTGCTAGTAAAGGGAAAGAGGATGCAGTAGCAGTTGCTACGCTTGCAAATAAAACGACTCTAGAACGAGCGTTTTCGACAGAGCCGGGAAAATTATCTTCGGTTTCCAAAAATGATGAAACGTATTTTACAAATTTAGAAGAAGGTCTTACGTTCGCCTCTCAATATATTCCTCCTGATGCGAAAGGGAGAGTAGTACTTTTAACAGATGGGGTAGAAACAAGCGGTAATGTATTGAGCCAGGCAGAAATATTAGCCGCGAAAAACGTTGAAGTGGATGTCATTCCGTTTCAACCCGCACATGTGAAGGACGTATTAATTAGTAATTTTACTACTCCGAAAAGTGGTTTTGTCGGGGAAACGATTCCTTTAACGATAGCGGTAGAGTCGAACGTCGATAGTGAAGGAGAATTAATTGTTACGCAAAACAATGAAACGGTTATTCGAGAAAGAGTAGCAATAGCAGAAGGAAGAAATTATTTTGCGTACCAAGTTCCTCTTCAACAAACAGGTATGTATACGTTTAAAGCAGAAATAATCGCAGAATCGGATGAAGTCGTTGAAAACAATCTCTCTTATGCGATTACAAATGTTAGTGGAGAACCACGAGTTCTTGTCGTTCATAACGATGGAAACGGTCAAAATATATATGATTCGTTACAAACAAGTGGCTGGAACGTTGATCAAGTGTCATCGGAGCTTTTACCGACTAGTCTAGCTGGGTTTCTCCAATATGACAGTATTTTATTTCATAATGTTTCAGCGCATCATTTAAGTGAAAGTCAAATGAACATGATGGAAACTGCCGTAAGAGATTTCGGAGTCGGTTTTGTCATGACTGGAGGAAATGAATCGTTTGGGTTAGGTGGATATTTTAAAACTCCTATTGAACGGATCCTTCCGGTAGATATGGATGTAAAAGGAAAGAAAGAAATCCCTTCATTAGGGCTAGTCATTGTGTTAGACCGTTCTGGGAGTATGATGGGTGAAAAGTTTGACCTAGCAAAAGAAGCTGCTGCACGTTCTGTGGAATTGTTACGAGAAGAGGATACGTTCGGTTTTATTGCTTTTGACACAGAGCCTTGGATTGTCGTTGAAACAGAACCGATTGAAAATAAAGCAGAAGTAATGGAAACAATTCGGTCTACGCCACTCGGGGGTGGAACAGAAATTTACACAGCATTACAACTAGGATATGAACAGCTTGTAGACCTCCCGTTAAAGAGAAAGCATATAATCCTTTTAACGGATGGTGTCTCCCCACATGGTGATTATGAATCACTAATTGAAGAAGGGTTAGAAAATAATGTTACTTTATCTACTGTGGCGATTGGCGGAGACGCAGACCGTAGCTTGTTAGAAGAGTTAGCGGAGTATGGAACTGGTCGATATTACGATGTAATAGATGCAAGTTCCGTGCCGAGTATTCTTTCTAGGGAAACAGCCTTAACAACAAAAACGTATATTGAGGATAACCCGCATTATCCATCTATCGTAGGCGGCTACGATTGGAGTAGACATTTTACAGAAGGAGTCCCTTCGTTAAATGCGTATATTGCGACTACGATTAAGCAACGAGCGGAAGAGCTTGTAATTAGTGAAAAGGATGATCCGGTTTTAGCCCGAATGAATTACGGAATTGGAAGAACGGTAGCGTGGACTTCAGACGTTACAGGTGCATGGAGTGGAGATTGGCCAGCTTGGACAGGTTGGAGTAGTTTGTGGAATGAAATTGTTACATGGTCGCTACCATCTTTTGAAAGTGGACAATATGATGTTCATCAATCGATAACAGATGGAAAAGCAACTGTAAACATTGAAGCGTTAGAGGACCCATTTATGCCACTGCAAGTTGTAGTTTCAAGCAATGATGGAGAAGTAGTCGAGGCTATCACAAAGCAAACCGGCCCTGGACAATACGAGGTTACTTTTCCAGCGCTTCCAAATATGTACTTTTTAACAGTTTCGCAAGGTGATAACGATGTGCCGATAAACACCTACTCCACAGGGATTGTCGTACCATATTCAACAGAGTTCGAGCAAAAGCCGATGAATGCACTATTAATGGAGCAACTAACGACTATGACAGGTGGAAAAGTGTTAGAGGAACCAGTAGAAGCATTTCGTGATTGGAATGGAAATGTTTATCGAACACAAACGGTTATAACACCGTTTATCGTTTTAGCGTTTTTATTGTTTTTCCTTGAAGTTGCGATAAGAAGATTCGGTTTTACTCCACTTCATAAACTTGGCCTATTGTTCCGTCGAAAATCAAAACCGGAGGCAAAACGAAGTAGAGTTCCAAAGAAAACGAACCCTAAATCGCAAAAACAGGAAAAAGCGCAGGCTCCAATCATTGAGGGGAGTAGGGACGAGACGTTAGACTGGAAAGAGAAGAAGAAAGTTGTTACGGAAAAGAGTGAAGTTTCCAATGACAATCAAGCAGAAAGAATGGCAAGATTACTAAAAGCGAAAAATCGAAGAAAGTGAGTAAAAAAGGGATCAGAGACTAGCCTCTGACCCCTTTTATTTTGCAATCGTAGATTCTGTTGGTTGCCGTTTGCCGCTTCTTTCTTCTAATTTTTCAATGAATGCTTTACATTTTAAATAAAAAAATTGAAAAATTGGACTTTGAATAAACGTAAATAAAAACGTGAAAATAAATACAGGTGCACCTAAAATAAGGCCAAGTACTAGCACGCTACTTTCAGTGACAATCCGTACCCTACTTATTCGGAAGCCGGTTTTGTCGGAGATGGAAAGCATAAAGCCGTCACGGGGGCCAGAGCCAACTCCTGCAGCATTATAAACACCACCACCGAAGCCCATAATGACAATGCCGATTAATAATATCGGTACATCGATCCAAGTATGTGTTGCACTAGGTAAAATATCGCTCCATAAAAAGAAATCTACAAATGCTCCGACTAAAAACGCATTTAGAAACGTACCTAATCGAATGTAACTTTTGTTTAAAAACCATGAAACGATGATTAAAAGCATGCCGCACATAATATTCCAAAACCCAATGGATATTCCGAATTTTTCATAGAGTCCTATATTTAAAACATCCCATGGATGAACACCTAAATGCTGCACATTAATCGTAACAGAGATTCCTAAACTAAAAATAACAACGCCAACGAGAAAAAATGGCCAGCGTATTGCACCGTTCATATACATCCTTCTTTCGTATGTCTAAATATTCTTTCATTTACCATATCATGATATTTGAATTATTTCTATGCTTTTTACGAATCAATTCTATATGTACTTTTAATACAGTTCTTTTCGGAGAATAAAAATACATTACTTTCTTCCTATGTAAGGGAAGGGATTTTGAGGGATTTGTCGAATCAATGAAGTAAGTTACTGATTGATGTGTGAACTAAACTCTAGTTCTATAATAATACGATTTGTTTACCTTTTAACATGTTGATAGATATATGGTATTTCTTTTCTAGTTATAGGAAATGAGGGAGTATGGTGAAATACGAAAAGCTGATTAACTACATTTCATATTTTGACAATGATTTAGTTGAGTGTTGTAGTTGGACTTCCACTAGTAAGGGTCAGTTTGCATACCCAGATTATGAAGAAGTATTTTTGAATTTTATTGATGAATGTAATAGTACCGATTTAATCGTGCATGATTATTTTGAAGTGTTGAAAGAAATAGACCGGGAAGATTACGAGAAAAAAATTGCGGAAGCTGATTTACATGTTTTAAAGGCGGTACTTACTCATTATATAAGAGCGGAACGATTTTCAGAAGGAAGTTGGGATTACGCTTTTAAACGGGGGATATTTTTAAAAATATTATATCGATTAAAAGAATTGAACGCGTAATTTATATAAGAGTCTTTTTAGAGGGATCAACAATATTTTTGTTGGTCTTTTTTTGGTGGATAAATATTGAAGTGATTTTAAGGTTCTCTATCAGGTTTAAATTAGCATAGTTGGTAACACTATTCGTAACGATTATTACATGTAAGTAAGGAGAGTCTTAATGTCATCTTCTAAAACGTTTCGTATAGAGAGAGACACGTTGGGAGAAGTGCGAATTCCTAGCGATGCATATTACGGTGCACAAACGCAACGTGCTGTAGAGAACTATCAAATAAGTGGAAGAAGTTTGCCTCGCTCCTTCATAAGAGCACAAGGAATTATTAAAGCATCTGCGGCCAAGGCAAACATGGAAAATGGGCTTCTTCAACCTTCTTATGCGAAAGCAATAATAAAGGCTGCAGAAGAAGTAGTTGATGGAACATTGGATGACCATTTTGTTGTCGATGTGTATCAAGCAGGAGCAGGAACTTCACAAAACATGAATGCTAATGAGGTAATTGCTAATCGAGCAACAGAGATTTTAGGTGAAACCCTAGAAGGCAATCGTATTCATCCAAACGACCACGTTAACATGTCCCAATCAACAAATGATACGTTTCATGCAGCAATACATATCGCTGGTGCTGAGAATATAGTCCATCGTCTTCTCCCGGCTGTTCAACAATTACATAATGAATTAAAACGAAAATCAATAGAGCTTATGCCAGTTATGAAGTCAGGCAGGACGCATTTACATGATGCCCTTCCGATTCGGTTAGGGCAGGAGTTTTCAGGCTATGCCGAAACAGTTCATGAAATATACCACCAGCTAGAAAAAGCAACGGATTATTTGTATGAGATTGGTTTAGGTGGTACGGCAATTGGGACGAGAAATAATATTCACCCACAATATAGTGAAAAAGTGATAAAGGAGGTTAGTCGTTTCACAAACCTTCCATTTCGTGAGCCTGTAGACATGTTTTCGTTTATGCAAAATACGAATGCACCGATTCGAGTGATGCTTGTACTAAAAGAATTCGCCATGCATTTAATAAAAATAACAAGTGATTTACGGTTATTATCGAGTGGTCCGAGAACCGGATTTGCTGAAATTACGCTCCCATCTGTTCAACCTGGTTCCACGATAATGCCAGGTAAAGTCAATCCAGCCGTTTTAGAGATGGTACATATGGTTTGTTGCCAAGTTATTGGGGGAGAAGCGTCCGTTACAACTGCAGGTATGGCTGGGCAATTAGAAATTAATGTGATGATGCCGTTAATTGCTCATACGTTTTTAGATGCAATTGAATTGCTTTCCAATGCACTTCCAACGTTAGTGACAAAATGCATTAGTGGTATTGAGGCTGAAGAGGAAAATTGTAAACAATGGATGAATGCGAGCCTCGGCTTAGTTACAGGTATTAGTTCCATTGTTGGATACGACAGAGCTTCAAAGATTGGGATGGAAGCGGATGAGAGGAAAATATCCATTCAACAAGTGTTAGAGGAGCAAGGATTGTTAACTCCTGAAATTGAAAAAGCGCTCGATCCAAAAGGGATGGTTTGAAGGGGAGGGAAGGCATAAATATGAACAAAATAATAAACGCAAGAACGGTGCCAACATTTATTATTTTCTTTATTGTAATAGTTTCACCAAGCTTAGTTAGTGCCCACGTAAAGTGGTTTACGGAAGTTGCACCAGAAAAAGAAATGATAGAAAATATCCTCTCGCCGTTATTTATGACGCTATCTTTACTAATCGCCTTGTTTCTTGCTGTGTTAACGCAATTATCAGAGCCGTTAGTGGAGCGAATTCCTTTCCTGAAAAAATTAGATGTCTCGCTTGATCGATTTCGTAAATATTCTCGATACTTATTAAAATACGGTACAGCTCTAGCTCTAATTATACAGGCTGTTTCAGGAACCATTTTTGCTCCTGAGTTTCCAATACAAAACGGTTTCGTAACGATCCTATTATGGATAACGATCGCTTTTTTAGTAATACCACATCATTATTCAACAAAAGCTGGGTCGATCATTTTACTAGGCTTGTTCATCTATCAATTGCAAATTGCTGGCTTGTTTCATATGTTGGATTACGGTTTTTACGTTGCCATCATAGGAGTTTTGTTAGTTGGTAAAACAAAATTGGAAAATTGGGGCTTTCCTTTTCTGTACTTAGGAACAGGGCTATCATTATGTTGGGTAGCGGTGGAAAAATGGGTATTTCCTATTATGAGTATCGACATTATCCAAAACCATCAAGTTCCGACTTTTGGATTTCCACCAGCAACCTTTGTTGTGTTAGCAGCCTTTATTGAATTTGTTGTAGGATATTTATTAGTAGTAGGCATATTAAATAGAGTTTTGGCTTTCGTGTTAACGTTAATTTTTATTTCTACTACGATGTTATTTGGAATCACTGAAATTATCGGTCATTTTATGATTCACATTGTATTAATTATATTTATCATCGAAGGGGTATCATTCTATGACCCACCAATAAAAATCCATAAAAGTTTGCTGAATCAAATGATTTTTGTGTTTCTTAACTTTTTATTTGTCCTCGCGACGTTTTTATTAATTTACTACCGATTTGCATGAATAGGAATAATCTGTCATTCGGTGCGGATAATAAAATCTGTAAACATAAGAAGAGGTGAAAATAAAATGGAGCCTACGCTTTATGAGAAAATTGGTGGCGAGGAAGCAATTGAAACCGTTGTTGATTATTTTTACAATGAACTTGTATTAAAAGATGAAACGGTAAAGCATTTTTTTGATGAAACGGATATGGAAAAGCAACGTCGTCAACAAACAAAATTTATTAGTTTTGCATTAGGAGGACCAAATCAATATACTGGGAAATCTATGGAGAAGGCACACGAAGGAATGGACATTCAGGAAAGACATTTTGAGGCTATTGTAAAACATTTACACGCTGCACTTGCTCAATTCCAAGTTCCTGTGGATGATATCGAAAAGGCATTAAATAAAGTAGGAACATTAAAGGATAGTATAGTAAATAAATAAAGGGACAGAAGTTAAACTGTCCCTTTTATTGTTCCTCAGGCTTTCCTTCTAAAGGAAAGATAATGATATTTTCCTAAAAATCGTACCGAAACGCTTTTACGATTATTCCGTCATTTGCTGGCTCGAAATCGTGTTCGGGAATTCTTTTAAAACCGCATTGTTCGTATAAATTAATGGCACCTTTCATGAATTCTCCAGTATGTAACCCGATAGAAGAATAACCTTTTGCCTTTACCCGATTCATACATTCCTTCACTAATGCGAGAGCGACTCCTTTTCCTCGCACAGTAGGGGAAACGGCAAGCATTCGTATTTCAGAATGATCTAATACATCACCGAAACCTTCATATGCTTTTATTTTTGGTGGAAATAAGACAACACTACCTACAACATTTCCTTCGAGTTCCGCAACGATAATCTCGACTCCATCTTGTAAGTCAGTTTCAGATAATATAGACTGCTTTAACGCCTTCCAATGGTCCGCAGGCAGCAAATTCTCGTATTCCGAGTAAGCTTCCACACGTTGATTTCTTATGTCTTTTATTTCACTTACTAAAGCATCTCTTACATTCAACATGATGCTGCCTCCTAATTTTGAATAAGAAATTTTTCTTTTTTACCACTAAGCCGCTCACGATGATGAGGCTCATTCCAACAGGAAAGGTCTGGCCCTTTCGGGAGTATTTTCACGTCCTCTTTATCTACAAAAATAGTGATGGATACATGATAATGCTTCTTTATTGAATCAAAATCAGTCGTGTCTCCAAAGCCGGCTGTTTGATACAAGTCACGTGCATATCCCCAAAGGTTAGGGAATTCTCTAATTAGTGTTCTATTCGTATTGAAAGCAGTGTAATAAGCAGCGTCAAATCTAACTAATGTGGAGTATAGACGGACGTCGGAGTCTGTAATATAATTACCGAACAGAAAGCGGCGATTCGAGAGACGATCCTCCAATTCATCTAATCTAGCAAATAATCGGTCGTACGACTCTTCATATGCTTCTTGCGATAAGGCAAAACCGCATTTATACACACCGTTATTTATGTCATGAAAGATTACATCGTTAAGTTCATCAATGTCGTTTCGTAGCTCTTCTGGATATAGGTTTGGTGCATTTTCTTTATGAAACGGTTTCCACGCAGTTTCTAAGTAATTAGTAAGTTTAAAATAATCGTTATTAGCAACGGTGTTTGTTTTTAAATCGACCATTACTGGTACTGTCGGTCTACCGCTATATTCCGGTTCTGTTTTTTTGTAAATTTCACTCATATAGCGAATTTGTAATACTGGATCAACTTCTTTTTCGTCAAGCGAAAACTCCCAATCTACTTGAGGAATTTTCGGTCGTAACGGACTTGCAGTACCTAAACTAATTACTTGATCAAGTCCAAGGATGTTTCGAACGATAACAGTTCGGTGTGCCCAAGGGCACGCAGGGGTCCATAATAAACGATATCGATTTGCTTCAACCGGTAAGTTACCAGGGTTATTACCAAACGGGGTAGTAAACTTATTTTTTTGTCTTTTAAATGATCCGTTTTCTGAAATTTCGCCAGCTTTAGGCTTTACTTTATGTTCACTCAAGATTAAACCGTCCTCTCCTATAAGATACTTATAAAAAGTAAGTACATTTCTATTTTATTCCTATTTATATTATTCAGTCAATTATTTAAAATTTAATTAAAAATAATTATTTGACAATAATATTTAATCAGAAATTTGGTTTTTTTGTTTATTATCTATTGTGGAGTTTTTTTGTTTGACGTAATTTAAGTTATTCTGATATATTATGAATTAAAGATTTTTTAATTCAACATATAGGAGGTTCATATAAAATGAACGTATTAGTAGTAAAAGCAAATAACCGTCCAGCTTCTGAAGCTGTATCAAGTAAGATGTATGAAACATTTATCGAGAATGTTAAAGGTGCGAACGTTACGACGTTTGATGTTTTTGCAGAAGATATGCCGTATTTCGGACAAGATCTATTTAACGCTTTCGGTAAATTACAATCTGGGGAGGAAATGACAGATGTTGAGAAACGTATTTTAGCAGCGAAGCAAAAGGCAAAAGATGCGCTTTCTGCAGCTGACGTAGTTGTTTTCGCATTCCCATTATGGAACTTAACAATTCCTGCAACTCTTCAAACATTTATTGATTATGTTTATGAAGCTGGTTACTCATTCAAATACGATGAAAATGGTCAGTTAGTTAACTTAATGACAGACAAAAAAGTAATCATCTTAAGTGCTCGTGGTGGAGTTTACTCAACACCAGAAATGGCACCATTAGAAATGTCTGCAAACTATATTAAAAATGTTGTTGGTGGCGTATTCGGAATGGAAATTATGGAAGAAGTAATTATCGAAGGACATAATGCAATGCCAGACAAAGCAGAAGAAATCATCGAAGAAGGTTTACGCAAAGTAGCGGATGTTGCTTCTAATCTAGCATTACAAACAGTGTAATAAGTAATAGGAGGAAAAGCACTTTTTTAATGGTGCTTTTCTTTTGTTTTTATGAAATCTAACAAAGACAACTAAGCATGTCGAATAGTTATCACTCGGAGTCATATTTTTTGACACCTCTTTTCAGCATCCCGTATGATAATAACCTAGATTACATATACTGAATTTTATTGAATTTAGAAAGGAGCTTTTTATTATGGGACAATCATTACAAGGTAAAACTGCACTTGTCACTGGTGCGGGAAAAGGTATTGGAAAAGCGACAGCTATTGCTCTAGCGAAGGAAGGTGTAAATGTTGCTTTATTAGCCCGTACGGAGGAAGATTTAAAGGTAGTTGCATCTGAAATCGAAACTTATGGGGTAAAAGTGGCGTATGCTACTGCGGATGTTTCTTCATTAGAACAAGTTGAAGATGCTGTTAAATCTGTGACTGACAAATTAGGTTTCTTTGACATATTAATTAACAATGCAGGTATCGGAAAGTTTGGTGGGTTCTTAGAACTATCACCAGAAGAATGGAAAAGCATGATCGATATTAATTTAATGGGAGTCTACTACGTAACGAGAGCAGTGCTTCCGCAATTAATAGAAAAAAGTGGTGGAGATATTATTAATATTTCTTCAACTGCTGGGCAAAAAGGGGCGCCTGTAACGAGTGCGTATAGTGCTTCTAAATTTGGTTTACTAGGTTTAACAGAGTCACTTGCTCTAGAAGTGCGCAAGCATAATATTCGAGTTACTGCTCTTACGCCAAGTACGGTAGCAACGGAATTAGCATTTAAAGAAAACTTAACGGATGGTAATCCTGAAAAAGTAATGCAACCAGAAGATTTAGCAGAATATATTGTGGCACAACTTAAGTTGCATCCACGTATTTTCATTAAATCAGCAGGGTTATGGTCGACAAACCCATAAGGTATAGGGTCAGTTAGCTGGCCTTTTTATTATGCAAAAAACGTAATAGTATTTAGTAAGTTCGAAACAAAACAAAAAAATAGTATTATTATGTAGGTTTATGGTAAAGTATACGCGAAGATATAATCTCGAAGAATAAAATTATAGGATGGTGTTTAAAATGGCTTTAACACAATTAACAAGTGTTGAACAATTAAACGAATTTGTAGCACAACCAGGTAAGAAATTACTTTTCAAGCATAGTACTACTTGCCCAATTAGTGCCAAAGCTCACGAAGAGTTTCAAGCTTATGTTACCGAGTTTGATCCATCAGCAGCTATCGTACACGTAATCGAAGATCGTCCTGTTTCAAACCAAGTTGCGGAAAGCTTTGAAATTAAGCATGAATCACCACAAATTTTCTTAATAGAAGATGGAAAAGTTGTTTGGAACACTTCTCATTGGAAAATTACGAAAGATTCCATTAAGGAGGCATTCGGTGCATGAGTAAACAAGTTATCGTTTATTCTACCGAAGGCTGTGTAGAATGTACTTTCGTAAAAAAAATGTTAGAAGAGGAAGGCGTACAGTTTGAAGTACGTGATGTAATGTCAAGCGCTGAGTATCAAAAGGAAGTAGAAAAATTTGGCTTTATGGGTGTTCCTGTTACTGTAGTGGGAGATAAAGCAGTTAAAGGACTAAATGAAGAATTGCAGGAACTTATTCGTACATTAAAATAAAAAACAAGGTGGCTCAACGATTTTTCGTTTGAAGCCACCTTTTTAGTTTGTTGAATAAACAGCAATTAAAACAACAGCAGGATCTTCCCCGATGTTTTTCACGATATGAGGTACACTAGCGTTCCAGCTGAAGGAATCTCCCTCGTTCAAAATAATTGATTCTTCCCCTTGTTCAGCAAGAATTGTCCCTTTTAAAACGACGTGACATTCTTCGCCTTGATGAGCATGGGGCTCTACTCCAGATGATGCACCTGGTTCAAGCTCAACGTGCATGATCCGCAATCCTCCTCGTGAGGAAACAGTCTCAACTTTCATTTTTCCTTGTTGGGAAATCGTTAACGTTCTTTCGTCTTGTCTAACAACTTGGATACGATCTTCTTTTTTTAATAATAAATACGTTAATGGTACATTTAAAAAATTTGCAACCGTTTCTAACGTGCTTATGGACGGAGACGTATTGTTGTTTTCCATATTACTAATAAAGCCTTTGGACAAGCCTGTTCCACAGCTCATTTCAGCAATCGTTATTTTCTTTCTTTTTCTTATGGAACGAATGGTTGAACCGATATCCATAAAGACACCTCGTTTTCTCTAATATGAAACATATATTCATATTAGCAAATTTATTGTTGACGAGCAACGCCCATTTTGTTACTCTATAATTAACTTTTTTTCATATTTAGAAACCTATTGGAAATTTTGCTATATACTATAATCATCACAAAAATTAACAAAAAACTCAAAGCCTATTATTATCATTCTGAGGAATTTTAATATATACTTCCTATAGTTATTAAAGGAGAGATGATAATGAACGATAATATACTGAAATTATTGGATGAAAAAATTGAAATTATACATGAACATGAAAAACCAAACATGGCTGTAGTTGGACCAGTAAAACTTCCTGTTCAGTTAGACGAACAAGAAGTGCTGTTTAATTGGTACACTTGGCTCAATTTAGATGGACTGCCTAGTGAAAAAAATAGTTTACTAGCTTCATTGCCAAAAGCAGATTTAGCATCATCACAGCAATCTTCCGTTTTAGTGTACGGAGACTTTGCTCATGCAGACAACGCGCTTATTCGATTTCATAGCATTTGTCATACTGGAGATATTTTCGGTAGTAAAAAATGTGATTGTGGCTATCAATTGCGACAATCGATGAAAATGATTGTAGAAAATGGCAGTGGGGCTATATTTTACATCGCTAATCACGAAGGGCGAGGAATAGGTCTATTCTCTAAATCGTTAGCTTATATTCTTCAACAAGAAGGTTTCGATACAGTGGAAGCGAATGAGCAGTTAGGATTTAAAGATGATTCCCGTTCTTACGAAGAAGCAATCCGTGTATTAAAATCGTTAAGAAATAAACCTGTTAGTTTGATCACAAATAATCCGAACAAATTAGCTTCTTTAAGAAACTATGATATAGATATAACGTCCCACATTTCGTTATGGGGAGATGTGTCCGTATATAATGAGCGTTATTTACAAACAAAAGTAGAAAAATCAGGACATATACAAAAATTAAAAGTCCCAATGTGAGAAGGTGAAAAATGATGAATGTCCATGTGGATGTATGTATAGTTGGTGCTGGGCCAAGCGGAGCATTACTTGGATATTTATTAGCAAAAGAAGGCGTATCGACTATTGTTATTGAACGTACGTCTGGTAAGGTAGGTGCTTTTAGAGGCGAGCATATTAATGCTGAATCTGAGGCTATTTTACAAGAGCACCGATTATATGAAAAGGTAGAAACAAAAGGTCTACTGAAAATGAAAAAGGTAGAATACGTAGATGGCGAGCGAATAGTAAAACAAATTACACCGAATGATACGGCCGACCATGTAGGTATCCACGTTCCGCAAGATCATCTTATTCATACTATTTTAGATGAAGCTAGTAAACTTAAGCATTTTCAGCTTTTTTATAACACAACCGTTACTGAACTTTTACAGGATGAGAATGGCGCGTATTGTGGAGTGAAAGTAAAGAAAGAAAACGAGCATTTTACGATTCGTAGCTCGATCGTTGTTGGTGCGGATGGACGTTTTTCTACTGTACGGAAGTTAGCTGATATACCGGTCGAAACCATTCATCATGGGTATGATGTGTTATGGGCGAAAATAACTGCTCCATTTGACTGGGAGCCGACTGTTCGAATGCTTCAAGTCGAAGGTAATCAGCTTGCACTTTTTACTCAAACAGGTGGATATATTCAAATTGGTTGGAACATTAAAGAAGGCTCATTTAATGAATTGAAACAAACACCATTCGAAACATTTATGGAACCGTTAACGAAAAGCTTTCCGCAACTAAAACAATCAGTAGCTGAACTACAGTCTTGGAGGGATCTTATCTGCTTCCATGTTCATAGTTCTAAAACGGCAACTTGGGTAAAAGATGGGCTTGTCATTATAGGAGATGCAGCGCATACGATGACACCGACGGGAGCAATCGGAATTAATGCCGGCCTAAAAGATGCACACATTTTAGCACCAATTTTAACAGAAGCTATCGCTGAAATGAATTTTTCCAAAGATACGTTAAAAAAGTTTGAACTGATGAGAAGAGCAGAAGTGGAAGCGCAACAAGAAGGTCAAATTGTAAAAGAGAAAACATTCGCTGAGAACTTTAGACAAGTGTCAGTAGTGTAAGAAAAGTCATGAAAGAGCCAACTAGGCAATGTTCTAGTTGGTACTTTTTATGTTGGGAATGTTCTGAAAAAAGAAAAATACTATGTTTATTTATGAAAACATGTTAATTTAGTCTATGCGCATATTTTTCAACACGAAAGAGGTGACACCAATGACAAAAGTTGGTAGGAATGATAACTGCCCGTGTGGTAGTGGAAAAAAATATAAAAAATGCTGTGAAAAGAAAACGATTGTCTCGGTGGAACAGTTAGTTAGAAAAGAACTAGGTGACATACAAAAAGAGATTATCCATTTTGCATTAAGTCAATATAAATCTGAAATTGATGAATATGTTAAACCGGACATAGATGAAAGTAATGATTCGTTATACTATTATAGTGTATTATCCTACATAACGACTGTTAAGCGGAATGAAGGAAAAACAATACTAGAAGAATATGTAGAAAACAGTGAAATAAAAAGTACAAGACAAAAGACAGTTGATATAGTAGCATCATGGAAAGCTGCCACGCTTACTGTTTCGGTTGTTGAACGTATTGATGAACAAGCTAATATGCATGTTCGTAACGTTGTGACAAATGAACATATAATTGTCCGTGCGTTAGATACTGTTCAAAAGACGGAAGTTGGTAGTTTATTGTTTGGAACGATTCTACCTAATGAAGAAGAATATATTTTCTTCGTTGAGATGCTAACCGTTACTCGGGAAAAAGCGAACAACATAACGTCTAAATTGTTAAGCCAATCTGAACCTGCAAAATACTTACAATCAAACTTTATTGAATTGATTAAATGGTTTATTTTAGATGAATTTGATTCCGTTCAAGGTTTGGATGATGTACTTGTAACAACAGAAGATATGGAATGGAATACAGTCTCCCAAAAAGAAGTAGCAAAATTACTAGAAGAAAATGTAGCACGATATTGGGGAGAGGAAGCTTTTGCAAGTTTAGGAATTTCGTTATGGGAACAATTCTGTAGTCGAAAAAACCCGAGAATCCAAAAGCCAGCTCTTTATGCAGGAGCATTGATTTACTTAATTGACAAGCTAGGTCCTTACTCTAAAGATTTGACACAAAGTGGAATTGCAGAAGATTTCGGAATAACAAGTAGCAGCATTTCCGCAAAATATAAAGATTTAGTTACTGTTTTAGAGGATGAAATTTTAGCTATTAAACAAGATTTTAACGAAATGAATCTTGCAGTAGAATCAACTTCATAAATGGAAAGGTCCAAAATTCGGTCTAGACTGATTTTGGACCTTTTTTATTATTCATTTATTAAATTATTTTAGGGTTGGAAGGAAGACAATCAAAAAAGATATATAGTTTAATTTTTTGAAAAAACATAAAAAATTAAAAGTTTTTATTCCTTTAAAGCGAAAACTTGTTATAATGTTAAAATAAGTTTTTATACAATTTCAAATAAATAAAGAGGTGGCTAATGTGAAGATTACATTTTCACAAAAGATGAATGAATTTCCAACGCTAATTTTTTCAGAACTATTAGCATATAAAAAGAAACTACAACAAGAGGGGAAAGAAATAATTGATTTAAGTGTTGGGAGTCCAGATTTACCACCACCAGATTTTGTAAGAGAAGAATTGGCGAAACTAGTTCAAGACGAAACACAATACGGTTACTCTTTAACGGGTATTCCTTCCTTCCATGAAGCAGTTCGAGGGTACTATAAGCGAGAATTTCAAGTAGATGTTGATCAGGACACGGAAGTATTAATGGTTATGGGATCACAAGATGGACTAGTTCATTTACCGTTAGCATTCGCGAACCCTGGCGATTATATATTAGTGCCTGATCCTGGTTATACTGCGTACGAAGCAGCTATTTCCCTAGCAGGTGCAAAACCTTATCCAATGGCACTAAAAGAAGAAAATAATTTTCTGCCAGATTTGCAAACTATTCCGCAAGACGTATTGGAAAAGACTAAATTAATGATTTTGAATTTTCCAGGAAATCCAGTCCCTGCATTAGCTACTAAAGAGTTTTTTGCTAATGTTGTCCAATTTGCAAACGAGCATAATATCATTGTTTTACATGATTTTGCTTATTCGGAGCTATATTATGACGAGAAGCCGATTAGCTTCCTATCCATCGAAGGTGCGAGCGAAGTAGGTGTAGAATTTAACTCGCTTTCGAAAAGCTTTAATATGGCTGGTTGTCGAATTGGCTATGTAGTCGGAAATGAAACAGTCATAGATGGGCTTAATCGTTTAAAATCTAATCTCGATTACGGTGTGTTTATCCCCATTCAAAAAGCAGCGATTCAAGCATTAACTTATTCTGCTTCCTTTACGGATACGTTAAGAGCAACGTACAAAAATAGAAGAGATGTTTTAGTAGAAGGATTAAAAAGTATCGGTTGGGATGTAGAGTCCCCGAAAGCTTCGATGTTCTTATGGGCAAAAATTCCACAGGGATATACATCCATGGACTTTGCTTATAAATTGTTAGACGAAGCTGGAATTGTTGTGACTCCAGGTAATGCATTTGGTCAAGAGGGGGAAGGATACGTACGTATCGCACTTGTCCAAAGTGAAAGTCTTTTATTACGAGCAGTTGATAAAATAAAAGAAAGTAACTTGTTCTCTACACTTGTAAAATAGTAAAGTAATGAAAAAGAGCATTTTCAAATTTGGAAATGCTCTTTTTCATATAATCTAATGGCTTTATTATTCTTTAGGAAGGGCATGTAATACAGAAGCAACTTCTGCTACGACTATTTGGCTACCTAACATTGGAGATTCCCCATCATCAGCATTTTTCGGTCTGTTATGTGCTTGTTTAAAAATATCGCTGTTTCTCCACTCCATAAAATGTGCATGACTCTCCCAATGCATGTTAACACTTAGTTCATCATATTCTTCAAAGTTCTCGGCAACTAGTACTTCAACTTTAATGAAGCCTTCCATTTCTTGAAGCGGTCCTTCTTTCGTAAAATTAGGTGCTAGTTTTTTTGCAAATCCTTTTTTAGTTTTTATTCTGTTCGTAACGACGATCATGTCATTCCTCCTCTAATTTATTTCAATTATGTCTTAACAAGGATATTAACTATCCTATTTTCTCTACCAATAAGATTATTGCAAATAAAACCTGACAAATGCAAATAAAAGACCGAATGTGATTCTCCCAGAAAATTCTAATAATAGTGGTATAATAAAAAGAAGGGGGATGATTATGAAAAATTTAAAGATGTTAATAGAACAAACATGTAAATCAATTGATTTTTCTGGAGTAGTATCTATACAAAAGGGCCAAGAAGTACTTTTTCAATCTGCATACGGTCTTTCTAATAGAAGTGATAAAATAAATAACAAAATGGATACGAGATTTGGAATTGCTTCTGGTTGTAAAATATTCACGGCTGTTGCAATAAGTCAATTAGTAGAAAAGGGAGTACTTTCGTTCGAAACTAGATTGAAAGATTGCTTACCAATCACTTTTTCGAACTTTGATGAAAATATAACAGTTCATCAATTGTTAACGCACACATCTGGAATTCCTGATTACTTTGATGAAGCTGTTATGGACGACTTTGCTGATCTTTGGAAAGAGCGTCCTATGTATACAATCGAGCGTCTACATGACTTTTTACCGATGTTTCAGCATAATGAAATGATGTTTACGCCTGGCGAGAAGTTTCATTATAATAATGCAGGCTATATACTACTCGGCTTAATCGTAGAACAACAGAGTGGTTTACCGTTTACGGAATACGTAGAGAAGAATATATTTGTCCGATGTAGTATGGAAGGTAGTGGTTACTTTGAGTTACATAGTCTACCAGCACAAACTGCCCTCGGTTACATTGATAACGAAGATGGTACATGGAAAACAAATATTTACTCTATACCAGTAAAAGGCGGTTCCGATGGGGGAGCTTTTATTACTGCAGCAGATATGGTTAAGTTTTGGCAGAGTTTGCTTCGATTTCAATTATTATCGGAACAATTAACAAACATGCTTTTAGCACCACATGTTGTTGTAGAAGAGGATGATTGTTACGGTTACGGTGTATGGGTTTCTAAAAAGAAAAATGAAATCTTCAAATATCATGTAATGGGTTACGACCCTGGTGTTAGTTTTCACTCAGCTTTTTACCCAAGCAATGAACTTACAGTTGTCATTCCTTCTAATAAGTCAGAAGGAGCGTATGATGTGATGAAGACAATTGAGAACGCCTTAACATCATGAAGTAAATTAACTTACGTTAAATGAGCTTCAAATAGAGTGAATGGATCTATGTGATAGGAGGAGACAAAGTGAAAATTGTAGTTGCACCAGATTCCTTCAAAGGTTCCTTCGACAGTTTAAAAGCAACTCAAATCATTAGCCAAGCGATAAAAGATTTTGATCACCAAATAGAGGTGGTCGAAATCCCAATGGCTGACGGTGGAGAAGGAACTGTTTGCGCGTTATTACAAACAATCGGTGGGGAAGAAATAACTTGCACGGTAGAAGATCCGTTAGGACGTTTAATAGAAGCAAGTTATGGATGGCTCAAATTTAAAAAGGCGGCCATTATAGAAACCGCTTCCGCATCGGGGCTCCCGTTATTAACCTTAGAAGAACTTAATCCGTTACAAACATCTAGCTTTGGTACTGGACAGTTAATAAAAGATGCTCTTGATAGAGGTGCAGAAAACATAATTTTAGGACTTGGTGGTAGTGCAACGGTCGATGCTGGTGTTGGACTTTTTCAAGCGCTTGGTTTAATCGTCCTAGATAAAACAGGATGCGAGATCGATAGAGTAGGTGGACGTTTACACGAAATACATAGTATAGATATAGCAAACGTTGATTCAAGGCTTTATAATGTCAAACTGACCATTGCATCAGATGTTACGAGCCCACTATTAGGTGAAAAGGGCGCTGTGTACATGTTTGGTCCACAAAAAGGAATTACGACAGAACAGCTTCCATACTTTGAAAAAGGAATGGAACACTTTTCATATGTAATGAACAATGTGTCAGTACAGGATTACAGGTTGTATCCTGGTAGTGGAGCTGCTGGAGGAATTGGTTTTAGTTTATTATCATTGCTAGATGTACAGTTCGAAAGTGGGCTTAATCTTATTGTAGAAATGACGAACTTTCGTGAACATGTAAAGACGGCCGACTTAGTTGTGACAGGTGAAGGTAAAATTGATGGCCAGTCCTTAATGGGAAAAGTACCAGTAGGACTTGCTCGAATTGCGAAAGAAAATGGTGTGCCAGTTATTGTCATTACAGGTTCCATTGGTGATAATTCTTCTTTGCTTGAACAGGAAGGAATTAAAGCTATTCTTTCGATTGTAGACGGACCAATGTCGTTAAAAGAGGCAATTACAAACGGTGAGACACTTCTCTACGAAACAACAAAACGAATGATGAAACTATTGCAGATTGGAACGGTTTTAGGAAGACAGAAAAAAAGCTAAACATTTTCCTAGTTACAACTTAGACAGTCACTATCAATATTTAAGAATCTAATAGTTTTGCTCCTATATGTTCAAGAGCAATATTTACTTCATATATGTTGTATATTTTTTTCTCTAAGCAAAAAAGTATCGTTAGATCAAACATATCACTATCAGATAACGTATAACCGGCGGAACGTAATAGTTTGTCGGTTTGTTTTTTATCTAATTCTAGCGCTAATGCTAATTGGATTATCGTGTTTTTCCGTGGTCGGTAATTAGGCGTGGATCGTATTTTTGAAAAAAGCTTTCGGTCTAAGCCGGCCTTCTTATATACCTCCGAATCTTTCAAACCTTTCTTATCTATAAATTGAAACAGCACTTCGGTAAACGTAGGTTGCTGTTTTCTTTTAATAAATTGTTGTAATTCGATATTGATAACATTTTCGGAAATTTGTTTCTCCAAATAATAATCCGCATCCATAGAGTAAAGTACTTTTGGTTCCATATGTAGTGAGATGTATGCTTCTAATTGTTTTAATAATTCAGGATTAATCATTCCTTCATCCTCCGAAAATGTCGCTTTTAAGGCGACCATTTATTGGTTTTAATTGGCTATTATTATAGCATAAACAGAAGGAAGGATGATTTAGATGAACAACAAATTAACAGAAATAATTTTTTTATTAGACAGAAGCGGTTCCATGGCTGGTTTAGAAAGTGACACAATTGGAGGGTTTAATTCGTTCGTTAAAAGGCAAGGTGAGTTACCGGGAGAAACTAAGTTAACAACTGTTTTATTTGATGACGTCTATGAAATCTTGTGGGACGGTGTTTCTGCACATTCTATTTCATTAACGGACAATGAATATTTCGTTCGAGGTACCACTGCTTTGCTTGATGCTGTAGGAAAAAGTATCGTGTCGGTAGGCAACCGATTGAAGAGTACTTCAGAAAAGCATCGTCCAGGCAAAGTAATCTTCGTTATTACAACGGACGGCATGGAAAATGCCAGTCGTGAATTCACTTATGAAAAATTAAAAAAGCTAATTACTCATCAACAAGAAAAATATAACTGGGAATTCATTTTTATGGGAGCAAACATAGATGCCGTTAAAGAAGCAGATTCGCTCGGCATATCTATCGATAATGCCTTCCAGTTCGAAGCATCAGAAAAGGGTGTGGAAAAAATGTATGATGTAGTTTGTGAGGCGGTAATAGATAGAAGAAATATATAAACTAATAAGAGAGTGATAGCCTTTGTAGGTTGTCACTTTTTTTAGTTTCATGTATAAAACTGGAGAAATGGTGCGGTCTAGTATCCTAGGATGCAATTGAGCTGCAAAAGTTAGCAAAAAACCGTACTGGTGCATAAGCCCGGAAAAGTGGTTCAATCCAACCCGGAAGTGGTGCATAAATCTCCGAAACTGGTGCAATCGAGCGGCAAAAGTCAGCATAAAATTTCCGTCGATACAAAAATCAGTCACAAGTACATTCCCGCCACCTCAAGCAGCACCAAACTTACATCTTCCTGTCTAGAGCAAGGAACCTGCATTATTGTCTATTGTTTCAAGCATTTACTCCATATATAATGTAAACTTCTTAGTAAACATTCTAACCCTCCCATATTCTTCCGTCACAAATTCGCTACTAATTCGTAACAAATCTGTTCAAAATGTGATATATTTCACAAACAAATTCGGTTTATACTGTATATATAATGTGTAAAGGAACAGTAAATGAGGTGACATAAATGGAATCAGTAGAGTTTAGTAGGTACTTGTCTATGTTAACACTATCCGTTCACGTTGTATTTGCGACGGTCGGGGTTGGGGTACCGCTTTTTATTATGGTTGCGCATTGGCTTGGATTAAAGCGGAATGACGATCATTATTTATTAATGGCAAAGCGTTGGGCTCACGGATATGTCATTAGTGTAGCAGTTGGTGTTGTAACAGGAACAGCAATTGCCCTCCAACTAGCATTATTATGGCCACGGTTTATGGAATTCGCTGGTCAGCTAGTGGCACTTCCATTATTTATGGAGACGTTCGCGTTTTTCTTTGAAGCTATTTTTCTAGGAATATATTTATATACGTGGGATCGTTTCAAAAACCCGAAGCATCACTTCTACCTTTTAGCACCTGTGCTGATTGGTGGTGCGATGTCGGCGCTATTTATTACGTCCGTAAATGCGTTCATGAATACGCCACAAGGTTTTGCTGTATTAAATGGTGAATTAACAAACATCTCTCCTCTGCTCGCGATGTTTAACCCAGCGATGCCGACGAAAGTAGCACACGTGTTAACTTCAGCGTATATGACAGCGGGTTTCATACTTGCATCAATTGCTGCTTTTCACTTAGTGAAAGGAAATCGTCATGAATATCACCGTAAAGGGTTAGCTTTAACGATGAAAGTTGCTTTTGTTTTTACAATAGCAACAGCGTTAGTTGGAGACTTATCTGGTAAATTCCTTGCTGAGTATCAACCAGAAAAGTTAGCTGCTGCGGAATGGCATTTTGAAACAGAAGGGGAAGCACCGCTCGTACTTTTCGGTGTCCTTACGGAAACAAATGAGGTAAAGTATGCTATTAAAATTCCGTACGCATTAAGCTTTTTAGTGCATAGTAATTTTACAGGAGAAGTAACAGGATTAAATGATATTCCAGAAGAATATCATCCACCATATATTATTCATTACTTCTTTGATATTATGGTGTCGATTGGAATAGGACTTATGTTGTTGTCACTCGTTTATGTGATAGGTCTTAAATTTAATTGGTCCATCATTCGTTCTAAAGTTTTCCGCTGGGGCTTAGTTGCGTCAGGTCCGTTGGCGATGGTTGCGATTGAAGCTGGTTGGTGGTTTACCGAGTTAGGACGTCAACCTTGGATAATGAGAGGATATATGACGACAGCTGAAGGTGCGACAACTTCACCATACGTCTGGGCAATGTTTATCGCCTTTGCTGTTTTATATTTTATTTTGATGGTTGGAACGATTGTCGTATTAACTCGGATGTTTAGAAAAAATCCAGTTGAAAATGAAATCGAAAAGATACGTGAGAAAGGGAGTGTTGCCGTATGACGATTGAAATATTAGGTATATCCGTACTATGGCTATTCCTTTTCGGTTACGTAATCGTTGCCTCGATTGATTTTGGGGCTGGATTCTTTAATGCGCAAACGCTCTTAACAGGAAAGCATCATATCGTAAACACTGTCATTCAAAGATACCTTTCACCAGTTTGGGAGATTACGAATGTGTTCCTTGTCTTCTTCTTCATTGGCATGGTAGGTTTCTTCCCGAAAACAGCATATTATTTTGGAACAGTACTTTTAATTCCGATTAGTATTTCTATCATTCTTTTAGCGCTACGCGGAAGCTATTATGCTTTTGGTACGTATGGTACGAAAGGTCATAAAGGATACACGTTAATGTACGGTGTTACGGGAGTGTTAATCCCTGCGTCATTAACGACAGCGTTAATTGTTTCTCAAGGTGGATTTATTAAAGAAACGGCAGCAGGTACGTTAGAATTGGATTATGTTGCGTTGTTTACTAGTCCGTTTGCATGGTCCATTATTGTTTTAAGTTTAGTAAGTGTTCTTTTCATTTCTGCTAGTTTCTTAGCTTATTATTCATCAGTAGCGGAAGATAAAGGAGCGCTTAAGTTATTTAGAAAATATACGTGGATATGGAGTTTTCCAACACTTATCACTGCTTTAGGTATTATTATCGAGATGAAATGGCATAACCAAGACCATTTTCAAGGAATGCTAAACCTGTGGTGGGTGTTTGCCTTATCCGCAATTGCGTTTGCTGTAAGCTTATGGTTCTTGAAAAAAGCAAGATACGGCTGGTCGTTTATTTTTGTAGTGCTACAGTTCGCATTAGCGTTTTATGCTTACGGTGTGTCACGCTATCCGTACTTACTGTATCCAAACTTAACGATTTACGACAGTTTCACGAATGAAACGATGGCAATATCATTAGTAGTCGTATTTATTTTAGGATTAATGTTATTAATTCCATCACTATATTTAGTGTTTAAGCTATTTATTATGAATAAACCTTACATTAAAAAAGGTGTATAGGAGGAGAATACAATGCATAACTTTTTACTGTTTTATGCACCGCTCCTTATCGTATTGTTAGCTATTTTCACTTCTTTTCTAGTAGTAGGAAAAAGTACAAAATATGAGGAGTAATTAGGATGAACACACTTCAGAAGTTAGCGCGTGCGCAAAAGGGACGGTTCTACAGTCTATATAGTTTATCTATCGCTTTTGGAATCATCGTCGTTGCACAAGCTTACTTCATTGTGTCGATAGTCGATGATTTATTCCTCGGCGAAAAAAGTTTTCAACAAGTCATTCCATTTTTTATCGGTTTAGCAGTAGTGCTCTTTATCAGGGCACTACTTTCATATAGTTCTGGACAAATTGGTGTGAAAATGGCTTCCGTCGTAAAAAGTGAGTTTAGAAAAAAACTTCTTCAAGCCTATTCTGGGCAATCTATATTAACATCTTACAAAGGTCAATCTGGTAAAAAGGTTAGTGTAATGCTTGATACGGTAGATGAAATTGATAGTTTTTATAGTAAATACGTACCACAACGTATTTTGTCTACGGTAGCATCCGTTATCATTTTAATTGCGGTCTTTTCGCAACATTTCTATTCAGGATTGATTATCATCATAACCGCACCTTTCATTCCGTTATTTATGGCGATTATTGGAATGCATACGCAGAAAAAATCGGAAGAAAAGCTAGAAAGTTTAAATACGTTTTCTGGTCGATTCCTTGATACGCTTCAAGGGTTAACGAGCTTAAAGCTATTCGGTCGATCTCACCATTATAAAGAAGTGATTCGATCTAGTTCTCTTCATTTTCGTGATTCAACGATGGACATATTAAAAGTTGCGTTCATGTCTTCTTTAATGCTCGAGTTTATCTCGATGTTAAGTATTGGACTCGTAGCGTTAGAGCTAGGGTTGCGTCTCGTAGTCTTCCAGCAAGTTAGCTTCTTTACAGCATTTTTTATTTTGTTGTTAGTACCTGAATTTTTCCATCTATTAAAAGAACTAGGGAGTGCTTTCCATGCAGGGCGAAGCAGTTCAGGAGCTGCAGCAAAAATAGAAGAGGCGCTTGGAGAGGAAGGGAAAAAGACTTCATGGGGTGTAGAGAAACTTTCTAATAATAGAGTGGAAGTGAAGCTCCAAGGTGTAGGGTTTTCCTATGGGGAAGGTTTTGCTCTCCAAAAAGTAGACTATACTTTTCCATTCATAGGGCAAATTGCAATCGTTGGCCGAAGTGGGGCAGGGAAAACGACTCTTTTACACGTAGTAGCAGGTTTATTGCAACCTACGGAAGGTGATGTGGTCGTTAACGGTAAAAATAGAAACGATTATGAAGAGAAAGAATGGTTTCAACACGTTAGTTACATTACGCAACATCCGTACCTTTTTTCTGGCTCTATTGCAGAAAATATTGCTCTCGGACTAAAGGTAAATGATTCGGATATGGAAGAAGCAATTAAAAAAGCGAATATTACAGAACTTGTTGAATCATTGCCAGATGGAGTAAACACGGTGATTGGTGAAGGTGGTCGAGGTCTTTCTGGCGGAGAAAAACAACGGATTGCTTTAGCACGAGCTTTCTTAAAGAAACCATCTATTATCCTTTTTGACGAACCTACATCAGGGCTTGATTTAATGACTGAAAAATTATTACAGCAATCGATTAGAGAAATGGCGAAACATGCACTTGTCATTACAGTTGCTCATCGATTACAAACGATAAAAAGTGCGGACCAGATTCTATTTGTACAAAATGGAGAAATAGCTGCGATCGGTACTGATGAACAATTAAGAACTAGTGTAATAGGTTACGAACAATTATTTAAAAAAGGAGGGGAAGTGCAGTGAAAGAATTAACCCGTATTATTTCTGTTCTTTTAAAAGAGAAAAGAGATGTCGTTTTATCCGTTCTGTTCGGTTATTTAGCAGGAATAGCTGCTGTCTCTTTGTTCGCGGCGAACGGATTTTTAATTTCTCAAGCTGCACTTGAACCACCTTTATACGTATTAATTGGGATGGTTGCGGTGGTGAAAATTGGAAGCATCATTCGTGCGACAAGTCGTTATGGAGAGCGCCTTTTTTCCCATCGTGCAACATTTACGATGTTAAGTGACTTACGTGTTTATTTTTATGAGCGTATTGAAAAAATGGCACCTAGCAAAATTCAGCAGTTTAGAAGTGGTGACTTACTCGCACGTATCGTTGGAGATGTGGAAAGCTTGCAAAACTTCTTTTTACGAGTCGTCTACCCACCTATATTAATGGTAACTGTCTTTTTAACGACGTTACTTTTTCTTTCTTTTTATTCGATAGAAGTTGTTATTCTGTTAACAGTTGGGTTAATCGTCACAGGTTTTGTTATCCCGGCGTGGTTTGCGAAAAAACAGAGAGCATTAAGTGGAGGAATAAGGGAAGAACGTGCAAAATTTTCAACGGAAGTTACGGAGTGGTTTCAAGGGTTCCGAGAGTTGAAAATTCACCAGCAATTAGAGAAGAAAGAAGAACAGTTAATTGCAGCCTCCGATGCTTATGTAGAAGAACATAGAAAGTCCGAATCTGAGGTGAATAAAAACCATTCTATTAATTTAGGAGCATCGTTTGTTATTTTATGGTCTGTTTTAGCTGTTGGTGGTTATTTAGTTGCTAGTAATCAGTTAGATGGTATCTTCTTAGCAATGATCGTGATGATTAGTTTAAACGTATTTGAACACTCTACTCCGATGGCCGCTTTTCCAGTGTATTACGAGGAAAGTGAGAGAGCGGCAAGCCGATTGCAGGATGTTGTGTCAGAAGATAAAAGTGACAAAGAGAATACGGTTGACTTACCAAAAGGACCACTGTCTATTACGTTGGATCATGTTCACTTTCGTTTTCCAGGAGAACTACGTGAAACGATTCGTGGAGTATCCCTGGACATTAAAGCAGGCTCAAAAGTGGCAATTGTTGGTGCCAGTGGTTCTGGTAAATCAACATTGCTAAAACTTTTATTAAAAATGTATCAAATAAATGAAGGCTCCTTTCGTATTAGCGGTGTGCCAATTGAAAACATTCAAGCAGAAAATATTTGGGCAAGTACAAAAGTTATTTTACAAGAAAATCAATTTTTTTCAGGAACGATAAAAGATAATTTATTGGCAGCAGAAGAAATGCATGATGAAGAAGTCGCGTTTTTACTAGAAAAAGTGGAACTTTCTCATTTTAGTCCAACTGATCCTGTTTTAGAAAAAGGAGAAAACTTATCTGGCGGAGAAAAGCAAAGACTTGCAATGGCGCGTGCACTAGTAAAGAGTGGGAACCTTTGGTTGCTAGATGAACCAACTTCTTCCTTGGACGGTTGGACGGAGCAACGAATGTATCGCCTATTAGAGGAACACGCAAAAAGTGACACAGTTATTCTAGTAAGTCATCGTCTCACAGGTCTTGAAAAAATGGATCAGATTATCGTCATGGACCACGGAAAAATAATAGAAAATGGTTCGTTTGAAGAGTTAATGGTGGCTAATGGGTACTTTTACGAATTAAAAGAACTAGAGAAAAATATAGTTGAATTGTAGCAGACAGAGTACGAAATCTACTGAAGATTTTGTACTCTTTTTTTAAGTGAATATGTTAAAGTAGAATCATATCAGAAGATTCTAATGATCTCTCTAATGAGGTAAATGAGTTTATGAACCAACATCCTGCATTAGCATATAAAGTCTACCGATTTTCATTTAGTACGGTTCCTACTATTTAGGCGGAAAGATTGGAGAAACAATCGCAATCTTACAAATAACTTGTTTTGAAGTACAGCTTTTCGTCCATCCTTATAGGTGGAATACATAATTAAAAGGGAGTGTTTACAAGATGGGTGTAAATGTTTATTTAACGTTTCAAGGTAATTGTCGTGAGGCTGTAGAATTTTATGCTGAAGCCTTTCAAACAGAGGCACAAATTATGACATTTGGGGAAGCACCTCCGAATCCGGAGTTTCCGCTTCCAGAAGAGGCAAAAGATTTAATTATGCATGCGAGACTGATAGTAGAAGGTAGTCCTATTATGTTTTCTGACAATTTCCCGGGCTCACCGCACGTAGAAGGGAACAACATTACGTTAGCAGTCATTAGTGATGACCGTGAAAAAATCGAGTCTTACTTTCATAAGTTAAAAGAAGGCGGAAAAGTTGGCATGGAGCTTCAAGAAACGTTTTGGAGCAAATGTTACGGTTCAATTACAGATAAGTTTGGGATTGGCTGGCAAGTTAGTTATCAAGAAGAGGAATAAGCGGAAGAAGAGGCGTTCCAAATTCGGAGCGCCTCTTGTTGTTCAATCTTAAGGCCATTTTTTAAATTGGCGAAGATGTACTAAAAATATGATCATGATAACAAACGTTATGACATTTAAAAAAATGATTAGACCCGTTAAAGTACTACTATAAAAATTCATCCCAAATGTTTGTAATATTGTTAACAAGACGAATAGTGATGTATAAACTTTCAATAGATTGGAGGTTCCTCTATACAATAAATCAGATTCAAGCTTTTTGGCGAGCTCTAGCATTACTTGGAACGTATAAAAGATTAATATAAACTGCACTATTTCTAATAAAAAGGAGTAAGTACTCCAAAATGTAAATACTTGCTTTTTTATTTCGTTTTGGGCAATAAATATAGTTGGTACAGAAAAGAAAATAAGTGCTAATGCAAATCCTCTCGCTTTTTCTACGTGGATAGTAGGATATTTAGAAACAATAATTCCTAGTCCGGTGTAAATCAATATGTATCCAATTGGATCAGGTAAAATATCGATAAAAACTAGATGAATTTCTATAAACACAAATAGAAATCCCCAAAACAATTTTCCAAATCCTTCATTCA
The DNA here is from genome assembly GCF_002250055.1 of Sutcliffiella cohnii. Lineage (NCBI taxonomy): Bacteria > Bacillati > Bacillota > Bacilli > Caryophanales > Bacillaceae > Sutcliffiella > Sutcliffiella cohnii. The sequence continues at coordinate 1,794,789 of NZ_CP018866.1, forward strand.
TATATTCAACACCTACTTATCTTTTTTAATTAACTCATTAATTTGTTCTTGATCCCAGTACGGTCGGTCGTATATATAAATAGGGAAGTTAAAACTGTTACCAGACTCAGTTTCTCCCACCACTTCGATGGAGAATTCTAAGTAACTTGGAAAATCTTGATTAGTTATTGTCGTAATATTAGCCCAGTAACCTTCGTCTATCGATATGGGCATATTAGATTCCGTTAATGGAACCCCTGGTAGTTGATTCCATGTTTGGTCAGCTAAATCGCTAAAGTGGTGAGAGTTCCATTTTCGGTATGCTTCTAATACTCTCTCGTGATCGGTATCGATTTTCATATTAATTTTGTTTCCAAGTAATTCGTCGAAAGAACTCACCACATTATCAATTCGTAATGTTTCCAAAGCGATAAAATAGTTTTCTTGTTTATGATCACTACTACCTGCACTCAAACGCTGATCAACAATATTTGTGTAGTTTCTTTCCTTTATAGGGTGTATCTTTATTTCCCCGATATTAACTGTTTGAGTCGTTCCATCTGATAGGTGTACGGTTACTTCTTGAAAAGAAAAACTAGGATTATTCATTACAATCTCCGAATCCAACCTAACAGTAAGAGTAGATGTCATTAAATAATGGTGAGTAAATTGTTGTTCATAAGAAATTTGATTAGAATGATGCCAAAAACCGAAATTTTCATTTGCAGTGTAAGCATGAAATGAATCGTCAACCCTTACACTTGTAATGGTAACTGGATTATGTTTATTAACTAAGTAATATAACGAAAACCTTACTTCTGGATCTTCTTCCATATATTCTTTTACATAATAATGTTTCATGAAAACTGGTTCATTTATTTGTTTTGATTGGAAAAATAAATAGTTCCCGACGGCACTAATGAATATAAGTATAATGAACAGCCATAAATATCTTTCTTTTATCATATAAAACCCCCCTTAACAACATAACATGGAATTAGCGAAAGTTCTGCAAAAAAATAGCAAACCTACCTCTATACGGTAGAGATAAGTTTGCTATTTCTTTATTAAGTTATTTATTTTATTTATATATTTTTCGAATGAAGGATATTCTTGAAAATTTGAAAGTATTCCAGAGATAACCGGTTTTCGAGGATGTTCCCGTTTAAATTCTTCTTCAATGACTTCAAGGCTAATGAGAAAGCTTTCATTATCATCATAATTATCTACTTCTTTTCTCATCGCTTTTAAAAGATCCTCTATACTTTCATCTTTTGTTTGAAAAAAATTCGTTTTAAACTTTGACATGGCTAAGTTTATTTTTTCTTCTTCTATTAATGGGGCGGGAGAATCCCGTAAAAATCCTTCGACAATATAATCTGTTCGTTGTAGAAGAGAGGATACTAGTTTTTCCACATTAATAGACGATTCTTCGAAAAAGATGATTTTTAAGTATGCTTGGAACAACCCGTCAAAACTAATCGTTAAGTCCCAAAGGTAATCGTGAACTTTTTCCCCATAGATTGCTTGCAAGTTCGTATAAATAAATAGATGATTTTCCATGACCATTTGGTAAAGGAATTCTTTCACTTCTTCTGTTTTAGGTAATGCCTGTTCCCTCGTTTGCATAATAATGAATTCACGATGTGAGAGAAAGGACTTAATAAGTTCGGTTAACACTAGCTGAAATTTCTCACGCGGTGGTAAGTTCATTTCATCGATTTTAGCAAAATTGTGTTTAATATCCTCGTAGTAATATTTAAAAATGGAAAGTAATAGCTCGTCCTTCGATTTGAAGTGTAAATAAAACGCACCTTTAGAAATTCCACTTTCGGTTGCGATTTCTTGAATAGAAGTGGCAGAAACCCCTTTTTGAGCGAATAATTTTATTCCAGCTTTTATAATTAATTCTTTTTTATCTTTCAACAGTAATACATCTCCTGATACATACTATATTGGTTGACTTATGACTAGGTGGTCAGTTATATTATATCTTGTGATGACTAGGTAGTCAATTGACCAATTGAACGTAATCAAAACATCTTAAGTATTAAGGGAGAGAAAATATAGTGAAAATACCAAAGTTTGCCGTCAAAAGACCAGTAACAACTATCATGATGATGTTACTAGTGCTTTTATTAGGTTTCACATCATTAACAGGATTGAAACTAGATTTAATGCCAAATATAAACCCACCTGTCGTAGCGGTTATGACTACATATCCAGGTGCAGGTCCAGAAGAAGTAGCCGAAATGGTTACGAAACCGTTGGAGGAAGTCATTGGGACTAGTTCTGGATTAAGTATGTTGCAGTCTAGAAGTAGTTCGAATTCGTCTTTAATTATCGCCCAATACGAATGGGGTGCAGATATATCGGAAGTTCGAGAGGATTTAAGTACAACGATTGGTCTCGTGCAACTTCCTGACGGTGTAGAACGTCCGATGCTTGTAAAGTTCGACCCAACGATGATGCCGATCATGCAATTTGCAATTACTAGTGGAGAAGACTTAACTAAACTACAAGAACTAGTCGATGAAGTGGTCGTTCCGCAATTACAGAATATTGACGGTGTTGCAAGTGTAAGTGTTGTTGGTGGATTTGAAGAGGAAATAAGTGTTCGTTTAGATGAAGAAAAGCTTATAGAAAATGGGTTATCACAAGAACAAATAGTACAGCTCATTCAAGCTAATAATTTAACGTTTCCTGGTGGAATGATTGAAGAAAATGGCGAAAAGTTAAGCTTACGTGTGTTAGCAAAAGTGGAATCAATCGATATGCTTAAAGATTTACCTGTAAGCATTCAGCCGAGTGAAACGGAACTAGAAGTTGTTCGGTTGGAAGATGTAGCAGTAGTTGAGCTTGCACCAGTCGATTCTTCATCAGTTGCAAGATTAAATGGTGCGGAAAGTTTACTAATTAGTGTTCAGAAGGAAGGTACAGCAAACACAGTTCAAGTTTCAAATCGTGTTCAAGATAGAATTGAAAGTTTACAAGAAAACCATTCTGAAATAAATATTTCAGTTGCAATGGATCAGGGAGATATTATTAACCAATCTGTTTCTAACGTATCTCTTGCGCTAATTTTTGGAGGTATTTTTGCAGTAGCAGTTATTCTTCTATTTTTACGTTCCATTCGCTCAACCATTATTGTTGGGATTGCGATTCCGTTTTCAGTAATTGCAACGTTCGTTTTAATGTATTTCTCCGGTATGTCTTTAAATATCATGTCGCTTGGAGGATTAGCGTTAGGGGTTGGGATGTTAGTAGATAACGCGATTGTTGTTATTGAAAATATTTATCGTCACTTAGCGAACGGTTCTTCGAGAAAAGAAGCGGCAATTAACGGAGCGAGTGAGGTAGGCGGTGCCATTACGGCTTCTACTTTAACAACGTTAGCGGTGTTTTTACCAATTGTTTTCGTAGGAGGAATGGTTGGAGATTTATTTAAAGAGCTTTCCTTAACAGTAGCTTTCTCATTAATTTCCTCTCTAATAGTAGCATTAACGGTCGTTCCAACGTTAGCTGGATTATTACTGAAAAAAGAAAAAGTGAAAAAACCGCGAGAGTATAAATGGTATCAAACCATTATTAAATGGGTGTTGAGTCACCGACTAATTACATTATTGGTTGCAGGGGTTATTTTAATAGGGTCTTTAGCACTAACTCCAAAAATCGGAACAGAATTTATGCCTTCCCAAGATGAAGGAATATATCGAGTTGATGTAGAGCTTCCGATGGGGGCAACATTTGAAAGAACGATGGAAGTAATCGAAAGACTAGAAACAGTTATTTTAGAAGATAGTGATACGGATTTAGTTACGGCATCCATCGGTAATTCTGATCCGATGATGGCGGCAGTTTTAGGCAGTGGAGAAAATGAAGGTTCTTTAACAGTAACGTTAGTATCTGGTGACGAAAGAAATCGATCTACATTTGAAGTAGTAAATGATTTAGAAGAAGTTATTGCAGATTGGAATGAGGACGCAGAAATTTCTGTAAGTGTGTCGAATTCAATGGAGGCGATGGCTGGGGCACCAAATATGATTGAAATTGTTCTTCTAGGTGATTCTAAAGAGCAATTAGAAGAGTACTCTAGTGAATTAGCAAGCCGCCTATCCGAGTATGAACAGTTTAAAACTGTGACGGATTCAGTCGAGGATGGTAAACCTGAGTTCCAATACATCGTTGATAAAGATGAGGCATTTAAATATGGATTAACTTCCTATCAAGTTGCGTCCTTCATTAATCAGTCATTACAAGGGCAAATTGCAGCAACCATATTTGATACGCAAGTTCGCGTTTCTGTGAACGATATTTCCAATTCAAAAGAAGCAATTGAAGAATTAATCATTTCAACACCAACAGGTCAACAAGTAGAATTAAAAGATATTGGTGAAGTAGTACGTGGAGAAGGACCGGTAACTGTTGTTCGCGAAAATCAACAAGATACTATTATCGTATCAGGAAGCTTTGATGGTGCAGACATGGGATCTGTTATGGTTAACGCACAAACTGCTATCAATGAAATGATAGACGATTTAAATATTGATACGGAAAGATTTACCATTAAGATGGCTGGTGGAGCGGAGATGATGGATGAGTCATTTGCTCAACTTGGTATAGCGCTTATTTTAGCAATTATCTTTGTATACATGGTAATGGCTAGTCAGTTCGAGTCATTAAGACAGCCGTTTATTATTATGTTTACTTTACCATTAGCAATCACGGGGGTTATATTAGGATTACTGTTAACTGGATATGCTTTCGGTATTACAGCATTCATTGGCATTATCATCCTTGTAGGTATCGTCGTAAACAATGCGATTGTATTTATCGACTATACAAACCAACAACGTGCGAAAGGCTTAACTGTACATGAAGCGTTAGTGGAAGCAGGAAAAGCAAGATTACGTCCGATCATTATGACAGCTTTAACAACGATGCTAGGGTTATTACCATTAGCAATTGGAGTTGGAGAAGGGACTGAAATGCAAGCACCGATGGCGATTGCGGTAATTGGTGGATTGTTTACTTCAACCTTATTAACACTTGTTGTAATTCCAGTAATCTACAGTCTAATGGAAAGTCGTAAAGAGAAAAAACAAATGATGAAAGAAAAAGAAGCGTAATTATATTAAAAATACAGCCAGACCTATTTTAGGTTTGGTTGTATCTTATTAAAATAGCCGAAAAAAAGTTTTTCGTAATTTTTTTAAAAAGAAGTTTGCTATTAACTGACCAATCTGTTATGATAAAGAAGAATTATTTTTGTTCGGTACGTTAGAAAGGAAATAAAGTATTTAAACTTTTCGCCTTTGATATCTAATTGTGAGCAATAATAGTAATAAACAGTGGCAAAAAGCCACACAGGAGGAAATACACATGCAACAAGGTACAGTAAAATGGTTTAACGCAGAAAAAGGTTTCGGATTCATCGAAGTTGAAGGTGGAGAAGACGTATTCGTACATTTCTCAGCTATCCAAGGCGAAGGCTTTAAATCTTTAGAAGAAGGCCAAAAAGTTACTTTTGACACAGAGCAAGGTCAACGTGGACTTCAAGCTACTAACGTAGTTAAAGCATAATAATGAAAAAGGACTCTCATTTTAATGAGAGTCCTTTTTATTTTAAGGACGTCTTAACATCTTTCCCAATAGGAAAGATGTTTTTTTAGTGTGCCAGGCATGTTCATCAACTCGACGGTGAAAGTCCGTTATGGGCGTTGGGATATGCGAACCATTAGTCGAAGGCAAGGGTGTCCGTGGCGACGCGGAATCTGAAGGAAGCCCTAGGCAAACCCTCGGTCTGAGGTACACGAACCACATTCGAGGTTCTCTGTTCTAGGATGAGTTTGCTAAACAAAACAAAGTCCGAAATATCCCCAGATAGAACAGGAATAAATGTGGCAGATATATGAGGGGAAAGTGGATGAACTTACCCTGGGAGATCTCTTAGTACCTCGCTAGAGAACCTACTTAGCGATAAGTAGCTGAACTAAGAGAAGTCAGCAGAAGTCATAGTACCAACCGAATGGTTGGGAAGGACGGAACGAAAGGAGCGACTATGTTAGAGCCATTTACAAGATAACAATGACATAGCCAACATAAAGACTATGAAAAGAGCAGAATGCTCGGAAAGCAGAAGCATCTTTTGTAGTGTGGAGTTACTCTTGTACAACCTTGATGACATAGGAACAATATGAAATTTACTAAAACACTGATAGAGATGATATTAGAAAAGGATAATCTAAACCAAGCCTTCGAAAAGGTCAGAAGAAATAAAGGAGCAGCAGGAGTCGATGCGAAAGATATTGAAGCTACTCGCCTTCACTTAAAGGAAAATGGTGCAGAAATTATCCTACTTATTAAACAAGGTAAGTACAAACCTCAGCCAGTAAGAAGAGTTCAAATACCTAAATCAAACGGTGGGCTTCGAAACCTAGGAATTCCAACTGTGACTGATAGAGTCATCCAACAGGCGATGGTCCAAATACTAACTCCGATATTTGAACCTCAGTTTAGCCAATATAGTTATGGTTTTAGGCCAAATAAAAGTGCGCACCAGGCTATAGAACAAGCAAGGCAATATATAGAGGAAGGATACAACTTCGTTGTAGATATTGATTTAGAGAAATTCTTTGACCGAGTACAACATGATAAGTTGATGTCCCTAGTCACCAAGTCAATTTCAGATAAACCTACTCTTAAGTTAATAAGAAGATACCTACAAGCTGGAATTATGGAGAATGGTGTAGTAACGGTAAATAGAGAAGGTACACCACAAGGTGGACCACTCAGCCCATTACTTAGCAACATCATCTTAAATGAGCTTGATAAGGAGTTAGAAAAGAGAGGCCATAGGTTTGTCAGATATGCAGATGATAGTAATATCTACGTGAAAAGCCTAAAGGCTGGAGAACGAGTGAAGACAGGAATCACAGAATTCATAGAAAAGAAACTAAAACTAAAGGTGAACGCTGAGAAGAGTGCCGTGGGAAAGCCGAATGCACGTATGTTCTTAGGAGTGAGCTTCTACAAGATTGGAAGGAAGACTAGAGTATACGTGCCAAAGAAAACAAAGAGTCGTTTCGAAGAAAAGCTCAAGAAATTAACTAACCGTAATTGGGGAGTAAGTATGAAGTATAGAATTCTGAAATTGAACCAACTCATTCAAGGATGGGGTAATTACTTTAAAGTTGGAGATTTGAAGAGATATGCATCAGACCTTGATGCACATATACGTCGAAGACTAAGAGCTTGCCGATGGAAGGAATGGAAGAAGGTACGTACTAAGTACAGAAACCTAATGAAATTAGGTATATCAAAAGAAAAAGCATTGAAGAACGCTAACACCAGGAAAGGATATTGGAGAATGTCTAACTCACCAATCCTGGATAGAGCATTGAATAATGATTACTGGCGTAATCAGGGTTTGAAGTCTCTTTCAAAAGTAATTTTATAAACTTTCGAACCGCCGTATACCGGACGGTACGTACGGTGGTGTGAGAGGTCGGCGCCGCGAGGCGCCTCCTACTCGATTTTTTATTAAATTTAATCTTTTATTTCTCACTCACAAGTGTTATAGTGTGTATATTGATATATACACTATAACACTTTTAGGGGGAAGACTAATGGGTTTTTTAGATTTATTATGGGCATATATTTTAGTTTTTGTATTTGCGGCAGTTCCGTTTTTTGAAGCGTATGGAGTTATTGCGCTAGCTATTTTTGCTGGACTTCCAGCAATACCGGTAGTTCTAATCGCGTTGATTGGTAACATCTTAACCGTTTTATTATTAATTCTTTTTGTTAACAAAATAAAAGAATGGAGAAAGAAACGTAAAGGTGATGAGGTAGATAAGGAACCTAGTAAACGAGCTAGACGTGCACAAAGTTTATGGAAAAAGTACGGTTTACCAGGATTAGCGTTTATAGGACCTTTACTAGTTGGAAGTCATTTAACTGCATTCATGAGTATTAGTTTTGGGGGAACAAAAAAGAGTACTTCAGTTTGGATGATGGCAAGTATTATAGTGTGGGGACTTGTGTTTGGAGTACTAACTTATTTTGGCATTGATTTCTTAGGGTATGGAGATAGAGGATTTTTTAATGATATGATATCCAATGATTAACACGGAGGGATTGTAAATGTATAAGCAAGCATGGTGGTTAGCTAGACAAGATTTAAAACAAAGTATTTTTCCAATTATCTTTACTATAATAGCAACCATTGTTTTTGCGGGGTTTGCAAGTTTAATACTAGACCAATCAATTAGATATATGTTTGATTCAGAAGATGAATATTATAGCTTTGTTGTAATCGATTTTATGTTTTTTATACTAACCCCATCGCTCGCTGCAATTTTTATGTCTAGACCTTATTTAAGCTTTAGGACGATAAAAGAAGATCCCTTTAGTAAAATCATGGCATTTTATCGAGCGCTACCAATACCTGTTAAGGTGATTTCTTTAAGCAGGACGTATATTATGTTAGTCACTGTGTTTATCATGGGTACTACTTACTTTTGTACAATATTTGTTTTATTACGCGCCGATATATTCCAATTCGTTCATAAGAGCGACTTCATTGTATTGTTCCTTCTTTGGTTCGGCTATTCGTTAGCGATAGGCGGAGTTAATACGTTTATTGAATATGGAACGAACGGTAAGATGTTACATGTTTTACCTTATATCCTTATTGGGATTTTTATTGTGGTAGCGTTTGTTTTTCACTATTTTTTTCAAATAGGAATAGTAGAGTGGACGCTTTATTTAGCAATGAATATAGGTTGGCCGATTGTAATACTATCCTTTGTCATTGGAGTTTTAGGATGTTATTTGTGGTATAGAATGCTTACTGCTCGATTGCATACTAGGGATTACTTGTAGTGGAAGGGAGGAGGGTGCATGGTGCTACCGATAAAAGTATCCGAAGAAAGTAGAGAACCAATTTATCATCAAATTGAAACACAAATTCAAGCATTAATTGTTGGTGGTCAGTTACAACCTGGAACCCCACTTCCTTCTATTCGAGTATTGGCGAGTCATTTATCATGTAGTGTCATAACGACAAGGAGAGCTTATCATAATTTAGAAAACAGTGGATTCATTAAAACTGTACAAGGAAAGGGAACGTTCGTGCGAGAAATAGATACAATTCTAAAAGAAGAAGCAAAGAATAAGGTGTTATATGATGCTCTTCAAAAAGCTATTGAGCATGGAATACAGGTTGGTTGTACGAAAGATGAAATAATGACTATTTTTGAAGAAGTAATGAAAAATCATTTTAATAAAAATTAATGGAGGTACAAGATGACTACCTCAGCTCTAGAAATAAAAGGGTTAGAAAAACATTATAAAAAATTTAGTTTAGGTCCGCTTGATCTTCAAGTTGAAAAAGGAACAGTCGTAGCTTTGTTAGGAGGAAATGGATCTGGGAAAAGTACTTTGTTTCGTATCGTAATGAATATTCTTCAAAAGGATAAAGGATCCATTTCATTGCTAGGTAAAAATATGAAAGAAAATGAAGTGGAATCAAAACAGAAAGTTGGTTTTGTTGGTGATTTGTTAGAGCCGTTCGGCCATTTAACGATAAAGGAGTTAGCAAATCACATTTCCTATTGGTATCCAACTTGGGACGCCGACTACTTTCAATATTTATTAAGCCGATATAAAATGGACGGAAATGAAAAATATGGAAAATGTTCAAAAGGTACGAAAAAGAAAGCAGAATTTATTTTTTCTATTTCCCATCACCCCGAAATTTTATTGTTAGACGAACCGACCTCTGGTGTAGATGTTGTGTCGCAACGAAAAATGAAAGAAGACCTCACACTTTTTATGGAAAACGGCGAAAAAAGTATACTTTTATCAACACATATTATGGAGGAAGTAAAACAGCTATGTGATTACATTTATTTGTTAGATGAGGGGAAAATCGTTTATTCATTTGAAAAGGATGATATATACGATAGTTGGGCAAGGATATGGATAACGGAAATCCCAGAAAATTTAAAAGCTCATCCTAATATCGTACATGTAGCTCATGCACCATTACAAATTACTACGAACGATTTTCAACAAGTTCAACAGGAGTTAGAAAGTCATAATGTTACGATATCACATATTCAAAGGCTAACATTAGAAGAAGTAATCGAATATTTCGTTGAGAAGAATAATTAGTGTTACCGCGTATCCAAAACACAATAGGGGTACGCGTTTTTGTAATGATGAAAATTATTAACTAAAAATATTATATTCTACATTCAAAGAATGTTTGTAATCTTCTACTACGACGTGTAATTTAATAGTAGGAGGGGATGTTATGATAAATTGGTATGGCGAAGTATTAAGAAGAGAAGATATGCTAATGCAAGATTTAATAGGCTTATTAAAAATTGATAGTGTTAAAGATGAGACAACAAAATCGATAAACAATCCGATGGGGATAAAAGTAGGAAAAGCACTTGAGTACGTCTTAAATCTATCAGAAAACGCAGGTTTTCACACGAAAAATGTAGATGGGTACGCTGGCTATGCGCAGTACGGCAATAATGAAGAAGAGCAACATATTGGCTTATTGTGTCATGTAGATGTTGTTCCTGCAACCGGGAAGTGGACTACTCCACCATTCGAGCCGACCGTACGGGATGGAAAACTATTTGCACGTGGTGCTATTGATGATAAAGGTCCAACACTAGCGGCCTTTTACGGTTTGAAAATAGTGAAAGAACTAAATTTACCGCTGAAGAATAACGTACGAATTATATTTGGGACAGATGAAGAAAGTGGTATGAGCTGTATGAAGCATTATCGTGAAGTAGAAGCGATGCCTACGATCGGATTTGCTCCAGATGCGGATTTTCCTATAATTCATGCGGAAAAAGGTCAGTTAAATGTAAAAGTCGTACTAAAGGAAAAGGAAGTAAATCCATCTACAGTAGTACTTCTTTCGTTTCAATCTGGAAGTAGACCGAATATGGTACCTGAACGAGCTATAGCCATTGTAGAAGGTGTAGCGAACAACATCCAGCTTCATTATGAAAAGTTTTGTACAACGAACGGTGTAGAAGGTACAATAGAGAAGGATGGGGAACAAATACATATTACGCTCATAGGGAAGTCAGCACACGGTATGGAGCCACATAAAGGGAAAAATGCCGCGACTTTGTTAGCTAGCTTTTTAGAAACGCTTCCATTTGACGAGCAAGCTTCCACATTTTTATCTTTCTTATCCTGTTTGCATGAGGGGTATGATGGGAAAAGCTTAGCCATTTCGTATCATGACGAGATAACAGGACCATTAACCGTTAACCCAGGTGTTATTTCTTATGAAAAGTCAGGAGAAAAGGCTGTTCGCCTCAATATACGCTGTCCAGTATCTCTAGATTTTGAAGTAACGAAAAACAGATTACGAGAAGCAGTGAATACAAAAGGGTTCATGATTGAGGAATTGCGTGAATCACTACCACATCATGTTAGTGCTGATCACCCGATGATACAAACGCTTCAAACTGTGTATGAGGAAGAAATGAACGAAAAGGCAACATTGCTTTCTACTGGGGGGGCAACATACGCGCGATTTATGGAAAAAGGGGTAGCGTTTGGTATGTGCTTTCCTGGAAAAGAAATGACAGCCCATCAAGCAGATGAATATATCGAAATAGAAGATTTGCTAAAAGCAACTGCCATTTATGCACGTGCTATCTATGAGCTTGGAAATTTAGATTTGAAGAAGGGAGTGTAATAATACATGGCGAAAAGATATAAAGTGTTAGTAATTGTCGATACAGTTTTTGTCATCTTTTTGGCAATTGTTGCCTTTTATTATGGAACAGCTGATGCAATCGACTTTAGGTTTTGGTTAACGTTAGTTATTATGGGCTATGCTGCATTTCTATTAAGAAAAAACTATCGTAACTATCAAGAGGCATTAAAAAAAGAAGAAAATAACTAAGGTTAGACAAAGGGGAGAAGAGAAATGTCGGTAAAACAAGCCTTTGAAGACTTGCAGAAAAAAATGAATGAAAATCCAGAAGGAATCCAACGGTTGTCATCTGTATATCAATTTGATCTAACTGACGATGTAACGTATCAAATCGTCTTCAAAGAAGGACAAGTCTTTATATTAGAAGATGTAGAAAGAGAAGCAGATTGTACGCTACAACTTTCTTCTGGGGATGTTCTTAAATTTATCGATGGTAAATTGAACACTACAATGGCTTTCATGACTGGAAAGCTTAAAGTAAAAGGGGATATTACACTAGCACTAAAACTGCAATCCGCAATTGAAAAATATAGGTAAACACGAAAAAGAGCTTAAGTTCCCTTAAGCTCTTTTTATGTTGTTTATTTTTCAAAGTATAAATGGTAGTGAAAGCTACAGCCAGGATTAAAGTTTGCATTACAAAAAGGACAAACAGAACCTGATGACAAATATTGATTAATCGTTAATTGTTGCTTGCATTCTCCGCATAGAATAGCGAGTTCATTAAATTTATCTCGTGGCCAAACAGTGATAGGGTGATCTTCATGCTCTTCGTGGCAACTGTAACACGGATAGTATTTACCACAACAGTAAAACTTAATGGCGATAATATCTTTTTTCGAGTGCCAATGTATACACCTTGTTTTATTATCAACTAAGCTTCCATGTATGTTTGGCATGAAGTGCAGCTCCTTTCGTCTTTAGGCCAACAATTGTTACGAATACCTTAAGTGTAGAAGAAAAAGAGTCTTACATCAAGACTCTTCTGTAAAGGGTCGGCAAATAATTTCGCCACACTTGTTATGTTGATCTATATCAACTTCAAAGTTATGTTTTTCATAAAAATGAACTAATCGATCAACGTGGTCCCAATCTCTTTCGGCGATATCCCCTGTAATGTATTGGATGTTTTGCTCTTTCGCAACTTCTTTCAGGTGCTTCATACAAATGGAGCCGTATCCTTTATTTGTTGGACCTTTTATATCCCCGATAAAGATGGTGTCGTTGTCTTCATATTTTGCATGAATCGAGAAGTCCCATTCTCCTCTAAAAGCAGTGTCACATTCATATAACATGATTTTACAAGAATCTTCATCTTTTTCTTTATAGACAATTACCCAAGAATCTTCTTTCGTTTGATCAATGCCAATTACTTGCCATTTTCTTGCGATTTCTTTCATATTGTCCTGCATACGATACAATTGAAATTCGAGTTCTTCTAAGTCGCGCTTTAATTCTTCTTTATTTCTCGTATCCTCTTCTGCTAAAAATAAGCTTTGGAAGGACATATTTTCCACCTCAATCCCAGTTTATACAAACAGTTTCCTATTTTACTAGATAAATAGATATTATGCAAATTTTTTTAGTTTGTGAGTTGAAAATTGAAGTTAAATTTCACGTAAGATAAATATTATTTTAGGTTTTTTATTCATTGTGCGGATAGAAAGAGATGACTGGAGTGAGATAGTTAGGGGGGATTTAGTACGTAAAAAAAGTAAGCTACTGTTATGTAGCTTACTTTTTTGTAATGCAACGGTGCCTAGTGTATCGACATAGACTTTGTTGCTAATTCATAGTAACTTGCTTCCTCACAAGTATATATCAAATGTTTAATGTAAAATTTCCCATTGCCGCGGTAAAATTCCATGGTAGTTTTTCTTACTTAAACAACGTAAGCCCTACCTCTCATACGTCCTTACGGTTCCTAGACCGTGCCAGATCGATTAAGCTCTGTGAAAACTAGATGGAACGCCAGTGCATCCTTGTGAATCTTTTAGAGATAAAATAGATGTCATAACGTTCTTCCTTTCTATGATAGATCAAGTTACTAACGGCTTTTAGTAATGCTATTTGCATACCAAAACTGAAGCCAAGTATTTATTATACTACATGGAAATTATTTGTCAACTTTTTTCCTGTGTTGGTGTGAAATTATCTGTTCGGGAACAAACTATTATTAATTCTTGTTTTTCTGAAAATATAGTATACTAGTAATACATTTTGAAAATAGGAGTGTACATATATGAGTTTTCCAAATCCGAAAGAAACTTTTCAGTTAATTAAAGAATTAGTATCTATCCCAAGTCCGTCTGGAAACACGGAAAAAGTTATTTCATTCGTAGAAAATTACTTAAAAGAATATAACGTTGAAATGAAACGCAACCGCAAAGGTGGATTAATTGTAACAATTCCAGGTGTTAACGAAGCTGAACATCGTATGTTAACAGCGCATGTTGATACGTTAGGTGCAATGGTGAAAGAAGTAAAGTCAAATGGTCGCTTGAAACTTGCAATGATTGGTGGTTTTCGTTGGAATTCTGTTGAAGGGGAATATTGTGAAATTGAAACTTCCTCAGGAAAAACGTATACAGGTACCATTTTAATGCATCAAACGTCTGTCCATGTATATAAAAATGCTGGCGACGCTCCACGAAACGATGAGAATATCGAAGTTCGTATTGATGCAAAAGTGTCTAATGCGGAAGAAGTGCGTTCACTTGGTATCGAAGTAGGAGATTTTGTATCTTTTGACCCACGGGTACAAATTACAGAAAACGGTTATATTAAATCTCGTCATTTAGATGATAAAGCGAGTGTTGCTATTCTTTTACGTCTCATTAAATTTATCCAAACAGAAGGAGTTACTTTACCATATACAACCCATTTCTTAATTTCTAATAATGAAGAAATTGGATATGGTGGTAATTCTAATATTACACCTGAAACGGTCGAATATTTAGCTGTTGATATGGGGGCGTTAGGAGATGGACAATCTTCAGATGAGTATACGGTTTCTATTTGTGTAAAAGATGCTAGTGGTCCGTATCATTACGGTTTACGTAAACACTTAGTTCAATTGGCACAAGAAAACAACATTGATTACAAGGTAGATATTTATCCTTATTACGGATCGGATGCATCAGCGGCTATCCGCTCTGGACATGACATCGTACATGGCTTGATTGGTCCTGGAATTGAATCCTCTCATGCTTTCGAACGTACGCATGAAACGTCTATCGACAATACAGAAAAATTAATATTACAATACGTACAATCACCGTTAGTAAAATATTAATTAAAAACAGAGGATGGTACAAAAATTAAGTTGACCATGATAAAAATCGGCCTAACGCGGTTTTCCGGAGCGAGTAATTATTCACCCGTCCTATTTTTTGTTGGTTTTTACTTTGATAAAAATAGTTATATCCCAACTTAAAAATAAAACGCAAGCCTGTTATCAAAGCAGACTTGCGTTTACTTATTTAAGTAAAATATTCAATCTTTGCCTGTGGAAAGTAAGACTGAATATACTCCGAAAGTGTATCTTTTAATTCATTCGCTTCATCTTTCGGGTAGATATATTTACCGATTCCATATTTACCCCATTTATACTGTCGTTTCGCTTCATCCAATTCTAATTTAGTCATCGGATAATTTTGTTGGATAACCCGTTTTGCTGGTTTTGTAAAGCGATGTTGAATGAGCTCAAAAGTTAAATTTTCAGTCGCGTGTTTCGGTAATTTTTCATAAAGCTTTTGAAACAGATTTTTATAGCCTTCTTGCCAACCTTCATGTATATAAATTGGTGCAACGATAAATCCGAGTGGATAATCTGCATTTGCCACTTTTTCCGCTGCCTCAATTCGTAAATCGAGCGGAGACGTCCCAGGTTCAAAGTTTTTTATAACGAAATCTGCATTAACACTAAAACGAAAACGTGTTTTTCCTTGATGATCCGCATCTAATAAATGGTCCACGTGATGAAACTTCGTCACGAAGCGTAGTAACCCTTCTTCTTTCTTACCGAAAAATTCAATCGTCTTTTTTAACGTATGTGTTAAATGGTCAATTCCAACAATATCTGACGTACAAGATGCTTCAAAACGAGTAGGTTCAGGTGCGCGTTCGGCCATATATTTTTCGGCCTGCTCAAAAATTTCGTCCACATTTACGTATGTACGAATATAAGGTTTACTCCCCATTGTAGTCTGTAAATAACAGTAATGACAATGTCCCATACAGCCAGTCGCCAATGGAATAGCGTATTCTGCAGAAGGTTTGGAAGTATCGAATTTTAACGTTTTACGAACACCAACTACTAACGTTGATTTCGCATTTCGATATTTTTGAAAATCGTTCTTACCAGGTAAATCACGTATTTGATTGTGGGACGTTGTTTCCCTAATTTCTAAACCCATTGCTTCGAATTTATTTTTTAATTCAACTCCTAATGGATATTCCAACGCTCTAGGTTCCATATAAACGAGTTGAGGAACAAATGGTCTCATAATTTTCTCCCCTTAAAAAGTGTCACCGAAATAATCGTTGTACACTGTTTCTGCTTCTTCTAGCGAAGTGTAATAAGCTAAGTCTTCTGTAATTGGATAAAACGTATTGTAAAGCGCTAGTGCTAATTCTCCACTATGAGGATCTTGTACAATAGTCGCTTCTTCAATCGTTGCCACGTTTTGTGTATGAGGATTGCGATAAAATATATAGATCGAATTTCCTTCATGTAGATTGTTCATACTTTTTCTTCACCTACTTCTAAATAATTCATAATGTTAGTTTTAAATATTTTTATCAATTTATACGATTGATGATTCCTGCAATTATTGGATATTACTATTAGGGAATAAGGGGGCATGTGTGAAGAGATGAATTTACAAACAGGAAAGCTATACTGGCCAACTACAATGGAAAACGAACCAATTTATAAAAGTTTATCAGAAGATATTGAATGTGATAATTGTATTATCGGTGCAGGTAGTTCGGGTGCACAACTTGCATATATGTTAAAAGATAGTGGTGCAAAAGTAGTAGTTGTTGATAAACGAACAGTTGGTGCAGGCAGTACGTCAACAAATACGGCACTAATTCAAATATTAGGAGACAAGACGACAACAGCGTTAGTTAATTCATTTGGAGAAAAAAATACAATACTACATTACCAGCTATGTCAAAAAGCGATTTCAGAAATTGAAAACACATGCCGCCTATTACCGATTGATCCAGAGTATAAGGTGCGTGATAGCCTTTATTTTGCTAGTACGAAAGAGGATTTACATGAGCTGGAAACAGACTATAACATGTTAAAAAAACACGGGTTTCAAGTAGATTGGTTAACAAAGTCACAAATTCGTGAAAGGTATCCATTTGAAAAAGAGGCAGCAATCTATTCCTATAATGATGGTGAAATGAATCCGTTAAAATACGTATATGGATTACTAGAAGCTTGTAAAGAAAGTGGTATTGAAATATATGAACATACCGAAATAGTTGGAAAGCGATTAGAAAAGGAAATGGCCTTTTTATATACAAAAGAAAAATACTGTATTAAAGCAAATTACGTTGTTTTTGCAGGTGGTTACGAAAATTTAGATATGAAAAAGGATAAAAATGCAGTGTTGGAAAGCTCTTACTCCATTGTGACGACGCCAATTACTGATTTATCCAGTTGGTACAAGCAAACATTAATATGGGAAACTGCTCGTCCGTATATTTATCTGAGGACGACGGCAGACAATCGTGTAATAATTGGTGGCTTAGATGAAACAACTTCCAATCCAGAAAAGCGGGATCAAAAAATAATTCATAAACGAGACTTACTGTTGGCCGAATTTCAGAAGTTATTCCCCAACATAGATGTACAAGCAGAGTTTTACCTCGGCGCTTTCTATGGTGGCACACATAATGGATTACCAATGATAAAAATGTATGAACAGTATCCTCGTTGTTTTTTCATTTTTGGTTACGGAGATAATGGTACAGTTTATAACCAAGTGTTGGGTAGAATAGTGAAAAACTTGATTGAAACAGGAAAAGACGAAAATTTATCGTTATATAATTAGGGGGAAACCTTGATATATCAAGGTTTTTTTACTTTTGTCAAAAAAAGTCGAAAGAATTTTCTAAAAAAACTATTTAATT
Source organism: Sutcliffiella cohnii (assembly GCF_002250055.1). Classification (NCBI taxonomy): domain Bacteria; kingdom Bacillati; phylum Bacillota; class Bacilli; order Caryophanales; family Bacillaceae; genus Sutcliffiella; species Sutcliffiella cohnii. The sequence continues at coordinate 1,812,682 of NZ_CP018866.1, forward strand.
TTGAATCATATGTGTTATATAATACATATGAATTAGTAATGGCTGTTTAATAACAGATTTGAATAGGAGGAGAGAAGTTGAAGGCAGAAACCGTTGGTGTAGAAGTAATTGGTCCAATGAATCGTCATTATGACACTGTACTAACAGAAGGAGCATTGCAATTTATTGAAAAGCTCCACATACAGTTTCAAGCAAAACGGAATCGCTTGCTATTAGAAAGAAAGGAAAGACAAAAACGATTAGATAGTGGGGAAAGGCTGCATTTCTTAACAGAAACAGATTATATTCGGACCGGTGACTGGACAGTAGGTTCTGTTCCGAAAGACTTAGAGGATCGTAGAGTAGAAATAACTGGACCTGTTGACCGCAAAATGATCATTCATGCATTAAACTCTGGTGCAAAAGTTTTTATGGCAGACTTTGAGGATGCGACAGCCCCAACTTGGAGTAATTTGATTGAAGGACAAATAAATTTAAAAGATGCTGTTCATCGTACAATAGATTTCGTGGCTGATAATGGAAAGGAATATAAGCTAAATAACAATATTGCAACGTTACTCGTTCGTCCGCGAGGATGGCATTTAGAGGAAAAACATGTAAGAGTAAACGGTGAAAAAGTGTCAGCAAGTCTTTTCGATTTTGGACTTTATTTTTATCATAACGCAAAAAAATTAATCGAAAATGGAAGTGGGCCATATTTTTATTTGCCAAAACTAGAAAGTCATTTAGAGGCAAGGCTTTGGAACGAAGTGTTCTGTGTTGCACAGAATGAATTAGGGATTGAACGTGGGACCATTAAAGCAACTGTACTTATAGAAACTATTACAGCTGCATTTGAAATGGATGAAATACTGTATGAATTGAAAGAACATGCGGCAGGTTTAAACTGCGGTCGCTGGGACTACATCTTTAGTTTCTTAAAAAAATTCCGTAATAAAGACGGCTTCTTTTTACCAGAACGTGGTTTAGTAACGATGACGGTTCCGTTCATGAGGGCATACACACAATTAGTTGTGCAAACTTGTCACCATCGAAATGCTCATGCAATTGGGGGGATGGCTGCGCAAATCCCGGTAAAGAACGATGAAGAGGCGAACAGTGCTGCTTTTGAAAAAGTTCGCCAAGATAAACTGCGCGAAGTGATGGACGGACATGATGGCACATGGGTTGCTCATCCTGCATTAGTTCCAGTTGCGATGGAAGTTTTTGATGAACATATGACAGGATCTAATCAAATTGAAAAGAAACGTGAAGATTTCACGGTAACAGCAGAAGAACTTCTCCAAGTACCAGTCGGAAAGATTACGGAAGCTGGACTTCGTCAAAACATACATGTAGGCATCGAATATATCGCTTCATGGATTGATGGTAGAGGAGCAGTTCCGATATTTCATTTAATGGAAGATGCAGCAACGGCAGAAATTTCTAGGGCACAACTATGGCAATGGATTCGCCAACCTTTAGCAATATTAGAGGATGGTCGAAATATTGACGAAGCACTAGTGAGACTGTTTGTGGAAGAAGAAAAACAAGCAATCTTAAAGAAAGTTGGCCCGACTCACTTTTCTGAAGGAAAATTAGATCAAGCAGTAGAGTTGTTTTTACAACTAGTAATAGAAGATGAATTTACAGAGTTTTTAACGTTACCTGCATACCGTTTATTATAATTTTAAAAAAAGGGGAGAAACGAAATGACAATGGAGAAAAGAGTAGCAGAATTAGAGGAAACTTGGGAATTACAAGAAAGATGGAATGGTGTAACGAGACCGTATTCGGCGGAAGAAGTATTAAAGTTAAGAGGATCAATTGATATTGAATATACGTTAGCGAAGCGAGGTTCAGAAAAGCTTTGGAAACTATTACAAGAAGAAGATTACGTAAACGCACTAGGAGCATTAACTGGTAATCAAGCAATTCAACAAGTGAAGGCTGGATTAAAAGCAATTTACTTAAGTGGATGGCAAGTTGCTGCAGATGCAAACCTTTCTGGACAAATGTATCCAGATCAAAGTTTATACCCAGCAAACAGTGTACCAAGTGTAGTGAAGCGTATTAACCAAGCGTTACAACGTGCGGACCAAATTCAACATTTAGAAGGAAGTGGCGATGTAGACTATTTTGCACCAATTGTAGCTGATGCTGAAGCAGGCTTTGGTGGACAATTAAATGTTTTTGAGCTAATGAAAGGCATGATTGAAGCAGGTGCTTCTGGTGTTCACTTTGAAGACCAATTATCCTCAGAGAAAAAATGTGGTCATTTAGGTGGAAAAGTATTATTACCAACGCAAACAGCTGTACGAAATTTAATTTCTGCACGTTTAGCTGCCGACGTTATGGGCGTACCGACAGTGTTAATAGCTAGAACAGATGCAGATGCAGCGGATTTAATTACGAGTGATATTGATCCAGTCGATGCGTCGTTTTTAACTGGCGAACGTACGACAGAAGGGTTTTTCCGTACAAAAGCAGGAATTGACCAAGCAATTGCACGCGGGTTAGCGTATGCTCCTTATGCAGATTTAATTTGGTGTGAAACTTCAGAACCGAATTTAGAGCAAGCGGAGAAGTTCGCAAAAGCAATTCATGAAAAATTCCCAGGAAAAATGTTAGCTTACAACTGTTCTCCATCGTTCAACTGGAAAGCGAAATTAGACGATGATACGATTGAAAACTTCCAAAAGAAAATTGCAGAATACGGCTATAAATTCCAATTTGTTACACTTGCTGGCTTCCATGCATTAAATTACAGTATGTTCGAATTAGCAAGAGGCTACAAAGAGCGTGGCATGGGTGCTTACTCCGAATTACAACAAAACGAGTTTGCAAGTGAAAAATATGGTTACACAGCAACACGCCACCAACGTGAAGTTGGAACAGGCTACTTTGATGAAGTAACAAAAGTAGTTACTGGCGGTACAGCTTCGACTCAAGCTTTAAAAGGGTCGACGGAAGAAGAGCAATTTTATAGCGTTAAGTAATGGAGAGAACAGGTGATAAATAACACCAGTTTGGTGATAAATAAATGCCACGCGGTGATAAATAAAACCGTCTTGGTGATAAAAAAATGGCACTCGGTGATAAATAAAACCAGTTTCAAGTATAGTTGTAGCGTAAAAATGCGATGATTACACGAACATGATTAGAACAATTAACCATTATATATAATAGAAGAAACTCGGTCGTGCTCGATCCGAGTTTTTTTCTTGTCTTATGTTTAAAAATTAAACTTCCGATATAGAATATGAAACTATTTAAAAATGTAATCGTATAAGATAACTAACGAGGTTCACCTTGTCTTATGGACTCGCAAATAGTGAGTTTATTTCTTATTATATAAGTAAGGAGATGATAAAATGTGGAAGTTTTTAAATCATAGTAACAATATACATAACCTTACAATGAAAAATCTAGAGATGGGAATGAAAAAAATAGGGCTTAGCGCAAGCTTTGCAGCAGACATAGTTAGTTCTCTCCAAAGCAGGTTTAATAGTCAAGGAGAAGAGGCATTTCAAGAATGGCTAGCTAACCTACATTTCAAGCTCCCGGAAGAATTCCAAGATGAGCAAATAGCAAAACAACTGTACATAAAACATCAATCGATAATTGAATCGGAAGTGAAAAAGTTAGAGGAAGAAACGAAGCTTGGCTGGGAAATACAAACAGAAGATATTGAACATCTACATAATCAAGCTCGAAAAACACAACTAGTTATTAGGCATCGATTAACAGAAGTTGTGATGGATTTAACTGATTAAAGGGGGCAGTCAGATAGAAAAAAGCTCGCATTTGTAGTGAGCTTTTGTTTCTATTATTATAAATTCGTAATACATTGACTACATACTTTGGTAGGCGTGTTACTTTACTATATACTCCATTATTTCTTCTCCGTGGGCGATTATTCCTGTGCTAATAAAACCAATATTTTTATAAAAATTCATTGCTTGCTTGTTATCTGGTACAACCGAGAGTCGTATACGATAGCAAGTAGGGTCTTTTGCAAGGTTTTGAATTATTTCTTGCATTGCCTCTTTTCCATAACCTTTACGCTGATACTTTTCCCCAATCATAAAACGCGGAATCCAGAAACGATCCTCTTCCATTTCGTCGGGAATATTTTCGGTTGCTAAAAGTCCAACAACCTCTTCCTCCACCATAATTGCATATGGAATTAGATGTTCTTCTACATATGCCTCTGCAATTGTGTACATATTAGGTGCGATAAACTGCTCTTGATCTTTTGCCACTTTTAAATTAATACATTGTCGGAAATTAACGCTACTTACTTTTTCTAATCGAATCATTCTGTTACCCCCTTTGTACTTCTATTATAAAGTCAGAAAAAGGAAACTTAAATAAATATTTCGATATCTCTATCATTTCGTATTGCGAAATACTTATGTGAAGATTAAAATAATGAACATATAAGTATAAGGGAGATTAGCTAGGATGAAAAAGAAATACATATTATATACAAAGGCATTATCAGATTTTGGTTCATTTATGGATATCATTATTTTAAACGTACTTGTGTATACGGCGACGGGAAGCGCTGTATGGATGGCTGCTGTAATGGCTGCAAGAACGATAGGAGGAGTAGTAGCAAGCTTATTTTCAGGAATATTGGCAGATCGATATAATAGAAGAAAAATAATGATATATACGGACTTTATCCGTGCAGCAATCATTCTTCTCCTAATACCGTTTCCGGAACCAATCATGGTAGTATCGGTTGCCTTTCTCATCGGATTATTAAACACATGTTTTATGGTAAGCTTTAGTTCTGAAATACCACAAATATTTGGTCAAGATAAAATAGTAGAGACGAATTCACTCGTAGCAAGACTGACATCGATTAGTTTAGTAGTTGGCTTTATCGGGGCGGGGATTATAACGGAGCTATTAGGTACAAATGTGACATTATTGATTGATTCCTTAACATACATCTTTTCAGGATTAGTTTTACTAGCGGTTAAATGGGAAGCAGGTACAAAAACGTCCAAAAAGGTATTAAGCGGTGTAAAAAATAAACTAACTTCCATTTGGTTTGATATGAAAGAAGTATTTGCTTATTTAAAAGTAGCACCATTATTATTAATGGTGAACACGGTATTTTTAATTGGGGCTTTTGCAGGCAGTTCTCATAACCTAGGTATTCCACTATTGGCGGAAAGTATTTCATTCGAAAGACAAACGTTTTATTACGGAATGATTTGGGGAGTATGGGGCATTGGTTCCATTCTCGCAACATATACTTTACCAAAACTAAAAATCATTAGAGATGATAGAATTTACTTTGTTTGTTTTGTAGCTGCAATGTTCATGTCGGTAGGATTTATAACGTTTTTATCTAGTAATATACTATTTATCATTTTTCTTTTTGCATTTATTACCGGCATATTCGATGCGTCCTTTAACACGTTACATGCAAGCATTTTGCAGAAAGCAGATAATTCTATTAGGGGAAGAGTTTTTGGAGTAGGGATGCTCTTAAAATCGCTTGGGTTTGCGGTTGGATTTATTATTGCACCAGCAATTTTAGAGAAGTTCTCAATGGAAGTAATGGTGTGGATCATGCATGGATCGTTCATAACGGTAACACTCATAATTTTTATTATGGCGCTATTATTTTCGCATAAACAAAAGTTAAAAGCAGCGGTGAATGTATCTTAATATACAGGAGAGAAGTACTTTGTACCAACTATTAAGTGAAATAAGCCAATTTTTTAGTCAGCCGTTTTTACAACTGAGCCAGCAACTACAACACGTACCGATACTCTTTGTATTTTTACTAGGTGTCGTAGGTGCTCTTGTTCCTTGCCAAATTACTGGTAATGCAGGTGTCTTCTTTTTATATAGTAATCAAGCTGTCAAACAGAAACGAGTTTTCCTGCCATTGCTTTCGTTTACCGTCGGAAAGATAGTAGCTTTTACAATGTTAGGTGGAATTGTTTGGTTGTTTGGTAGAGAAATAGGGAGTGCGTTAACTCCGTATTTTCCGTTGTTAAGAAAATTAGTTGGACCTATGTTTCTATTAATCGGTTTGTTCTTTCTCGGAGTTTTTCGTTTGCGGTGGAATTGGACTAGTTTCGAGCTTTCAGAAAGAGTCAAGCGAATAAAGTTATTCGGACCTTTTTTATTAGGATTTACGATTTCACTCGCTTTTTGTCCGACTATGTTTGTACTATTCTTTTTAACGCTCATGCCTGTAGCGTTAGCCTCACCAGTTGGTTTTATTTATCCTGGGTTGTTCGCAATTGGGACAACCGTTCCATTGCTATTTTTCTTTATACTATTATGGCTGTTTGATGCAAAGAAACTAGTAAAGAAAAGTCGTAAGTTTGGAGTTGCTCTTCAACAGATTACTGGAATTATATTAATAGTGCTAGGAATATGGGAAATAATGACGTATTGGTTTTAATTTTTTTATTGAAATTTTAATGGAAGGAAGGAATGCTATACTGTAAGAGCGAAATTGTATTGTCAAAGCTACTTTGAGGAGTGATAGTATGGATTTCCAATTCCTTCTTCCAGTCATTAATTTATTTCTTGCTATGATTGTTATTATTATTTTGTTTGGACTATTTCGTAGAAGTGAAAGTAAGAAAAGTATCGGTACATTAATTCTTGTCATCATAATTATTATTATTTTCTTCGTGTTTATGGGTGTTATTAGTTTTTATCAGTAAGTGAAAGCGATTCTCTAGTGAGAGTCGTTTTTTTTCCTATTAAACCCTTTATTTAGGGGGGAGTTCACAAGGCTAGAAAAATAAGGAATGGTTATTACAAATCCTTTATCTTTCTGTTACTGATGTAACGGAATTGTTATTGGCTTGTTCTTTGTCTCCGGAATTTTCATGGTAACATAAAACTCGTTAGACAAACTTACATATGAAAGATGGAGGAAAAGAATATGAAAAAAGGCATCCTTTCATTTGTTTCAGCAGCTGCAATCGCTGGGGCATTTAGCTTTGTAGGAAGTGCATCTGCAGATGAAGTTACCGTACAAAAAGGTGATACACTTTGGGATATCGCCAATAAGCATCAAATTTCCGTAGAGGAATTGAAAGATTGGAACGATCTCTCCTCAAATCTTATTCGACCAGAGGAAAGGTTAAAAGTTGCCCTTACAGAAAGCTATCATATACAAAAAGGAGATACACTATCCGAAATAGCTGAGAACTATAGTGGAATCTCGTGGCAAAGTCTACAAAAATGGAATTCTATTAAAAATGCAGACTTAATTTATGCTGGAGATACGTTAAAAGTGTATTTGAAAGGGAGTCCCAATGGATCTGACACACAGCAAAAAAAGGTTGAAACAGCAAAACCAAAAACAGATGAAACAGTTGCTTCAGAGCAAAAACACGAGGTGAAGGTAGAGGAGAAATCGAAAGTCGATAGTACTCCGACCGAACAACCAGTTCACGCTAATGAACAAAAACGTTCAGAAACTAATGCTGATCAAACAGAAAAGAAAGTGGAAGATACAGCTAAAGATGAAACAGGCAATAGTAGTGACAAAGAAGTTGTAAAAGAACTAACGATGGTTGCTACTGCGTATACAGCAACTTGTGAGGGCTGTTCTGGTATTACATCAACAGGTATTAACTTATTAGAAAACCCAGATATGAAAGTTATTTCGGTCGATCCTTCAGTCATTCCGTTAGGCTCAAAAGTATATGTAGAAGGCTACGGAGAAGCAATAGCTGGAGACACTGGTGGTGCAATTGTAGGTAACAAAATCGATATTTTCATACCCGAAAAACAAGATGCAATTAATTGGGGCGTAAAAGAAGTGAAAGTAAAGGTATATAAATAATGAGAAAAAAGGAACTCCTAACAAAAAATCGGGAGTTCCTTTTCTATTGACATAATAATTTAAGTATAAGGCTATTTTTCTATTTCTGACTCATATTTTTCTGATAAAACTTGAAGATCACTCGTCTCATATTTTTCCTCTAAGAGTGGAATAAGTTTTTCCCAGTATACTTGCTGTTCATACAAATCACGATCCCATTCAACAATCAATTGCTCGATCGTTAATCCGAGTGCTTCTGCAAATGCTTTTTGCTGAGGTATATCTTCTGATGTAACAACATTATTTTCAATCCACGTATTAACTTCTTCGTCTGTAAGAACGATATTATAAGTAGTACGAGCATGATCTTTCCAAACGGTTATGTACTCATAACGTTCAGTTGCACTTTGTAATGCTTCTTCTTTGGATAAATCTCGTTTATTCATTAATTTTTCGTCTCCGATTACACGAATTACCCATTTTTCCAAATTTGGATCGTCTATATCCATGTTTTTAACATTTTGTACAACATCTTGAAGGATAATTTTATATTCTTCATAATTTAAATCGGCGTTTAGGAATAGGTGTTCTAACGGTGCCGGTGTATTTTCTTCCAGCTCTGCTTGTTGACATGCCGATAAAACTATCGATACCACTAGGATAGCTATAATAGATTTTAATCTCATCGTATCACTCCAATGTAATGCTACTAATTATAGTAAATTGGAATGGAACGATTGTCAAAACTTAAAGACTTTGAAACAATAACAATAGTATAGGAGGAGTACAGTGAAACTTAAAACGATTATTAAATATATATTTTTCATATTTATTATAGCGGTTATTCTTCATTTTCTAGATTTTAAAGAAGGAGGTAGATGGTTTTCATCTACTCAAATTACGAATATTCCTGATATTAAACATGAGGAGTATGAAGTTGATGTAGTATTTACAAAAGGAGAAAGAGAAAATGTGTTAGAGCAATTGAAACTCCAACATCATTACTTACAAAAAAATGTTGCCATTCATCCTGAACAATATAGAGATCTTATTACTTCAGATGGATGGAAAGAATTAAAAAGCACTGTTCATTGGTTAAAAACGTTTGGATTTGAAAGTGGTAGAGTGTTAAATGATATGGAAACAGCAGAAGCGCTCATTCATTTAGTGGAGCGAGATGGTGATTCGTTGTCATTAACGTATTTGAGTAGAATTTTCAATGACATTCATTTTTATTTAGTTGATTCGAATAATCAAGAGGTTTGGGGGATTACTCATGCATATGGCTCCAACCGCGAAATTAGAAGATTAAATAAATATATTGAAAAAAACTATTAAAATTGCTTAAAAGGATGGTCTTATGAAAAAAAGATCATCCTTTTTTCTTAGGGAATTATCGGAAAATTTGGTGAAATAAACAGGAATTATTAAAATAATGTTGAAATATATAATGTAGATTATTTTAAGGAGGGGAACGTCAGATGAAAATTACAGAATATATGGGAAATAAAGTTTGTACGATGGATGTAAATATCGAAGGCTACAAAGTAAAGGTAGAGTTTATGTTTTCACCAAATCACCCAGAAATTCTCGATTGTAGTATTCGAATTGATGGAGACCCACCGTTGCCTCTACGTGCAAAAATTATGGAAATGGCAGAAAAAGAAACAGAAACTCAATTTCTAGCATTAAAGGAAAAAGCAATTAAATAAATTTACGAGATTCTAGTCCAAGACTGGAATCTTTTTTTCATATTAAGCATAGATTTGTAAAAAAACATAGTTTATTAAGTAGAGTTTAGAGAAAAGATGGAGGGGGAATTAGGATGGCACATTATGCTTCAAAAGGGTGGTATGTTCAGCAATTAAAGGAGAGAGGAATTAACTATCATCCAACTGATAAGAAAAAGCTAGAAACATACCGAGCTGCCATATTACAGAACTTCCTAAACGGCACTCCTTTAGGTGTTAGATGAAAGTGATGTCGAACAAGATATGTCTTCAGATATAAATTGTCCGATTTTTTATTGAGAACGCACGTTCTTATATGGTAAAATATCACTATAGGGAGGTGAGTGCATTGGCTAAATCAAAAACTCCAAGTTATGTTCTAACGTTAAGAATAAAAACTGAAATCCATCAAGAGCATAAATTATCTAAGCGGTTCGAGTTATGTAGGGGCATGTATAATGCATGCTTAAGAGAACTGCTTAAAAGATATACAGCTTTAAAACAATCAAAAAAGTATAAAGTTGTTTGTAAGATGGAAAAGGGAAAAAAGCGAAATAAGCTATTTTTAGAGTTGAATAAGGAGTTTGGATTAGCCGAGTATTCTCTTCATGAGTTTGTGAAACCGATGCAACATAAATTTAAAAAGAATATAGATTCATTTACCAGCCAAAAAATTGCCACAAGAGCTTTCAAAGCTTTTGAAAAATTAATGTACAAACAAGGAAAGAAAGTGCATTTCAAAAAGTACGGTGAAATGTATTCCGTTGAAGGGAAGTCTAATTCAACAGGTATCAGATACAAGGATGGCAATATATTTTGGAACGGTCTAGTTCTTAGAACAATCGTTAAAAGAAAGACGACTATGCCCACCTTGCGCTAGAAGACAAAATAAAATTTGTTAGAATAAAAAGAGAATGGATTAAGAATAAATATGTATACTACGCTCAATTAGTACACGAAGGCAGGCCTCCGAAAAAGTACAATTCCAAAGGGATGAAAGATAATAGTTGTACTCAGAAAAGAGTAGGTATTGATATAGGGATTCGCTAGAATGGCATAGCACAACTCTCCAACCATCAGGGTCTTCGAATGTATGAGCTTGCTTATCCCAATATGGATTTACAGGAGGGACCTCGTATGCGCCTAATTTATTTAGCCTTTCTATCATTTCATCTATTTTTTCATGGTCTGAAAGGTATAACACTAATAAATTATCTTCAGTCGGTGCTGGACAGGGACTACCATTTACGTGCCGAGTAAATTCTAAATGTACTCCGAAACTAGGAAGTCCATACATAACACCTTCATAGCCATTTTTGTTAAATCCTCCAATCCGACGCAAGCCTAATCCCTCATCACCGTAAAAGGAGTTCACTTCTTCCCATTTATCAGTTGGTCGAGCAATCCGTAATTGGTGAACTGGTAAACGCTCGTTCCATTTTTCCTTTATTTTTACTGTATAAGGATAAGAAGGATGGTGTAGTACTTGTTCTATTGCGCCTTCTATTTCCATTACAATCGGATCAATTTGTGAATCTCGCTCAGTTGGATACCAATGTCGTCCTTTTTTGGATAATACAAATACGCCTGATTCATCACCAAAAAATTGAAAAAATTCACTAGTAGAAGCATATTGATTTGGGACCATTTGCAAAAAGTCCTTCATTCTTTCAATATTTTCAGTAGGAAGACCAATCTCACATATATCATAAAACATATCAAGTTTTTCAGTGTCTAGATTAGACCTTTCTAATATTTCGAAAACATTACCGTTTGGGTCTAAAAAGTATAATTGTTTTCCTTTCCAAAACATGCTAGTTTCACCAGCTTCGTTTTCTAACAAAATATCTAAATGACTTAATTTCTCATACATCATATCAAAATGCACTGTCGTCGTTCGAAAAGCAACATGATAAAAAGTAGAAATACTAGGTTCCTCGATAAAGCTAAGTAAGGATTTACCAACTTGGAATGTTACGCCATCTTCCCATTCCCTAACTACTGGAAGCTCTAACACTTTTTGATAAAAGCGTATTGTTTCTAACAAGTTTGGGGTTTTTAATGTTATTTTTAAAATTTTCATATTATTCACCTCTAAGGTTACTGTACCATCCCTCATTTAAAAACAAATTCAACTTCTGACTGTACTTTTCTCAGACTTTCGTCGTAAGTCGTACCTAGGTATGTAGGTGAAGGAGGGTACGAGCCCAATCTGCATACCGTCTAAAGAGAGGAAACTAGATAAAATCATTGAAAATAAAAAAAGGTTGAGACACAACTATTTAAATCAAAGAAAAAAACGAACAATAAATTTCGGGGGAAAGTCGCTCCGGAAATATACTTCGCTTTCCGCGGGCGTGTCTAGCTCCGGCGGCTTGGTCCGGCTCAAACTTCACTTTCCCTCCGTACGATAAGTCATCATCGACTCAACTACCGTTTCGTCGTGATTCCTTTATCTCCTACCATGAAAATATAACACTAAAATATGGAAAAATGGCAATACTAAATTAGACGCAGCTTATTCTTGTTTTTTGAGGAGAGCGTCATACTCAAAAATCTATCGACTTTTTGGGATCGCTTTATGAAACTTTTGGTTCAACTAGTGTCACGGTGTAGCCTAAATTTTCTAATCTTCGTAGTGAATGTCTAACAATGGACTGTTGTCTTTGCTTATCGAAGTAGTCTTCTCCTAGATCTACGTACATTTCCTTTCGTGTTAAGAGATAATAGGAGATTCGTAACATCGCATGGGCTACAACAACTGCTGCACGCTTTTTACCTTTACGTGAAGCAGTCCGACGGTAAAGTGCACCAAGGTAGTTTTTAGACCCTCGAACAGAATGAGCTGCTTCAATGAGTGCTGATTTAAGATATTTGTTTCCTTTCATCGTTTTGGATGACTTACGTTTTCCAGCACTTTGGTTATTTCCTGGAACTAAACCCGCCCATGAACATAGTTGGGGTGCAGTCGGGAATTGCTCTTTTATATTTGGACCAATTTCTGCAAGCATTTGTTCCGCCATTTTTCTTCCAATGCCAGGAATGGAATCTAAACGATCTATGTCTTCTTGATCGTCTTCCATCCTTTTTTCTATCTCTTTGTCTAGTTTATCGATTTGCTCAGTTAGGAAATCGATATGATCCATAATCGTTTTTATCATAAATCGTTGATGTTCTTGAATATACCCTTGAAGTGCGAGTTTCAATTCATCTTTTTTATTTTTCATTCTTCCTCTCGCAAAGTTTGTTAACTCTTCAAGGTCTTCATTCCCTTCCGCTATGGATCGAAGCATATCACGAGAAGAAACTCCCATAATGTCAGAAACAACAGAGCCAAGCTTGATATTAGCTCCTTCTAACACTTTTTGAATCCGATTATATTGTCTGGCACGTTCTTCAATTATGCTACGACGATAACGCACAAGTTCACGTAATTCTCGCTGATTTCGGTCAGGAATATAACTAGCTTTAAGTAAACCGTGACGAAGTAATTTGGCAATCCATTCGGCATCTTTCACATCGGTTTTACGCCCAGGAACAGCTTTAATATGTTGAGCATTCACAACTAGAAATTCAATACCTTCTGCTTCTAGTAAATTGACAATAGGTTTCCAGTAGACACTTGTACTTTCCATCGCCACATGGGTACAGTTGTGTTTCTTAACCCAGTCCACCAACTCTATAAGATATATAGTTTTAGTTGAAAAAGTTTCAATCTCCTTTCCTTTTGCTGTAATGGCACATGCAGTAATGCTATCCTTGTGGACATCCATACCACAAGCATTCTCAATGATTACTTCCATTGAAAACATCCTTTCTACGGCGAAGAAGTTTTGAGGCTGGTGCAACAACCAGAATAGGGTTAATCTACCATGAGTGCTTCCCATAAAGGGAGCAACAATCTGTGATGCACCGTGGTCGAAGGAGTCAGACTGCGGGGAGGGCTCACACACACCAAGGAGTCACGACCTTCCTCATCCAGCCGTAGCATTAGTATAGCCACGCAAAAACCATTTTCATTCTCTGTGGTGTATAGCTTGTAATACATGAAAGACTGCGGGAAAGCTCCAGTTTGATTGGACCAGAGCGAGCCGCCTGCGCTTTTCGGGCTGGTGAGCCTCCTCGTGCTAAAGCACTGCGGGGTCTCACCTATGCCTTTCCTCCCGCAGGACAAGGAAGGCTTCGGCAGCGAAACATCGCACGAAGAAAAATGCGGAGGCATTTTTCGAGGAGTCTACGTATATTTCCTCCGCTAAATCCTGCGATAGTTCGTTTTTTATCATGATCATTTTAGTTTTGTCTCAGCCTCATCAATTATTGTACAGAATATTCTTTTCGTTCTTCTTCGTTTGGCATGGAGCTTATATGAAGTGTACGTGTAGGGAATGCAACTTGTACGCCTTCTTCTTCTAAAATCTCCATAATTTTAAAGTTGATGTCTTCTTTTACCCGAAGGAATTCAGCCCATACTGTTGTTTTAGTAAAGAAGTATAAAAATACATTTAAACTACTATCACCGAAATTATCAAATCGGACCATAATGGTTTCTTGATGAACGTCATCATGATTTTGAAGTAATGATTCAATTCGGCGAACAACGGTTTCCAGTTTTTCTCGAGGTGTGTCATATTGAACACCTAGTTGAAATTGTATTTGGCGTTTTCCCATTTTCGACCAGTTAATGATTGCTTCATTCGATAGAACAGAATTTGGTACAGTAACAACTGCTTGTGCGAACGTTCTTACTTTCGTACTTCTAAACGTAATGTCTTCAACTGTCCCTTCGACACTAGGTGTTTTAATCCACTCTCCGATGGAAAACGGTTTTTCTGTCACGATAATAAACCCGCCGAGTAAGTTTTTTAACGTCTCTTGTGCAGCAAGTGCGAATGCAAGTCCTCCAAGTCCAAGCCCAGCGACAAATCCACTAACGTTATAGCCCCATAAATCAAGTGTTAAACTCAATGCTAGTCCAATTAAAATAGCCCGGACAACTTTAGTTAAAAACGGGATGACAATTTGGTCTAATTGATAATCAATGCGATTGGTAAACGACGTAAATAATTTAAAAGAGGAAGGAATAAAGTTGAAAATTCCCCAAGTAAAAAGTATTCCGATCACCGTTTGTAATATTTTATTCGCAGTAGCTAATTTAATTAGTTCAAAAGGTGCAGTGATAAGGGCGAAATAAATACCGATCACGACGAATAACGTCCGAATTGGTTTTTCGAATGCTACGACAATATAGGAAAAGATGTCAGTCGGTACTTTTCTTGAAAGTGACAAGACAAGCTTAAATACGTACCTCGTAAATAACTTCCGGAATAGAAGGAAGAGTAATAGAATTCCGACTGAAATCCCGATATCGGTCCAAAGCTCTGTATCAGTCCAAAATTCATATGTATATGTTTCCATAAAACTATCAATAATTTTCGTCAATGTAAGCCCACCTCAACTATAGTATACATAAAATAAAATATAACATCCCGTATTTTTTCTTTTCAAGCCTATATTATTACATGTATATTTCAGAACATTAACAAAATTATTGCAATTAGTTCTTTCGTCATGTAAAATTTTCCTAACAAATAATTGTAGGTGATGGGGATGAAATTAGTTTGGAGTATAGGTAAGTCTGTTTTATTTTTTCTTGTTGTTGCACTGTTGTTAACGCTAGCAATCCTTTTTCCGAGAAGCCCTGAAGTAACAGATGTAGGAAGGGCGATGACTGTTCAGTACGATTACCAATTTTCGTGGCAAGCGTACCAGTATAATATAAAAACTTTTTTCACTAATTTATTTGAGCATAAAACGTTAGGATCTACTAGATATAATACGACAGCAGAAGAAGAGCTAGTTTCGTATTTTTCTAGAAGCTTAATCGTTATCGTAACGGGCTTTATATTAACACTTTTGTTCGGACTATTAAAAGGAATTTATGACTATTATGATCCGAAAAGAAAGTTTAGCCCATTTGGCAGAGGCTTTACTTGGTTAATCCAATCAATACCAGATTTTTTCTTCATCTTAATTTTGCAATATGTTTTTATTTTTCATATCCCGCTCGTAAGAATGTTAGGAACTGATAATTGGTACAGTTTTATTTTGCCCGCCCTTTTAGTTTCACTATACCCAATGATGTATGTAGCTAGAATTACTTCTACTGCACTTGCAAATGAGGAAGGGAAAGCGTACATACAAGTTGCGCGCTCAAAAGGTTTAACGGAAACCCAAGTTCTAAAAAATCATATGTTTCGTAATAGCGTTGTCCCGATTTTTACTAATTTACCTTCCACGATGATGTATTTATTATCGAATCTATTAATTGTAGAGTTTTTACTCGACTATCGTGGGGCAGCATATCGACTTTTTTACGCTTTTGATGTGAAATCATCATTGCGCTCTGGAATGGTATATATTGATGAATCAGGTCTCATTATCGGAATAGGGATTTGTTTTATGCTAATCGTTTTAATAGCACAAATTTGTTCACAAATCATTATTCGGATAGTTGAACCGAAATAGGGGGGCTGTATATGAATAGAAATTGGCCACTTTGGATTGGTGGAACTCTACTAATTATTTTAATCTTAATAGCATTTGTGGGACCATATTTACCTGTTGTGGACAGGGAACTAACAGAGGAACGTGTTGTGTTCGTTGAAGGTGGAATAGAAACGGCTCCGTTTGAACCTTCAAGTGAGAAATGGTTCGGTTCTGACCGAGACGGAAGAGACATGTTCAGTGTCATTATTGTAGGTGCGAAAGAAACTTTATTTTTAATTGTGTTAATAACAGGAATTCGGTATGCCCTAGCAATGGTTCTTGCTCTGTTAGCAGTCGGAAAAAAAGGTCCATTTCACACTTTTTTACAAGGATGGAATCAAATTTTTTCAGCACTACCAGTTATTTTTTCTGCTATCATTTTATTACATTTACCGATGCTGACGTTCCATGAGCATCGAGCTGTTTTTGCCATTTTCATTATTGCATTCATTGAAGTAGGTAGACTTGGTACAGTATTACAACAGCATTTCCATTCTATTAGTAAAACACCATATGTGGAAGCTGGAATCACAGTAGGAGTAAAACCTTTACACTTATACAAAAACTATTATATTCCTAATGCACTACCTGAAGTTGTTATACAATTTTTCTTAGACTTAGGTAGAACAGCATTGTTAATAGGGCAATTAGGGATTTTTAGCATATTTTTATCACAAGATTTTTTACAACTTACGTACGGTGCAGGTGATATTGTCAATACTAGTAACAACTGGGCGACGTTACTCGGTCAAGCGAGAGGGGATATCATTCGCGGCATTTTTTGGATTCCGTTTTTCCCAGCACTAGCAATTGCGATTACTGTATTTGCCTTTAATGTTTTTGGCGAAGGGTTAAGAAAGCAATTCCATCGATTAAATGCATAATGTAAATGTAGGAAAAAAACTGTTTAAGTCTCGACAGTTTTTTTTCTTTTGATAAAATATAAAAGGTATGTAAAATTTATAATAATTTAGAGGTCGAAAAAATGATTAGTTTCATCAAAGCACGACATTTTAAATGGGCAATAGGGTTGCTACTATGTTTGGCAATTGCTACTGTGTCTTATTTTCTCGGTCAATTATTTCCAATTATAGGGGCGGTTATTTTTGCACTTTTAATAGGGATGCTATTACGTAATGTTATGCCTATTTCACCCGAGAGCCAAAAGGGAGTAAGTTTTGTCGTAAAAAGAGTATTAAAGCTAGCGATCATTCTCCTCGGTGCGACATTAAGTGTCCAATCGATTGTTTCCATCGGTATGCAGTCTATTTTTCTGATCCTCTTAGTGGTCATTGGTGGAATTGCCATCACGCTTGCTGTAGGTAAACTGTTTAATATTGAATCTACATTAAGTTTATTAATTGGGTCTGGAACAAGTATTTGTGGGGCAACAGCCATTTCAGTCGTAAAAGGAGTAGTTTCTGCGAAGGAATCGATAACTGCCTACGCGATTTCTACAATCTTTCTGTTCAATATTATTGCGACGTTAGTTTATCCTTGGATCGCTAGAATGGTAGACTTGACGCCTCTACAAATTGGTATTTGGATTGGCTCCGCTATTCATGATACTTCATCTGTTGTCGCAGTCGGGTTTTTACTTGGTGATGAAATAGGAGAAATTGCAACGACTGTTAAGCTTGTACGAACGTTATTTATTTTACCGCTTGTTTTAGCTATTATATTTATACTAGTTAGAAAAACGAAGGACGAACCTGTACATTATAAGCAGGCGTTTCCAATATTCATCATAGGCTTCGTTTTAATGAGCGTTTTCTATTCATTTGGCATTATTTCTGATTCTGTATCAGCTATATTTGGTCAGATTGCCAAGTTTCTTGTCATTATCGTCATGGCAGGTGTCGGACTTCAAGTAGACTGGCGTAAATTTACAGAGCTAGGAAGTAAGCCGCTACTTGTTGGCATGATTGCAAGTTTATTTGTTGCTATTATTAGTTTTGCGTATGTATGGTTTTTCGTATAAAAAGAAGTTGTCCCGATAGTCAAAGGGGCAACTTTTTTTATAATTTCATTTACGATCCTTGAAAAAAATTAGGCGTCGCGGTTTTAAAGTGAACGCCGAAAATAATGTCTCACACTTTAATCTGCTCAATTTTAAGATATTTTTCCTTTTTGAAGAACAGAAACTTGATGTAGCAATTCATTTTTTACGGCTGCTACATAAAAGGGAGAAAGCATCGCTGTAATGTCTTGCCACAAGTTTAATCGGGGGCGAAAGACCGTTAGTTTTTTTACATCGTATGATTGTGCATCCATATGTAGTTTAAATTGGCTTCCATCGAATGGTTCGGATTCATCTTTAAATTCTATCACCATTAGTTCGTTATCGATTACGATTGGTTCTTGAATAGAAAAGGTATACATATCGCATTTCTCCTTTAAAAGAGATATCTACGAACATCCTTTCCACATTTACTCTTCTTTATACTTTTCGTAAAAACTGCAAGACCGGTTCAAATGGTTGTTTTTCTTTAACGTTCCAAAAGCTTTGGAATGGATCACCGTCTTCTTTTAGCTTTTGGACAACATTTTTCATAGTGAATTGTTTAGGTAATAAATTATTTTGCACCTCATCCCAATAAAGAGGCATCGCAATTCCTGCAAAATCACTTCCACGTGGCGAGAATGGAGCGATAATTGTTTTTCCTTCCCAGTGTTGGATGTAATCGATGTACAGCTTGTTGTTTCTGTTTTTTTTGAGTCGTTCTATAGTAAAGAGGCTTGGTTCTTTTGAAATTAAATAGTTTGCAATAAATTCTGTAAATGTTCTCGTTTGTTCGTATGTGAACGTGTCGTCAGGTAGAGGGATGTACACTTGAATTCCTTTTCTTCCAGATGTTTTTACGAAAGAATGTAAGTTTAGCTGATCAAAAACCTCTTTCATCATTTTTGCAGCTTTAATCGCATATGAAAATTGATCAACAGACGGTGGATCTAAATCAAATACAATTTCACTAGGTTTCGTATGCTGAAAAGGTTGAAACGGAATGTGATACTCAATTGCTAATTGATTTCCTAACCAACATAACGTTTCCAAATTGTTACATACTATATACTCAATATTTTCATGATTTACTGTTTGTACAAAATTCGGAGCATAATCAGGACAGTTTTTTTGATAAAAGCTTTCACCGAACATTCCATGCGGATACCGAATAACAGTTAACGGGCGATCCTTTAAAAATGATAAAAAGTGTGGTGCAACTTCAACTAAATAGTGTATATATTCTTCTTTTGTGACAAGTGGATTTTCCCATATCGGTTTATCCGGGTGAGTTAGTTGGACACTCTCTGGAATGTTCACCTTTTTCTCCATGATCTTACTTATTGTACATTCATTAGGTTGCAAGTCTAACCGAAATTGTTTGAATTCAGGATGGCGTAATTCTTTGTCGTAAAGTTCAAGATAGTGAATATCGACACAAATGCTTGGTGGTACTTTTATGTAACGATCGTTTTCTTCTATATTATTATTTTTTATTACTTGGAGAAGGGCACTGCGTTCTTCTGCCGTTAAACCGTGTGAAAATAAACCGATAGATACAATTTTCTCATTCTGATCAAAAACTCCAATATGAAAATAACCGTTATCTTTTTGATAAGCAGTTATGAAGCAAGAAGCTATCTTATAGTTTTTTACTTTAATCCAATTAGTAGTTCGTTTTCCTTCCCATTTTGTTGTCGTCTTTTTAGCAATTATTCCTTCGCTATCATGCGTAAGAACGATGTTCCAAATGTCATCGTACTTATTAAAAAAAGGAACATATTGTAGCAGTTTATCGGAAAGGTGGACGGTGTTTTCTGGTAGCTCTAACTGTTTAAAAAGCTTTAATAGTATTTCTTTTCGCTGAATATATGGTGTGTTCATCATTTGTTCTGTTCCAAGCTGTAATAAATCAAAAGCGCATAATGTAGCAGGTATTTCTTTAGCTAAATGTTCGACAGTTGATTGTGTTTTCGTTCGACCTCTTTTTTGAATGGCTTGGAAGTTTGCTTTATAGTCCGATTGTAAAACAGCCAATTCGCAATCAAGTACAACTGGAAAGGATGTTAATCCACGCGAACTCAATGTTTCTAAAAAACGGACAACTTCTGGAAATGAATCGTTTAACATTTGACCGTTACGGCTTTGAAGGGAAATGGTATTTTTATTTATCGTCGTAATACAACGAAAGCCATCGTATTTTATTTCATAAACCCACTCTTTTTCCATTGGTGCATTTGCATGTAACGTTGGCAGCATCGGTTTTAGCAAGGTAATTCGATTCCTTTCTAACGAAAACTTATTACTTCTATTGTTTACCATTCTTTATAAAAATAAAAAAGCGACAATCTTAAACTGTCGCTTTTTTTCGTGTTGTTCGTTTTTTCGGTCCGGTTGACTCCGATTTAGCCGTTTCAGCTTTATCCTGTCTCCCAGAAGTAGAAGGAATTTGCTTGGCAGGTTTGGCCGTTTTTGGTTCTTGCTTTTTAGTCTTTTCAATACTTGCTTGTAGAGCACTCATTAAGTCAACAACATTTGTTTTCGGTGCAGCATCTTGAGGAGTGATCGTACCTTCTTCACTATTCACTTTTTGTTCAATTAAGTTCAATACTGCTTCCCGATAGTCATCATGATATTTCTCAGGATCAAACTCTGTTGTAAGTTGATCAATAAGTAGCATCGCTGTATTTAACTCTTGTTCATTTATTTCTGCTTTTTCCGGTACTGCAGGAACTTCTTTTACATTGCGAACTTCATCAGGATAATGGACAGTTTCCATTACTAAACAATCTTGATAAACACGAACAACTGCTAGTTGTTGCTTGGAGCGTATCGTAATTTCCGCAACACCAATTTTACCTGACTGTTGTAGTGCTTCTCGAAGTAATGAATATGCTTTACTTCCATTTTCCCCTGGTCCTAAAAAGTATGAACGATTGAAATATATAGGGTCTATATCATCCAGTTTTACAAAATCAATTATTTTTACGCTTTTATCTTCATGCTCTTCTTTTAACGATTGTAATTCTTCATCGGACAAAATGACATATTTTCCTTTCACATACTCATATCCTTTAACAAGGTCATTTTGTTCCACCTCTTTTTCACAGTGTGGACAAACCTTTTCATATTTTATTGGTGTGTGACACTCACTATGAAGGGTTCGCATTTTTATATCTTTATCTTCTGTAGCAGAAAACATTTTGATTGGAATGTTTACTAGGCCGAAACTTATAGAACCTTTCCACATCGTGTGCATGTAATATCACCACATTTCCTTGTATTTTAACGTTAGTTTGTCCAATCGATTACGATTTCCTTTTATAAAAAAATGGTAGACAAAAATGTGGTTTAGTTTAATTATTAGGGGGATAAAAAATGGGGGTATACTTATTTACTGGTTTTCCAGGCTTTCTTGCAAAGCAGTTAGTACGAGAACTGGCCAAAAAAGAAAAGGAAGCAAAAATATACTTATTAGTTTTACCGTCTCAGTTAGAGAAAGCAAATGAAGAATTATCTCTTTTACAATATCATCATATTCAATTTGAAATAATAGAAGGAGATATTACGAAAGAGATGTTAAAGATTGACTCAACTAATCTTGAAAGGATATATGAAGAAGTTGAGTATGTTTTCCACCTCGCTGCAATATATGATTTAGCTGTGAAAAAAGATGTAGCATATCGTGTTAATGTTATCGGGACGAGAAATGTAATTCAATTTATAAAAAAAATAACCCATTTAAAAAGGTTAATTTACTTTAGTACTGCGTATGTTGCTGGGTTACGTAAAGGCACAATATATGAGTATGAACTCGATCGCAATCAGTCGTTTCGAAACCACTATGAAGAAACAAAATTTTGGGCGGAGGTTGAAGTACAAAGAGAAATGGAACAGATTCCTACTACTATTATTCGCCCTGGGATTGTAATTGGTGATAGTCTAACAGGAGAAACTGCGAAATTTGATGGTCCTTATATGATTTTAAACTTTTTACAACGCCTTCGTTATTCACCAATTATTCCGTATTTACACAAAGAAAATGTAGAATTGAATGTAGTACCTGTAGACTATATCGTTCAAGCTACTATCTTTTTAGCTCATACTGATGAAACAACTAGTAAAGTGTTTCATTTAACAAATCCTAACCCAATTGGAACGAAAGAAGCGTATGCTCTAATGGCAAGACAATTGTTAAATAAAAGGCCGTTTGGAGTATTTCCGTTATTTTTATCAAAAGCATTATTATCGTTTTCTTTTATAAGAAGGTGGTTAATGGTTGAAAAAGAAGCGTTAGATTATTTTACATGCAAGTCTAATTATGATTGTTCGGAAGCAGTGAATTATTTAAGAAGGTCAGGAATTAAATGTGCTAATTTTAATTCAACGGTCGACACGATGGTCCAATATTACAAAAAACATCAATATAATAAAGAAAAACGAATATTAATTAAATAGTTTTTTAGTTAGAATTCGAGGGAAATGGTATTTTCCAATATATAACTATTTTTGTGGCTACTTATAATGAGTAGCTTTTTCCATTTCTAACCTATTATATAGTACGCAAGTATACAAGGAGAGAAAATTTTGTCAAATGGAAAAAAATATTGTAGGAAATTTGATGTATTTTAATTTTAATTTTTGTTGCTACCCCGTCAAAAATGAAACATTATCGTAACAATGTAGTGAATCTATTTTAGGGGGACTTATACATGAAGAAAGTAATCGTAAATTGTTCACTAGCAGCATTGTTAGTAGCAGCAACACCTACAACTGCAGCGTTTGCTTCAGGTGAAACTGGGAAATGGAATGCGGAAGAAGCGCCATCAATTATCGTTACAACAGAAGACGTGAATGGTGAAGAATTAAAAACTTCTACTGTAGTAGATGAGGTAGAAGAAACAGAGAAATTTGAAGAAGTTTCTCTAGTACCAGGTAATTTCTTTTATTTTGTCAAAACGTTTTTTGAAAAAATTCAAATAGCGTTTACGAGCGATCAGGAAAAAGAAGCTGAACTATTACTATCTATTGCGAATGAGCGAATTCTAGAAGCAGAGGCATTGTTAGAAAAAGGTGAAATGGAACTAGCAGATGAAACATTACAACGTGGTTTAGAGGCGATGGAGAAAGTCCAAGAAAAAATGGAAGAAATTGATGAAGAATTAGCAGCAGAAGAAGATACTAACAAAGCAAATGAAGAAGATATAGAGGTCGAAGAAGAGATAGTGGAAGACGAAGAAACAATTGTTGAAGATGACAATCGTTTAGACCTTGAAGTGAAGCTTTCACAAAATATCATTTCATTAAGCAAAAATTATAAAAAAATTGATAACCCGAAAGCAAAAGCTGCTTTAAAAAGAAATATCGAAAGAGCATATGATCGATTAGTTACGAAATACCCAGAACAGGAAGAATTATTAGCGCAACAATTAGCGGAATTACTGGAAGAAGAAAAAACAACTCCTGTTGAAGATGACGTAATAGAAGATGTGAACGAAGAAACACCGGTTGATACAGAAGAAGAGGTAGTTGAAGAGGACAATGAAGAAAACACTGATGAAAATAGTGTTAAAGATGAAAAACAATCTCCTCAAGTAAAAAACAAGGCTGTAAAAGAAGAGAAAAAGGCTGTTAAAGAAACAGAAAAGCAAGTGAAAAAAGAAGTAAAGCAGAAGCAAACGAAAGAAGAGGAAAAGAAACAACTTAATAAAAATGAAAATTCCTCTAAAGGAAAGCAACAGGGAAATGAAAATGCTTCTAAGGAAAAACAACAAGGTAATGGAAATGGAAAAGAGCAAAAAAACAATAATGGTAATCAAAACGGTAAAGGAAATGCAAACGGCCGTAATTAATATTTAATACAACTGTAACTTAAAAAGGTCGATACAATTTTTTACATTGACTTTTTTTCCGAAAAAGGCCACCTTTATATAAATAAGGTGGCTAAAATTTAAAGTCTCCTTTAAAATAATTTATGAAACTACCCATATAAAAACCAAATTGGTTACGAAGGGTATGAAAGGGAGAGAGGTGAAGCCAATGCTGAGCCTGCTTTTTAAGTTCGGAAAAAAACAAAGCAAGCAAACATTAGAAGAAGAAGTATTAGCAGTACAAGCTGGAAACATCCAATTGCGAAATGAAATAATTGATAAATATCGACCATTTATTGCGAAATCGGTATCTTCTGTTTGTAAAAGATACATTAACGAATCGGATGACGAATTCAGTATTGGTTTAATAGCTTTTAACGAAGCAATTGATAAATACTCGACAGATAAAGGGAGTTCACTCATATCTTTTGCTGACTTAATTATTAAAAGACGGGTCATTGATTTTATTAGAAAAGAAAGCAAGCATAATACCGTTAGCTTATCAAACTATTCCAATAATGAAGAAGAAAATGTACCAAATCAAATAGAAGCAACATTATCCATTGAAGATTACACAAAACAATTAGAGCAAGCACAACGCAAAGAAGAAATTTTATATTATCAAACAGTTTTAGCTCAATTTGATTTGACGATTTCAGATCTTATAGAATGTTCGCCAAAGCATGCAGATGCAAGAGAAAACTGTATTAAAATTGCGGAAATACTTGTTAATAATAAAGAACTTAAAGTACATTTGTTCCAGAAAAAAATGCTACCAATCAAACATTTAGAGCGATTAGTGAAAGTTAGTCGTAAAACAATAGAGAGAAATAGAAAATATATAATTGCAATTGCAATCATTTTATCTGGGGATTATTTATATTTAAATGAATATTTAAAAGGGGCGGTTAATAGTGAAAAAAGGGATTGTGTTAGAAGTTCATCATGACTATATCACAATGTTGACCCCTGAAGGTGAATTTATAAAAGGGAAAAAACTAAGGGATACGTATGATATTGGGGAAGAAACAACATTTTTTCCTTACACTTCTTTAGAGAGAAAAAAGAAAAGTTTTAATTTGTCATTCCGTGGGTGGAAACTAGTTTCTGTATTAGCTTCCATTTTATTAGTGCTATCCTTACTACCTCGTTTCACACAAAGTGAAGTGCAGGCATATGTTGGACTTGATATAAATCCTAGTATAGAGATGGCTGTAAATAAAAAGTTACAAGTTATTGAAATGCAGGCTTATAATGAAGACGGTCAAGTATTAATTGCACTAGTAGATGATTGGAACAAGAAACATATACATGACGTGACGAAAGAACTGATACAATTATTCCGGGAACAAGGATACATGGAAGCTGGAAAAGAAATTATCATCACTTCTATTGTTACGAATATAGAGAATTTGGCAATTAAAGCTCAAATAGATAAAGAAGTAAACGAACTTACGAATGATATAAAGCAAAATGAAGTAAAAGTAACTGTTATCGAAACAAGTGTTGAAAATCGTGAAAAAGCAAAAGAACAAGGAATGTCTGCCGGGAAATTTGTTCAGCAAGAACAAAGAGAAAATGCTGTAGAAGTAATCTTGGAAGAAGAAATGGATGAAGTTGTTGAAGAGGATGTTAAAGTAACAGAAGAAGAACAATCAACTGAAGACAATTCATCGTCTCCTCCAGCTAATAAAGGACAAAGTAAAAAAGAAGAAAAGTTAGCTGAAAGAGATGAAAGAAAACAGCAACAAGCAGAAAAGAAAAACGAAATGAAAAACACTAATAACGGGAATAAAGGAAATAAGAATAGAAATGAAAATGCTCAATCTAAGGGGAAAGAAAAGAAGCTAGAAAATGAGCAAAGAAAACGTGACCGACAACAAGAAAAAGAAGATCGTAAGCAAAAAAAGATGGAAGAAGTAAAGCAAAAAAGAGAATCAAATAATAGTCATCGAAAAGATGAAAAAGGTAGACCGCAATAATATAATATGTTTTTAACTTTTACTCGCATTTAAAAATGTGAGTTTTTTTATGTAAGAAAAACACCTAGAGAGCAAATACTCTCTAGGTTCGTCCATTTTATATGAAATTATTGGCCTTTTAATTGTGACTGAGCCTGTGCTACTAAACGTTTTGTTATTTCTCCACCTACGGAGCCGTTTGCTCGGGATACCGTATCAGAGCCAAGTTGAACACCAAATTCTTGTGCGATTTCGTACTTAATTTGGTCTAGAGCTTGTTCAATTCCTGGTACAAGTAATTTATTACTACTTCTAGCCATCATGATCCCTCCCATCTTACTAACTTTTCTTACTTGAAAAGTTGTACTAATAGTATTAGATTTAATAGAGTCATCATACTTGGAAAGTTCCACATAGATGGGAAGATTTTTTACAGTTTGGTAATACTCACCAAAAAGTGTGCATTAATATTAATTCTTAGGATGGAAAATGATAAATTTGTTCTTTAAAATGTAAGAATAATCATCTATCATATACATATAACAAGCAAGTAAAGAAAGGATTATTATGGGAAAATTTAAGTTTATGATAAATAAAAGATTACATAGTATGTCTCCTGCACAATTAATTGTAAGCTTTTATTTTATCGCAGTAATTATAGCGGTTATATTATTAAGCCTTCCAGTAGCTCGACATACTAGTGATGACTGGACGTTTATTAATGCATTGTTTACAGCGGTCAGTGCAGTAAGTGTGACAGGCTTAACAGTAGTAAATACAGCAGAAACGTTTACAGTACCAGGGGTATTTATTTTAGCGTTTGTTTTACAGTTTGGCGGCGTTGGTGTAATGGCTGTCGGTACATTTATTTGGTTATTACTTGGAAGAAAAATTGGACTCCGCGAACGAAAACTAATGATGCTCGACCAAAACCAATCCAATCTTTCTGGTATTGTTAAATTAATTAAGCATATTTTAGTTTTAATCTTAATAATTGAGTTAATTGGGGCATTAGTGTTAGGGACCTATTATTTATCGTATTTTCCAACGTGGCAGGAAGCGTATTTACACGGATTTTTTGCTTCTGTTAGTGCTACAACAAACGGTGGATTTGACATTACGGGAGAATCACTCGTTCCTTTTGCACATGATTATTTTGTCCAATTTATTACGATGCTTTTAATTACTACTGGTGCTATTGGATTTCCAGTATTGGTCGAAGTAAAGGAATTTTTAACAAATAGAAGTGGGAAGTTTCGTTTTTCTTTGTTTACTAAAATTACATCATTAACGTTTGCTCTATTAATTATATTTGGTACGATTATGCTCATCCTGTTAGAATTTAATAATTATTTTAAAGGTTTGTCTTGGCATGAATCATTTTTCTATGCGCTTTTCCAATCCGTTACAACTAGAAGCGGTGGTTTAGCAACGATGGATGTAAGTGAGTTCTCCTTAGCAACACTATTAGTTATGAGTGGATTAATGTTTATAGGAGCTTCCCCTAGCTCAGTTGGGGGAGGTATTAGAACCACGACTTTTGCCTTAAACATTTTATTTCTTTATCACTTCGCACGAGGTAAAAAGGATGTTAAAATCTTTAGAAGAGAAATCCACCATGAAGATATAGTAAAGTCATTAGTTGTCCTTTTATTAGCAATCATTATTGTAGGTAGTTCCGTCGTTATTTTAAGTGCTACCGAAAGCTTTGCTCTCATTCAAATATTGTTTGAAGTTTGTTCAGCTTTTGGAACGACAGGACTATCAATGGGTATAACTCCTGATTTATCTACAATTGGTAAGTTAGTGATTATATGTTTAATGTTTATAGGACGAGTTGGTTTACTGACGTTCCTATTTATACTAGAAAGTAAAGAAAAGCCACCGAATTATCATTATCCTGTTGAGCGAATTATTATAGGGTAACAGCAAGTCTATGGGGAACCATAGGCTTTTTTTATCGTTTTGGACCCATAAACGTTAAATTTTGTGGATAACTATTATTTTTACTTTCGTTACGTCTAGCTCCGGCGTTTAGGTCGTATCAAACTTCCCTTATCCGAAGTACGATAAGTCAACACCTGTTTAGCGCAGTTCGCCGTATTTCCTGTATCTCTACCAAGCGCCTGCGCTTTTGTTCTTAAATCCAGTTTTAATGCAACATTATAAAAATAGATAATTACCCACGTCTTTTTTTGGCAAAATATTTTCAAACAATCCAGACCATATTAAAAAAGGAATACATTATTGATTACAATGATTAAGGAAGGTATTGCTATGCAACATAAAAGGTGGGCAGTCGTGTCCATAGCTTCTATTCCTCTTGTGATGACTTTAGGAAATTCTATGCTAATACCTGTTCTACCAACCATT